>JAZJZP010000411.1:0-3465 GCA_040389805.1 Pseudomonadota bacterium
AATGCCGGCAACGAGAAATCCGACAGCACCAAGTCAACGCCGCCGTGTTCGAGCATGACATTGGCATTCGCTTCAACAGCAAGGAGCGCTCCGACGTCGAGGAATATTGCATCAGCGAAGGCTGGGTCAAGGTGCCCGCTGGCAAGGCGGTGGATCGCAAAGGGCGGCCGATGTCGATCAAGTTGAAGGGCACCGTTGAGGTGTTTTACCGCTGAACGGCCACCCACCATGAGCATCGTCGTGTATTGGTTGACCAATGACCGCCCCTTCGTTGCGGCCTTCACGGATGCCCAACTGCTCGCCGCACTCTCGTTCGCTGAAGCCCGGCGCAAGGAGAAGGACGAGGCCGGTCATCCCCTGAACCACCACGTGGTCATCAACTCTGAGCTGGGCGATTGCGTGGGCAAGCCTGGCGTCAGCGATGAGCTGCCCGAGGACTACAGCTGGACGAAGTCGCACCGTGGCGGGCCACCGCCCCCCGAGGGGCAGGAGAAGACCCTGGCATAGCCGGGTTTATCCTGACGCCTGTTCGGGCGTTTGATCCACACCCTCAAGGACCCCCACCATGTCTACCTCGACCAAAGCCTCCTTCCACTGGGATGATCCATTGCTGCTGAACCTGCAGCTGACCGACGAAGAGCGTCAGGTCCGCGAGGCGGCCCACGCCTACGCTCAGGCCAAGCTGGCCCCCCGCGTGGTGAATGCCTTTCGTCACGAGCAGATTGACATGGCGATTTTTCGCGAAATGGGCGAGCTGGGCCTGCTGGGTGCGACCATCCCCGCCGAGTACGGTGGCGCGGGTCTGAACTACGTCTCCTACGGCCTGGTGGCCCGTGAAATCGAGCGCGTCGACTCCGGCTACCGCTCGATGATGAGCGTGCAGTCGTCCCTGGTGATGGTGCCCATCCACGAGTTTGGCAATGAATCCACCAAGCGCAAATACCTGCCCAAGCTGGCCACTGGCGAATACATTGGCTGCTTCGGCCTGACCGAACCCAACCACGGCTCCGACCCCGGCAGCATGATCACGCGCGCCACTAAAGTTGACGGCGGCTACAAGATCAGCGGCAGCAAGATGTGGATCAGCAACTCGCCGATCGCCGATGTGTTCGTGGTCTGGGCCAGGTGCCTGGAAGATGGCCGGGACCAAATCCGCGGTTTCGTGCTGGAGAAGGGCTGCAAGGGCCTGAGCACCCCCGTCATCCACGGCAAGGTTGGCCTGCGGGCCTCGATCACTGGCGAGATCGTGCTGGACGAAGTGTTCTGTCCTGAAGAAAACGCCTTCCCCGAAGTGCGCGGCCTCAAGGGGCCCTTCACCTGTCTGAACAGCGCCCGCTTCGGCATCGCCTGGGGGGCACTGGGCGCCGCTGAAGACTGCTACGCCCGAGCCCGCCAATACACCATCGACCGCACGCAGTTCGGCAAGCCCCTGGCGGCCAACCAGCTGATCCAAAAGAAGCTGGCCGACATGGTCACCGAGATCGCGCTGGGCTTGCAAGGCTGTCTGCAACTGGGCCGCATGAAAGAGGCGGGCACCGCGGCGGTCGAGCTCACCTCGATCATGAAGCGCAACAGCTGCGGCAAGGCGCTGGACATTGCGCGTTTGGCCCGCGACATGATGGGGGGCAACGGCATCAGCGACGAGTTCGGCGTGGCGCGCCACCTGGTCAACCTCGAAGTGGTCAACACCTACGAAGGCACGCACGATGTGCACGCTCTGATCCTGGGTCGCGCCATCACCGGCATCGCCGCGTTCTGACTCATGATGCCCTCCAAGCGCCCGATCGATCTGGCGTCTTATGCACGTGCCGACATCCTGCGCGCCTTCAATGCGCGACAGATGCCCCAGTTCAGCACCACCTGTGAGGTCGATGTCACCGGGATCAAGCGAGTCGCCGCATCGATGGGGGCTTCGTTCTTTGTGGCCATGAGCTATGCCATCTCACGGGCGGTCAATGCCGTGCCGGAGTTTCGGCACCGCTTCATCAATGGGGTGTTGTATGAGTTCGATCGGGTGGATCCCGGCTACACCGTGGCGCGCGAAGGTGATCTGTTTTCGTTTTGTGACTCGGTCTATGACGAGGACTTCAGGCGTTACAGCGTCCACGCCATGGCCCGCATGGAGGCGGTGAAGGCCGCGCCTGATCTTGGGGTCGGCGACAAGGATCAGATGTTCTTCATCACGAGCATTCCGTGGTTCAGCTTCACGGCGTTCACGCATCCCTACGATCCGGTTTATGCCTATATCCCGGTGATCACGCTGGGCAAGACCACCGAGCGGGGCGGTTCGGTCTTCATGCCCATCGCTGTGCAGGTGCACCATGGCGTGGTCGATGGCCTGCACGTGGGGCGCTTCTATGCAGCGGTGGGGGCGCTGAGTGAACAAGCGGGTGAATGGCTGATCTGATGGAGTTGCGCTTGCTCAATAAAGCAAGGTAGTGGGTGGGTACGATGGATTTTCCATGGCCATCGTTGGCTGGCCTCCACTTGCAAGGAAACACCATGAAAACACGTCTCGCCGTGGCGGCCACCTTGGCTTTTGGCATGATCGCCAATGCCTGTGCTTTTGACTATGCAGCGGTTAACTTCGCAGGCACCGCGGCGCCGTTTCCTGGCCATCCCGAAGGGCTTGTAAGCAGCGCGCAAGGCGTGCCTTTCAACATCGCGCCAGTTGGTGGGAATAGCGTATGGTGCCCAGGCCCATGCGCTGGCATCGGACCCAGTGCCAGGTACACCATGACCGCCAACGTCGGTCTGAGCGGTATCAAGACGGTCTATGCCTTGATGAACACAGCTTGGGGCATCGAGGGCGAGACAAAAAACTGGGTGCAGTTTGAGTTTGAGAACACAGCATCATTGCCCGTGATTGGTTTGACAACGGGCAACGATCTGCGCGACCCCAACTTGCTCTACAGCTCGCACATCAATGGGATCAGCACAGTACAAGCCATCTACATTCCGGTCGGCGTTGATTACAACCCGGATGTGGTGGACATGGTGGCTTTCTCGGTCCCGGAGTCGCTCCAGGGCAAGACGCTGAAGTCCATTCACTTCAGCACGGACTACGAAGTTTTCAACAACGACATGTACTTGCTGGGCATCACGGCATCGACCCTCGACCATGTGACGCCGGGCGCTATTGTGATAGCGGTTCCCGAGCCGGAAACCTATGCATTGATGCTGAATGGGCTGTTGGTCGTGGGCGCGGTCTATCGACGTCGCAAGTTTTTCAAATGGTCATTCCAGCGTTGATGTTGGCGCAGAGTCCTTGCTTATGTTGACTATATGGTTTGAGCTGACGCAATATATTTATAAACGGTTCGATGTATTTCTGATTCGGTTGGGTATGGGTTGCGTGGGCGCAATATTATTTTGAATAATATGTGCTAAATGGCTTGGCGGTTTCAGGTCCTTGGCGGATTCAAAAGTGAAGTGCAACACCCTGGGTTTCAATGAATCTCGGTG
>JAZJZP010000412.1:0-2355 GCA_040389805.1 Pseudomonadota bacterium
GCACGCTGGACTCGATCATCGCGCGCGGCAAGAGGTTGCGAACCAAGGGCTGCAAGAGCGGCATCTGCGCCAGCCGAAACCCCAGCGGCACCGAGTCTGCCTTGAAGGCATAGCCCGCCGCGTCCACCAAAATCAATTTATCGACGCGTTGGGGCTGCACCAGCGCGGTCTCCCAGGCCAGGGCACCGCCAAAGGAGTTGCCCGCCAGCACGCAGTGCTGCACGCCAAAGTGGTCGAGCACCGCGCCCATGAAGCGCACGTAATGCGCCATGGTGTAGTCCTTGTCCGGGAAAGGGCCGGTCAAGCCAAACCCGGGCAGGTCCAGCCGAATCACCCGTCGCTGGCCCTTGAGCGCGTCCACCCAGCCGTCCCAGGTGTGCAGGCTGGCCGAGGTGCCGTGCAACAACACGATGGGCTGCGGATCATCGCGCGGGCCTTCGTCGCGCACATGCACCTGCATGCCCTCGATGCCGATGAACTGCGAAGGGGCCGGGGCCCAGCGGGCCGTCAGATTGGCGACGGGTTGATCGGGCGCCCAGCTCACGGCAATGCCGGCCGCGGTCGCCACCACCAGGGCCAGCAAGAGGCCCACACTTACTTTCATCAAGGTTTTCATGGCCATCACCGGTAGCTGAGTAATTTGGCGTTATCGCCTTCAAAGTGGCTGTGCTCGTTGACGGTACTCAAGTGCACACCCTGCTTGCCCACGATCAACTTGGTGACGCCCGCATTGGCCAGGGTCCAGTTCAGCGTGAAGGCGTGTTCATCGGGGATGTTGAGTAGGCGCTGACACACCGTGCTGATGACGCCCCCGGACGTGAACACCAAACTCGTGCCCGAGGGACCGGTCTGCGCCACGATGTCATCGACCGCGTCATGGCAACGCTGTTGAAAACCCCGCCACGACTCGGTGTAGTCGGCATCGTGCTGGCCCGCGACCCAGCGCGCCACCGCTTGCTGAAAGAACTGCTGGAACGCCCGACGCGGATCGCCCGTGGCCGCCATGTCGCCCATCATCACCAGCTTGTCGGTGTAGCGCGGCTCCATGCGTTCAATGACCTGTTCGTGGTCAAACTCGTTGAAGCCCGCGTGCTCGGCCACCGGCAGGTTCAGTCCCATGGTGTCCAGACACGATGCAGCGGTGGCCTGATGGCGCTGCATCGAGCCACTCACCACCGCATCCACCTTGGGCAAACGGGTTTGGAGTGACTGACCCAGCCTGCGTGCCTGGGCATGGCCCAGCTCCGAGAGCTGGTCGTAGTTGCTGCTGCCAAACGAAGCCTGGCCGTGACGAATGAGGTAGATGGCGCCCATGGGTGTCTGGCGGCTCAGAGCCGGCTTTGTTTGATCAATGCTTTGCAGCGCCAATCCAGGTAGTTGGCCAAAATCCAGAAGTTCTTGAACGCCGGATTGCGGGTCTGCTTGTGGTGGTACCTGAAGTAAATCTGCTGCACGATCACCGCCAGGCGAAACAGGCCATAGACCTCGTAGAAGGTCCAGTTGTCGACCTTGAGCTTCATGCGGTCAAGGTAGTACTCGACCACCTCCTCACGGCGCAACATGCCCGGCAGGTGCGTGGGCTGGCGGCGCGTGGAGGTCATGAAGCGGTTGTCATCGGCATGCACCCAGTAGGCCAGCGAGTTGCCCAGGTCCATCAGGGGGTCGCCCAGCGTGGCCATCTCCCAGTCGAGCACGCCGATCACGCGGGTGATGTCGTCCTCGGCCAGCACCACGTTGTCCAGGCGCCAGTCGTTGTGGATGACGCAACTGGCCACATCCTCGGGGATGTGGTCCTTGAGCCAGGCCATGACGCGGCTGTAGCTGGGCACGTTCCAGGTGCGGGCCTTGGTGTAGCGGTCGCTCCAGCCTTCGATCTGGCGGCGGCAATAGCCACTGCCTTTGCCCAGCGACTCCAAGCCGGTTGACTTGACATCGACCTGGTGCAGCTCCACCAGCTTGTCCAGCACATTGGTGCACAGCTGGCGCGTGGTCGGTGCATCCAGGCTCAGGCCGCGTGGCATGTTCTTGCGCGGAATGACGCCCGCAATGCGCTCCATCACGTAGAACTCGGCGCCCGTGACGGCCTCGTCCACGCAATGCCCGATCATCGTGGGCACCACCGGGTAGACCGGCTTGAGCGCGCTTTGCACCCGGAACTCGCGCCCCATGTCGTGCGCGCCCTTGGCCTTGGTGCCCGCTGGAGGTCGGCGCAGGATGTAGTCGCCATGCGGGTACTTCAGGCGGTAAGTCCAGTTGGACGCGCCGCCCGAAAACTGCGTCAGCTCGGGCTGCCCTTGCAGGTCCGGCACCTGGCCCTTGAGCCAGGCATCCACCGCCGGCAGGTTCAGCTCTTCG
>JAZJZP010000413.1:0-821 GCA_040389805.1 Pseudomonadota bacterium
TGCCAGGATCAATGTTCGCCAGCTCGAAGTCCTACAGATGCCCGTAGACTGGATACGGCAAGAGCGCCGCTACTGGTTCTGCAGACGATGTCTGAGCATGAATCCCGTGGATCTCACGGAACCCTATTGGAAGAGGCAGTGGTTCAAGCCGGGATTCGAGCAATGTGACGAGCATGCGGGGCCGTTGGAGTCATTGGGCGCCCGTCAGATTGGCAAGTGCCAGAACATGAGAGACATCGTCAAGTGCGCGGAAGCCAAAGCCAGGAAACGTGAACGAAACTGGAATTTCTTCTCACATTCGCATCATTAGTGCACCCAGTTGCATCAATCAAGCACCACAACAGCTCGCCAACGCCGAGTCGGGCACGACCGCTTGGTTCGCATTGAAGTTCGGCCCCTCAGCGTTCGGCGTATTCGACGCTTTTGCCAACGAAGCGGGTCGCCAGGCACACCTGAATGGCCAGATCGCAGCGGCATTGATGGCCAACGCTGCGGCGTTGTTCAGTACACCGCCGGTCATTGAGAAGATAGACCTGCTGGCAGCGAAGCTGCCCGGCTGACGATCACATTCGGTTAAGGCGGTTGAACGCCGTCTGGAGGGCTGTTGTCGCTTGGGCAGTGCGGCCAAACAAATCACCTGAGCCCACCAGTCACTTTGTTACGCCCTCTCAGGCGTAGCTTCGTCCTCTTTCAACGCGTTGGCAATGGCATCGAACACCAGCCGCACCCGCTTGGGCACGGGTCCGCGCTGGGGACGGTACACATAGACATCCCACGGTGGGGGCGAGTCTGCCTCCAGAACCTGCACCAAGCGTTTTGCG
>JAZJZP010000413.1:831-1587 GCA_040389805.1 Pseudomonadota bacterium
TGCCCAAAGGCTACACCCGACATCACCGCATCGCATTCGGCCTCGGGGTCGTCGGTCACAAAGGCAAACGGCTCTGGCAACACGCGGCGTTCTTTGCTGAAGAACCAATGCCATGGCCGGCCCGTGCTCTGGTCTATTAGCCCAGTCGTTGGCAGCGCTGACAAGTCCGAGAGCCGTTGGGGTTCACCATGGCGCTTGATGAGCGCTCGGCTGCCATAGACCCCGAAGCCAACCGCACCGACCTTGCGAACCACAAACCGGTTGTCCTTGAACAGGCCCATGCGCACGCCCACATCGATCTGCCCGTCGACGACGTCGGCCAGCTCATCGGACAGCCGGATGTCAATCACGATGCCCGGATGAAGGCGTGCCACTTCGTTGAGCGCAGGAAGCACCCGCAGCCGGCCGAGGCTGCGCGGGGCTGTGACACGCACCCGACCCACCATCTCTGACGCAGCTTGGGGCGATGCAGGCGCAAGCACAGCATCCATCTGGTTCAAGCAGGCCCGCGCACGGGGCGCCAGCTTGGCACCGAAATCTGTGATGTTCACGCTGCGGGTGGTGCGGTGAAACAACAGCTCGCCATAGTGGGCCTCGAGCTCCTGGACTGCGCGAGTCACCCCCTGGGGCGACATGCCCAAACGGGCTGCGGCGTCGCGAAAGCTGTCGGCCTCTGCCGCCACGCAAAAGATTCGCAGTCGATCTTGGGAATGCAGCATAGGTTCAATGTCCTCTAAGTTCCAAATTCAGGAATTC
>JAZJZP010000414.1:0-2740 GCA_040389805.1 Pseudomonadota bacterium
GGCCTTTTGGCACTCTGTCATGCTGGTTTGTGGCACGTTGACGGCCTGACCGACACCAGTGACGACGCCCGATAGCACGCCGTCAACAGCACCGACCACGGCACCTCCAACAGCCTGCCCCACGTCCTGCGCGGCTTGCTTTGTCCCTCGCGCCCACAGGTACAGCAGGCCCACGGCCAGCGCACCACCCAGGACCACGCCCATATTGATTTGAGGCAGCTTCATCATGTCCAAACCAATTTATCGGGGGCCTTGTAGATCATCTGGCCACCCTGCCACCAGTTCCCATCTGCATCCACAGAGGTGCCCCGGCCATTGCTTGCAAATCCGTTTGGCGATGCCTTGGCGATCGCTTGCGGGCTTTGCTTTCTGTAGATCCAAACCCCCACGGCCATCACGACCGCCGCAATGATGATTCTGCTGTCCTTCATGCCGTTACCTGCCCGCCGTTGGATATATAGACCTGCGTTGCCTTGGCCATGGTCATGACGGGTTGACCGTAGTTGCTCCCCGGAAGGCTTGCCCACTCCTTGCCAAGTTTGGCAATGGCCGTCTTGAAGTCACCCCGCAGCACATCGGCCAGGGCGCCACGCGCCGCCATGCGACCGATGGCCGCCATGTCTTGACTAGCTTGCCCGAAGTCCGGCAAATTCATAATTCTCTTGGTTTCGTCCCACGTCGAGGAGAGCATTTGATAGGCCCCCGCCGCCGTGCTTGCCAAGCCGCTTCGCTTGACCAAGATCCGAGGGTGATCGTCCAGCGATGCGAACTTGGCACCGCCGAACAGCGTCTGATAACCCGCTGCCCCCGTGGTCCCCTCGCCCGTCCTGATCACGGCCAGCATGGCGCGCACGTTCGCGCTGTTGAGTGCATCGGCCTGCACATTGGCCATCGCTGATATCTTCATAAAACCGCCCGTCATTGAATCGATTGATTGAGCCGCGCCCGTGAGAATGTCGCCCGCGCCTTGCATCCAGCCGCTTGACTTGTCTGCACTGGCCGCGCCTGCGTCTCCATAGGTTTGCTGATAGGCCACCCAGGCGCGATAGGCCACGAAGGCGCCCGCACCGATGGCGATCATGTGCATCGGCTTCATGTCTTGATGTAGAAGGGGGCCGCAAAATTGCGCATCAGCGTTTCACCGCCTGACAATCGATAACGCTGCGCCCAGTTTGGATCTGCGCCCTCGTCACCCGCCCCCGTCCACGGCGACCAACCCCCGGCATCATCAATCGTTCCCGTTGTCGATGGCGCTCCGCCCACCACCGCCGACTGGACTTCTTCCAGGTTGTTGGACCGTCCGGCCTGATACGTCCCCAGCACCCGGCCCGCGTCAATGCCCCGGCCCTGATCCAGGCCGCGCAATGCTTCGCCGCGCGACTCAGGCAGGCCGAACGTGGTCACGCCATCGCCGCCCCAGGTGGTGCCCAGCTTTGCCGCCAAGCGCGGAAAATCCGCGATGTTGCGCGTGGTGCCATCGCATGGCAAATACCCACGCTCACCCACGCCCAACAGGTAACCCATTGGAACGATGGTTCCGACCTTGACGCCCTGAAAACGTGCAACGCCCATGATCAGCCCTCAACCCAAATAGCCGTTGCCGTGGCCGTCGAACTCTTGGCCATGATGGCGCCCGTTGGGCAATAGCCCGCTGGACTCTCCCACGAATCACCCGGCTCCAATGGGATGCCCGTTGCCGCTGACGCCGCAGCGCCCGCCACGTTCAGGTAAATCGTCGCCACTGGGTCGTTGTTGATGAACAGGCCCGCCCGGCGCAGCACATTGGCCGCTGAAACGGTCATGCTGGCCGACGTGACGGCCACCGCGCCTTGACTGAATGGCCCCGCCGCGTTTGTGATCTCAACTTGTCCAATGGGTGGCACGTCATAAAGCACCGTTGACCCATAGCGAATCACGTATTGAATGTCCTGCGCCGTGGCCCCGTTGGTGATGACCACCTTATCGAAGGTTCCGGCCTCAAACTTTTCGGCGTATCCGCTTCTAACGCCCTTGGCTTCTTTGAGCTTCTTGCCTGCGAGATAGAAGGCGACCGACACCGTTAAATCAGACTCCATGAGCCGGAAAAAGTCACCTACTTCATGCACCTCAAGCTGTGCATTGATTGAAATGGTTGTTGATACGGTCATGACTTCATCTTCCAGGCGACAAACGCCAAACCGGCCACGACGACGATGGCCAGTATTGTTTTGTTGTCAATGCTGCCGGTTGCATCGCTGGCCGCGTTTCTGTAGGCGTCCAACACGTTTTTCTCAACCGTCCCGGCCATGGCTGACGCCTGCTCGGTGTTTTTCTCGAACATGCTTTTAGTCACGTCCAACAGCTTGGAGTAGCCCTCACCCGCCGAATCGTTCACCAGTTTCATGGTGTCCATGGCCTTGGCAATGACACCGCCATCCAGCACGTTAAATGTTGAATTGCTCCCGCTCAGTCCAATTGACCCGGCATCGGCAACCACGCGCAAATCGAGATTGTTCGTCTCGTTGTTTGCGATAGCTTTATTGCTTGAAAACAGGCCCACGCTAACCCCTTCGCTTTCGCTTGATTAGCCACACGACCGCCACGGCCACCGCCGCGTAAATCATCCACTCAGGCAACGCCTGCCCACCATTGGCCCGAGAACCGCTGGTTGCCACGGTCCATCCCGAGGTATTGAATGATCCGCCCGATGACGCGTTGAACGGCCCTTGACTGGTCGGTGACTGGTCTGTCACCTCCACAT
>JAZJZP010000415.1:0-6900 GCA_040389805.1 Pseudomonadota bacterium
GCCCGAACCCAGCAACTGCACCCGCGGCGCCTTTGCGAGCGACGCGGAGGGCTTGCACATGTACATGCCCTTGATGATCTGCTCCTCGGTGCCGGCCTGCAGGCCGGGCATCGGGTAGTTCTCATTGAGCAAGGTGATGTAGTAGTAGACGTTGTCCTGCTTCTCCACCATGCGCTGCAGGCCGTGATGCATGATCACGCCGACTTCATGCGCGAAGGTCGGGTCGTAACTCACGCAATTGGGAATGGTGCCGGCCATGATGTGGCTGTGGCCGTCCTCGTGCTGCAATCCCTCGCCGTTGAGCGTCGTGCGGCCTGAGGTACCTCCCAGCAAGAAGCCGCGCGCCTGCATGTCGCCGGCGGCCCAGCACAGGTCGCCCACGCGCTGCAGCCCGAACATCGAGTAGTAGATGTAGAACGGGATCATGACGCGGTTGTTTGTCGAGTACGACGTTGCCGCGGCAATCCACGAGCACATGCCCCCCGCCTCGTTGATGCCTTCTTGCAGGATCTGACCGGCCTTGTCCTCTCGGTAATAGCTCACCTGGTCTTTATCGACCGGGGTGTACTTCTGCCCCTCGGGGGCGTAGATGCCGATCTGACGGAACAGGCCTTCCATGCCAAAGGTGCGGGCCTCGTCCACCAAGATGGGCACCACGCGTGGGCCCAAACTCGGGTCACGCAGCAAAGGCGTCAAGCAACGCACAAAGGCTTGCGTGGTCGAGATCTCGCGGCCTTCGGCGGTAGGCTCCAGCACGGTCTGAAAAGCCGACAACTCCGGCACCATCAATTGCTCTTCGGCCTTGACTCGGCGCTTGGGCAAGTAGCCGCCCAAAGCCTCACGGCGCGCGTGCAGGTACTGCATCTCGGGCGTGTGTTCGGCCGGCTTGTAAAAAGGGACGTTGGGCAGGTCTTCGTCGGTGATCGGAATATTGAAGCGATCGCGGAAGGCTTTGATGTCTTCGTCGGTGAGCTTTTTGGTCTGGTGGGCGGTGTTTTTGCCCTCGCCGCTCTTGCCCATGCCAAAACCCTTCACGGTCTTGATCAGGAGCACGGTGGGCTGGCCGGTGTGATTGGCGGCTGCGTGGTAGGCCGCATACACCTTTTGAGGATCGTGGCCGCCGCGGTTCAAGCGCCAGATGTCATCGTCCGACATGCGGGCCACCATCTCGGCCGTTTTGGGGTGGCGTCCAAAGAAGTTCTGGCGCACAAAGGCACCATCGTTCGCTTTGCAGGCTTGATAGTCGCCATCGACCATCTCCATCATCACCTTGCGCAGGATGCCTTCTTTGTCACGCGCCAACAGCGGATCCCAGTAAGCGCCCCAAAGCAGTTTGATGACGTTCCAGCCTGCGCCGCGGAACTCGCCTTCCAACTCCTGCACGATCTTGCCGTTGCCACGCACCGGACCATCCAGGCGTTGCAGATTGCAATTGACCACGAAGATCAGGTTGTCCAGCTTTTCTCGGGCCGCCAGTCCAATGGCGCCCAGCGATTCGGGCTCGTCCATCTCGCCATCGCCGCAGAACACCCAGACCTTGCGGTTAGAGGTGTCTGCAATGCCTCTGGCGTGCAGGTACTTCAAAAAACGCGCCTGGTAGATGGCCGTGATCGGCCCCAGTCCCATGGACACCGTCGGGAACTGCCAGAACTCGGGCATCAGCTTGGGGTGTGGGTAGCTCGACAGGCCCTTGCCACCGACTTCCTGGCGGAAGTTCAGCAACTGGTCTTCGGTGATGCGCCCTTCCATGAAAGCGCGGGCATAAATGCCGGGCGCCGAATGGCCTTGGATATAGAGCAGGTCGCCGCCATGGCCTTCGTGCTCGGCCTGCCAGAAGTGGTTGAAACCACAACCCAGCATGGTCGCCAGCGACGCAAACGATGAAATATGCCCGCCCAGATCCCCGCCATCGGCCGGATGGTGCCGGTTGGCCTTGACGACCATGGCCATCGCGTTCCATCGCATGTAGGCACGCAAGCGCTCTTCCATTTCCATGTTGCCAGGGAACTGCGCCTCGTCTTCGACCGCAATGGTGTTGACGTAAGCGGTGTTGGCTGAAAACGGCAGGTCGATGCCCGCTTGACGCGCGTGGTCAAGCAACTGTTCGAGCAGGTCGTGGGCACGTGCGCGCCCTTCGGTCTCGATGACACCCGACAAGGCATCAAGCCATTCGCGCGTTTCTTCAGGATCCTGGTCCATTGAAGCAGACGGCAGCGGATCGGCAGCGGACATAGAAGTGTCTCCAGTGGTGTTTACCAGTGCATTCAGTATCAGCGATCCCCCATCTGAATGGGTTGATTTCAGTGAATCCTTAACGCTGGAGATGCCATGAAAATGCAGCTTGTCTCCGACCTCGCCGCGATTGTGAAGCGCCACACGGATAATCACGCCATGCCGTCGTCCCCCTCCTCGCCCTCCACTTCACCGACTCGAGCCCCTTCGGCCGGGAGTTCCAACCGCTTCTTCTGGCAGTGGTGGCGCAAGCAATCGCCCAATCAGCAAGACCGCTACGTGACCCTGGGGCCGCTGGTCTCGGTGCTGTTGTTTTTAGCCGCCATCATTTCCGCATTTTGGTATTTGCGCAACGAAGAGCTGGAGCGGGAGCAGGAGTCGGTCAAACGCGACACCGAGGTGGTTCAGCAGCAAGTGCGTTTGCGGATGATCGAAAGCCAGGAGCAACTGTTGCGAATGGCCCGAGAGATCAGCCTCAAAGCGGTCAGCTCCGAACAGTTCATGCAGCAGTCCAGCGACTTCATGCGCTCGCGGCCTGAGGTCATCAGCGTGTCGTGGTCGCAGGCCGATGAAACCGTCAAGGCAGCCCACTCGGCCATGAACCTGTACTTGCCCGCGCCACAGGGTTTGAACCTCGACCCCTATGCCAACGCCTCGGGCTACAACCCCCTGCACGATGCGCAGGCGCCGCAAAGCGCCTTCCGCCAAGCCCGAGAGCGCAATCAACCGGTCTATTCGCAGCCCTATATCAATGGACTGGCCGCCCGCGTCATCCAGATCCAGGTGCCTCTGATCGACAACACCGGCTTCATCGGGACCCTGTCGGCCGAGTTCTCGCTCGAAGCGCTGATGCGTTACATGGTGCCCCGAGAGGTTGCCAGCCGCCATGCGATCAGCCTGGTGCAGATGACGGGCGAGGTGCTCACCAGCACCGTCAACACCACCGCTGAAGGTGCGGCCCGCCCGACCTTTGTCCATGAGGTCATCGTCACCCCCGTGGGCAATGGCCTGATCCTGCGTGGCATGGGGTTTCGCACCTCGACCAATCTGGTCGGCAACACCTTGTTCTGGATGGTGGTGGCCCTGTCGGCCCTGACAGTGTGGACCCTGGTGGGCTCGCTGCGGCACATGCGCCGCCGCGCCCAAATCCAGAAAACCCTGGTGCAAGAGACCAACTTCCGGCGGGCCATGGAGAACTCCATGCTGACCGGCATGCGCACCATTGACCTGGAGGGCCGCATCACCTACGTCAACCCGGCGTTTTGCGCCATGACCGGGTTTGCCGAAGACGAGCTGATCGGCTGCGTATCGCCCTACCCCTACTGGCCCAAAGATCGGCTGGACGAGTTCAACCGCATGTTCCAGCAAGAGCTGCTCGGGCGCAGTCCCATGGGGGGGATCGAGGTCATCATGCAGCGCCGGGATGGCAGCCAGTTCGATGCGCGCATGTATGTGTCCCCCTTGATCGACTCCCACGGCAATCAAACGGGCTGGATGACCTCGGTCACCAACATCACCGAAGCCAAGCGGGTGCGCGATCAACTCACCGCCGCCCATGAGCGATTCACCACGGTGCTTGAAGGCCTGGACGCCGCCGTGTCCGTGGTGTCGGTGCAGCGCGGCGAACTGCTGTTTGCCAACCGCTCCTACCGCCTGTGGTTTGGGGCCAACCCCGGTGCCCACTCCGAATTGACCGGCGGCGAGTTCGACCCCTCCGACCTCGCCGATGGCGACGAATCCGTCGACAACTTTGGCGGACTACCCACGCAAGCACTGACCAACGCGGGCGTGGATGCCCGAGACATCTTCATGGAATCGGCACAAAAGTGGTTTGATGTGCGCGCCCGCTACATCCAGTGGACCGACGGCCACTTGGCGCAGATGTTGATTGCGACAGACATCACGGCCCGCCGCCAAGCCGAAGAGGCCTCGGCCCGCCAGGCCGAAAAAGCCCAGTTCACCAGCCGCATGATCACCATGGGTGAAATGGCCTCGACCGTGGCGCACGAGCTCAATCAGCCCTTGGCCGCCATCGCCAACTACTGCAGCGGCATGATCAGCCGGGTCAAATCGGGCAACATCTCCAACGACACCATGATCGAGGCCCTCGAAAAGACCGCCAGGCAAGCCCAGCGGGCCGGCCAGATCATCCACCGTATCCGCCAATTCGTTAAACGCAGCGAACCCCAACGCCAACCCGCCCGGGCCCGCGACATTGTCGAAGCGGTGCTCGATTTGGCAGGCTTTGAAATGCGCCGCCGCCGCGTCACCCTCAACAGCACCGTCGGCCAACGACTGCCCATGCTGATGGTCGACCCCATCCTGATTGAACAGGTACTGCTCAACCTGCTCAAAAACGCGGCCGAAGCCATTGATTCAGCAGACATGCCACAGTCGCGCCGCCATGTTGATTTGCGCGTACAGCAGCGCCGCACAGAAGACCAGGGCCAGGTCATTGAATTCACCGTCACCGACGCCGGGCCGGGCATGAAAGACGAGATGCGCAGCCGCCTGTTCGAGGCCTTCCATTCGTCAAAAGCCGAGGGCCTGGGGATAGGCCTGAGCTTGTGCCGGTCGATCATCGAGTCACACCATGGTCGCATTGGCGCTGAGAACCTCTACAATGGGACAACGGTGCTGGGGTGCAGGTTCACCTTCACCCTCCCGGTCGATAGCAGTGGTGCCACCGATTTCTCTGATTCGGTCACCCCTCCCTCCAACGACTTGCTTGCCGATAATCCATGAGTCTGATCCCCAAAAAAGGCACTGTGTACGTGGTTGATGACGACGAGGCCGTGCGCGATTCGCTGCAATGGCTCCTCGAAGGCAAAGACTACCGGGTTCGCTGTTTTGACTCGGCCGAATCCTTTCTGGCTCGGTTTGACCCTCGTGAGGTGGCCTGCCTGATCGCCGACATCCGCATGGATGGCATGAGCGGGCTGGAACTGCAAGACAAACTGCTGGAGCGCAAGTCGCCCCTGCCCATCGTCTTCATCACGGGTCACGGCGACGTGCCCATGGCCGTCAACACCATGAAGAAAGGCGCGATGGACTTCATCGAAAAGCCCTTCAAGGAAGACGCCCTGGTCTCGCTGGTCGAGCGCATGCTGGAAGAGGCCCGCACGGCCTTCTCCAGCTCGCAAGAGGCTGCCAGCCGCGAAGCCCTGCTCTCGCGCCTGACCACCCGTGAAGCACAAGTGCTGGAGCGCATCGTGGCCGGTCGCCTGAACAAACAGATCGCCGACGATCTGGGCATCAGCATCAAAACCGTTGAAGCCCACCGCGCCAACGTGATGGAAAAGCTCAACGCCAACACCGTGGCCGACCTGCTCAAGATCGCCCTGGGCGCCAGCGGCCAACCGGCCGGAGCGCCTGCCAAATAAGGTCCGTGGGGCGCGTTTGTGCCCCACGCCTGCACCAAGGCCGCCCTCTGTGCGGCCTTTTGTCCTTTTCAACGTCCTTTTTGATTCTGGCTTGAACCATGACTGCACAACTGATTGACGGCATCGCCCTGTCCAAGCAACTCCGCGCCGAGGTGGCTCAGCGTGCCGCCAAACTCACCGCGTGGGGCGACAAGCCCGGTTTGGCCGTGGTCTTGGTCGGAGAGAACCCCGCCAGTCAGGTTTACGTGCGCAACAAGGTCAAGGCCTGTGAAGACGCCGGACTGCACTCGGTGCTTGAAAAGTACCCCGCCACCATGACCGAGGCCGAATTGCTGGCGCGCATCGACGCCCTCAACGACGATCCCAGCATCCACGGCATCCTGGTGCAACTGCCCCTGCCCAAGCACATTGACGACCACAAAGTCATTGAAGCCATCTCGCCCTTGAAGGATGTCGACGGCTTTCACGTCGCCAGCGCAGGCGCCCTCATGGTCGGCCAGCCCGGCTTCAAACCTTGCACACCCTACGGCTGCATGAAGATGCTTGAATCCATCGGCTACGACCTGCGCGGCAAGCACGCCGTGGTGATTGGCCGCAGCAACATCGTGGGCAAGCCCATGGCCATGATGCTCTTGCAAGCCAGTGCCACTGTCACCGTGTGCCACAGCGCCACCCCCGATCTGGCGTACCACACGCGTCAAGCCGACGTGATCGTGGCCGCCGTGGGCAAACGCAATGTGCTCACTGCCGACATGGTCAAACCAGGCGCCGTTGTGATCGATGTAGGCATGAACCGCGATGATGAAGGCAAGCTCTGCGGCGACGTCGACTTTGCCGGCGTGAAGGAAGTGGCCAGCTGGATCACCCCCGTGCCGGGCGGTGTCGGCCCCATGACCATCACCATGCTCCTGGTCAACACCATCGAAGCCGCTGAGCGCGACGCCGCCCAAAGCTGAACCGCGACACCCACCGGACCGCACGCACCATGACCACTGCCAACCCCCTGCTCGACACCAGCGACCTGCCCGCCTTCGCCGCCATCCAGCCGCAACACGTCACGCCTGCGATGGACGTGCTGCTCAAGGATGCCGAAGCCGCCCTGGACAAAGTCACCGGTCCGGACGTGCCGCCCGACTACGACGCCTTGTCCTTGCTGCTGGACGTATCGACCGAGCGTCTGGGGCGTGCCTGGGGCGCCGTAGGCCACCTCAACTCCGTGGCCGACACGCCCGAAATTCGCGCCGCCTACATCGAGAACCTGCCGCGCCTGACCGAGTTCTACACC
>JAZJZP010000416.1:0-9184 GCA_040389805.1 Pseudomonadota bacterium
TGTGGCTTCGTCAGATGCCTTGATCGTCGTGGGCATGGACGGGGTCATTGTGTTGGCGAATCCTTCGGCGGCGACGTTGCTCGGTTATCCGCTGGAGGTTTTGGTTGGGCTTCATGTCGATGTGCTGGTGCCGGAGGATGTTCGCTTGCAGCACGCGGCTTATCGGCAGTCGTATGGTCGCAATCCTCAAGCCAGGCCCATGGCGGCCAAGTTGGAGTTGGCGGCTCGGCGTGGCGATGGCGTTGAGGTGTTGGTTGAGATTGCACTGAGTCCGTTGCAAAACCAGGGGCTGTCGTTCGTGGAGGTGTCCATTCGCGACGTTTCGAGCTACCCTCGCATGAAGCTGGCTTTGCAGCGTGCGCGCTACAGCGAATACTTGGCGCAACTTGGACGGGTGGCGGTGGACGCCCGTGATCCTCAGACGCTGCTCGAACAGCTGCCGGCCATGGCCGCGCAGGCGTTGGAAGTCGAGGTGGCGAGGGTGTTCCTGCTGGAGCCGAACCGCCTTGAGTTTCGCATCGCTGGAGGCATTGGTTGGCTGGACGGTGAAGCCGTGGACACGCACGTCACAAATCAAGTGGACACGCTGCCAGGCTTTGTGCTTGAGCAAGGCAAACCAGTGGTTGTGACCGACTACCGACGCGAACAACGCTTGGCCGTGTCGCAGGCTTGGCTGGACGCGGGCTTGACGAGCAGCCTGAGTGTGCCGCTGTGCGACCGAGGCCGCACCATCGGTGTGTTGTCGGTGAGTTCGCGTGAGGTCAAGTCTTTTGGCGATGATGAGGTGCGTTTTCTAGAGTTGCTGTCCAACCTGCTGGCCACCAGTTTGCAGCGAGCGCAGTCTGAAGAGGCGCTCAATCATGCGCAGCGGCTGGAAAGTGTCGGGCAATTGACCGGAGGCATTGCGCATGACTTCAACAACCTGCTGACCGTGATCCAGGGCAATTTGCAGGTGCTTGAAGAACTGCCGTCGGTGGTCAATGACGCTTACGGATCCCAGCTTGTCAGTGCGGCCGTGCGGGCGACCAAACGGGGCGCTGAGCTCACCGGCAAGCTGCTGGCCTTTTCAAGGCGGCAGGTGCTGCAACCCAGCTCTGTGGATGTGAATGTGTTGCTGAACTCGCTGGCCGATATGTTGCGTCGAACGCTGGATCAGCACATCCGCATTGAAGTTGAGGTGCCGTCGGCGTGTCCGCCGTTGTTGGCGGATCCGGGGCAGCTTGAATCGGCGCTGTTGAACATTGCCATCAACGCCCGAGATGCCATGGTCGATGGTGGCACCCTGCGTTTTGGGGCGCAGGCGTGTCCAGCGTTGCCGAGCAAGGTGCGCAATGATCTGGATGATCCGAGCGCGCCGATCGATGGCTTTGTGGCGATCTCCATCTCGGATACCGGCAGAGGCATGCCTGATGAGGTCAAGGATCGGGCGTTTGAGCCATTCTTTACCACCAAGGAGCCTGGACGTGGCACGGGGCTGGGTTTGAGCACCGTGTATGGGTTCATCAAGCAGTCCAAGGGCGCGATTTCGATTGAGAGCTCACTAGGGGAGGGAACGACGCTGACGCTGTACGTTCCCAGGCCTTGGAATAAGGAGTTGCCAGTGGTGGAGGATGTGGTCGCGGCTCAGCGGGTTCCCGATGGGCTCAATGTGTTGTTGGTCGAGGATGATGCCGAGGTGCGGCCGGTGGTACGCTCCTTTTTGGAGAAGATGGGTTGCCTGGTCACCTCCGTCACCAGTGCGGAACAAGCCTTGTTCTCCCTGGATTTGGGGGCTCGGTTCGATCTTCTACTCACGGACATCGCCTTGGGTGCGGGCATGCGCGGCACTGAATTGGCCATGGAGGCGCAAAGACGCTATCCGACCATGCCGGTGTTGTTGATGTCGGGATTTTCTTCCGACCTGCTCAACGCGGATTTTGAATCGACGTCGAGTTGGATATTGCTGCGCAAGCCCTACAGCCGCCAAGAGCTGGCGAGGGCGATCGCCAGTGTGCTCAGCGCGAGTGCCGCGCAAGCACCCTGAGGATCCATACGCCTTACTGTAGGGTGGCAGTGGCTGGCGCAAGACACCGTTGCACGAAGGCAGACAACGCATCAATGTCGGGGATCAGGACCTCACGGCGTCCTTTTTCAGCGAAGGCAATGATTTGGTTGCGCTCCAGCTTGGACAGTGCTCGGCTCACGGTTTCGAGCGTCATGCCCAGGTAGTTGCCGATCTCAGCCCTTGTCATGCGCAAGGTGATTTGATCGGTGCGCATGCCCCGCTTGGCCAGCGAGTCGACCCAGTAGCGCAAAAAATTGGCAACCCGTGCGTCGGCCGGGAGGGTGCACACCGACATCAGTGAATCACGGTCGCGTGCAATTTCGCGGCTCATGGCTTCGTGAAACAGGTTCAGCAAAGAGGGTTGAGCAACGCAGGCACTCATCAGTCGGTCGTAGCGGATGCCCCAGATCTCGCCGGTGTCCATCGCCACTGCATCGCAGGCACATTGGCTGTTGGCAATGCCGTCAAAGCCAAGCCAATCGCCTCTGAACTTGAACCCCACAACCTGCTCGCGTCCGTCGGGTGACATATTGACGATTTTGAAGAAACCGGAGTTGACGATGTACAGGTGACCGAAGCGCTCGCCTGCATGGTAGATGACGTCGCCAGCATGCACCATGCGGCGTTGCGGTGCGAGGTGGTCGCTCAGGAGGTGCAGTGCTTCGGCGATGTGCTGGTTGGCTCGCTCGTTGGCACTGGGCTCGGGTTTGAACGAGGGGGGGCAGACATCTGACATTGAATAGACAACAGCCGAGGCTGGAGCGTTACTGAGCATGATGGACTCCTGACAGTTTTCATGGATTCTTGCACCGGGAATCGAATGCTATGCAGCACAGAACAATGCGGTGACAACGGTGCGCTTCATTCGGTAACGCTGTGTGAACGGTTTGTATCGATGGGTAGTCCTCACGTTCGGGTGCTGCTTACTGCGTTGATGGTCGTCAAGGCTTGAACATGGCCTGTTGTTACGATGTCCCATACCGTGCAAGGGCTGTGTAGTTCTCAAATGACGCCATGTCCCCCATTCAAAAAAACAGGAGCATTCTTCCGAACGAGCCAATGTCGTCCAACGATGTGGGGGTCGTGTTGGCCCATGCCCGTGCGTTGCGCCGGGCCGCCAGGGCGGGCACGATGCAGTCATTGCTGCGCGGGAAAAAACTCGCACTCTTGTCCGAAGCGGACAACGGTGATGCGGTGTTGTTTACCCGGGCAGCCACCGAGTTGGGTGCGCACGTGGCCTACATCCGGCCAAGTCTGACGGAGCTGAGTACGCCCGAGAACGTCCAGAACACGGCGCGCATGCTCGGTCGCCTGTACGATGCGGTAGAGTGTCAGGGCATGCCATCGGCACTGGTTTACCAAGTGCGCTGCGATGCCGGTGTGCCAATTTACGATGGGATCGCCACTTGCCACCACCCGACTGCCAAACTGGCCGAACAACTGGGCGGCGATGCGCCGATGGTAGAGAACCGCCGGTTCGTCTTGCAGGCCGTGTTGTTGAGTACGATTACCTGATTTTTAACCGGGCAAAAGTAAACATGGCCAAACGAGGTATTGGCATGGGATACATGCTTGGCATTCGCTTGGCGGCTTGTGCAGCGCTTGCGGCACTTGGCGGTTGCGGTAATTTGCTGCCGCGTGGCAGTTCCGAAACGTTGTCGAGCTTTGGCAGCTTTGAGGCGGCACGCGATGCGCTCAGTCGCGTCGTGCCGTACGAGACAACCACGCAGCAATTGAGTGAGCTTGGTTTTGACTTGAAGGACAGCGTCAACGTGCAGCTGATCCCCTATCCGGAGGTGGTCGCTCGGCTCGCCCCCAACCCCAGTATTTCGTTGGAACAGCTCGACGCAGGCATACGCGACTGCATCCTGGCGCGTCAGGCCTGCCGTGCCTATATATTCAGCATGGGCGAGCAGCGCCGGCGGCGCGAGGGCGGTATTTTGCTCGACTTTCTCAACTTTCATCGCAAGACGGCGATCACCGGTTGGCGCTTTGAAGGCCTGGTGGTAGTGCGCAATGGCGTTGTGCTGTTCACTAATTACGGTGGCGAGCCGCAGATCGAGCGGAGCGAGCGTCAGTCCAATCCGCTCGGCCCTCTGCAGCCTGCCGGGGAAGCGGCTGGTAGCTTGTTTGTTCGCTAGGCCGCGTGGTGGAGTCTTGTGCTGCTTTGACGGCGTTGCCAAAGGCTTGCAGACGGCTGGCGCAGCTGTCGTAGTCGACCTCGCGGGTACTGAACTCAGTGAGCAAGACGGGCGAGCGCCCGGTCAGTCGGCTGATCTTGGCAATGACGTCTGGGGTGCCTCCGTGTTCATCGGTCACTGAAACCACGGCCACATCGGGCAACAGATCGTGTCGTGCCTCGATAAAGCTGTACATGGGGCCAGCCACGCAATAGGCCCAGATGGGCGCGACCAAGACCACTGCATCAAATTGGACGGGCTGGGGGCCTGCATAGTGGATGGTTGCCGGTCGGTGCAACAGCGAGTGAAGCAAGCAGCCCCATGGGCCCTGTGCGCCGCGGCGTGACTGAACCTCAGTGACCTCGGCGATTGGCCAGCCTTGCTGCTCATGCAGTGTGCATGCCAGTTTGCGGCAATTGCCCGTGTATGAGTACATCACCAAAAGGATGTGACTCATCGTTCGCCTCGACCTGATGGACGCTCAGGATTTTGGGGATGATTTATCTCTCACCAACAACACAGGCGTTGGGCTGAGGCGCACCACCAACTCGGCCTCACTGCCCAGCACCAATCGGTTGATGCCGCGCCGACCGTGGGTGCCCATGACGATCAGGTCAGAACCGGATTTTTCGGCTTCGTCAATGATCACTTCGGCGACGCGACCCTCGACGACTTCTCTCTGCGTTGTTTCGACCATGGCGCCTGCTTCGATGGCTGCACTCTTGGCCTTGGTCAGTATTTCTTCACCGGCTCGGCGCAGGCTTTGTTGCATTTCCTGGAAGCTGGCGACGGAGGACATCTCCATCATCATCGGGTAGCTGTCAACGACATTGAGCAGGTGCAGCCTTGCCTTCAAGTCCTTGCTCAGTTTGATGGCTTCACGCAAGCCGCACTCAGAGGTGCTGCTGCCATCCAAAGGGACCAGGATACGTTGATACATGTGGGCTCTCCTCAAGGGCCGGTCTAGCCGTGTGCCCACCACCGGCCGACTCCAGCGGGCCCATGGATTCTTTGTCCATGCGGTAGGGGAGCGTTTGCGATATCTCAGTCCGGGGGCATGTCTGCCATGCCAACGTGGCGGCGTACTTTGGGGGTGCGACGATGCAAGAGGTGTTCAAAGACCGTGTGGATGCAGGGCGACGCCTGGCTGATGCTCTGCTGGCGCTTGACCTGACCGATCCCGTGGTGCTGGCCTTGCCGCGCGGGGGCGTTCCGGTGGCCGTGGAGGTGGCACGTGCACTCAAGGCCCCGCTGGATCTGTTGTTGGTGCGGAAAATAGGCGCCCCCATGCAGCCAGAGTTGGCCGTGGCTGCCGTGGCCGATGCACCCGAGCTGATTCTTGAGGTGGATGCGTTCACACTGGCTCAATGCGGCGCGTCAATGGCGCATGTCAACAGCAAGTTGCCCCAGCAGCGCAAAGAGATCGAACGACGCCGCCGTGTGTATCTGGAAGGTCGCCCACCCGTGCCTGTGGAGGGCAAGACGGTAGTACTGGTCGATGATGGCATGGCGACGGGGACGACCGTGCGTGCCGCCATTCGCGCCGTGCTGCAGCGCAAGCCCGCCAGGTTGGTGCTGGCGGTGCCGGTGGCCCCTGCTGGGGTGGCTGCGCAGATGCGCTCGGAGGTGGACGACTTGGTGTGCCTGGAGACGCCCGAGTATTTTGGGGCGGTAGGGGCGCACTATCGGGACTTTGACCAAGTCAGTGATGAGGAAGTGGTCGCTTTGATGCGTAGCCATTCGGGTCAGCATTTGAGCCGCGTCAAATGGACTGAGTAGGCGCTGCCTAGGATGACATCAGGTACCGCGCCAACGCGGATCCATCATCATGAAAGGACTGCCATGAACATCGCAACCCCCACTTCAAATGGTAAGCAAGGCTTGACCAGCAACCTGCGTCAACTGGTGGACGAGGCGGATCAGTTCCTGTCAAAGACGGCCAACAGCGGTGATCAGAAATTCGAGGCCGTTCGGGAAGAGTTCACCAAGCAGATCAGACAAATGCGCTCCCGTCTTGACGGCTTGGAGGAGGGCGTGGTTTACAAGGCACGCCGTGCGGCTCGGTCCACGGACCAAGCGATTCATGACCATCCTTATGGTGCCATGGGCGCTGTGGCCACCGTGGGCATGCTGATTGGCTTTTTGGCTTCGCGGCGTTGACTTGGCGGGGGTGGCCAGAACCATGTCCTAGGAACGACTCATGGAGTTCAAGGATTACTACGCCACCCTCGGTGTGGAGCAGACCGCAACGCAAGAGCAGATCAAGCGTGCCTATCGCAGGCTTGCCCGCAAGTACCATCCCGACGTCAGTAAAGACCCCGATGCCACGACGCGCTTCAAAGAAGTCGCGCAAGCCTATGAGGCACTGAACGATCCGGAAAAGCGAGCCGCGTATGACGATGCCGTTCAACGTGGTCATCGCGGGGCGGAGGAGTTCAGGCCCCAGCCTGGATGGGACAGTGGCTTTGAGTTCAGCGGCCGAGACTTTGGGGCGTTCTCGCAAGGCGGTGCTGGCGACTTGTTCGAGGCCTTGTTTGGCCGGACCGCCCAGGGGCGGAGCTCGCGTGGCCCCACGCAGGCAGCGGGCGAAGATCACCATGCCAAGGTTCAGATCGACCTGGAAGAAGCCTTTCGAGGCGGGAAGAGGACGGTCTCACTGCGCATGCCGGTGGTCGATGTGCGCGGGCAAGTGATGTTCCAGACGCGCCAGATCGAAGTCGATATCCCCAAGGGGGTCAGTGAAGGGCAGCATCTGCGCCTGGTGGGGCAGGGCGGCGCAGGTTACGGCAGTGGTCCTGCCGGGGATCTCTACCTGGAGGTCACCGTGCGTCCACATCCCTACTTTCGCTTGGAGGGCCGTGATGTCTACCTTGATTTGCCGATCACGCCGTGGGAGGCGGGGCTCGGTGCGCAGGTGAGCGTTCCTACACCCGATGGTGCGGTGCAGTTGACCATCCCGCCGGGCGCCTCGTCGGGACAAAAACTTCGGCTCAAAGGCAAGGGCTTGCCAGGTCATCCGCGGGGTGACATGTACGCTGTGCTGGCCATCACGGTGCCGCCGGTCGCCTCGGCGTCGGCCAAGAAGGCTTACGCAGCGCTGGCCAGTTCGTTTCCGAACTTTAATCCCCGAGGAACGTTGGAAGCCACCGCACCATGATGGACGACATGCGGCCTCAGGGTGGTGAGGCCGTGACCATCTTTCGTGCCCATGCCCTGGCCAAGATCTACCAGACCGGTGAGGTGGCGGTGCATGCCTTGCGCGATGTTGATCTGGACATCCAGCGCGGCGAATTCATCGTGCTGCTCGGACCCTCGGGAAGCGGCAAGTCCACACTGCTCAACATACTGGGGGGGGCTGGATGTGGCCAGCAGCGGAACCGTCACGTTTGGCGACCAGGACCTCAGCGCCGCCACCGAGGCTGAACTGACGGCGTATCGGCGTCGTCATGTGGGCTTTGTATTTCAGTTCTACAACCTGATCCCGAGTTTGACGGTGCGTGAGAACGTGGCCTTGGTGACCGACATCGTCGAGGATCCCATGCCGGTGGACGATGCCATCGACCGTGTGGGGCTGACCCCTCGGCGCGATCATTTTCCATCGCAGTTGTCGGGGGGCGAGCAGCAGCGTGTCGCGATTGCACGGGCGATTGTGAAGCGCCCTGAGGTGCTGCTGTGCGATGAGCCCACGGGCGCCTTGGACTATCCGACCGGCAAGTTGGTGCTGGAGGTGATTGCCCGGATCAACCTGGAGATGGGCACGACAGCGGTCATCATCACGCACAACGCGGCGATTGCCGGGATGGCGGACCGCGTGGTTTACCTGGGCGATGGGCGCATTCAGCGCATCCAGACCAATGCGCACAAACTCAGCCCATCGGAGTTGGCATGGTGAGCCTGCGGCATCCTCCATGGAGCGGTTCACCATGAAAGCGCTGGACCGCAAGTTGCTGCGTGACCTGGCGCGCATGTGGAGTCAGGCTTTGACGATCGCACTGGTCGTGGCCAGTGGCATTGGTGGCTTCATCACCAGTCTCTCGGCGGTGGATTCACTGGGCTTGGCCCGCGACCGTTTTTATGCCGATGGGCGATTCGCCGACGTGTTTGCCAATGTCAAACGCGCCCCCAATGCTTTGGCAGACACCTTGCGTGAGATCCCGGGAGTGGCCGATGTGCAGACGACGCTCGAAGAGATCGTTCGGGTCGAGATTTCGGGCTTGGCTGATCCCATCATTGGCCATTTGATTGGCATGGATCGTCGCAACCCACATCGGATGAACCGTGTGTCGGTGAGCCGCGGTCGTGCGCTTGATACTGCATCGGGTTTGCGCTCTGACGGCCGCATCGAGGCGCTGGTGTCTGAGGGATTTGCACAGGCGCATCAACTCAAACCTGGCGACCAACTCAAGGTGTTGATCAACGGTAAGCAGCGCACCCTGGTTGTGGTTGGCCATGCGCTGTCGCCGGAGTTCATCTTCGCGGGCCTGTGGGGGATGCCTGACGCGCGGGGCTATGGCATTTTCTGGATCGACCGCGATGCCCTGGCTGCTGCGTACAACATGCAAGGTGCGTTCAACCGGGTGTCGCTGAAACTGGCACCAGGGGCGTCTGAAGAGGCCGTCATTGCGGGGGTGTCAAGGCGACTGTGGGCTTATGGTGGGCGCGAAGCGCATGGTCGCAAAGAGCAGGGCTCGCATGCGATGCTCGACAACGAGATCAAAGAGCAGCGCGTGCTTGGCACCGTGCTGCCATCGATTTTTCTGGGTGTGGCGGCGTTTTTGCTCAATGTGGTGGTGTCACGGCTGGTGTCCACCCAGCGCGAGCAAATCGCGGCGTTGAAACGTGACCTTGAAGGGTTGACGTCGCAGCCCTGGTACACGTCCGTGATCGTGACCGGTGCAGGTGTCGACCCGAACAACCCGGCGAGTTATGGACAGGGGCCGGAATTGGATGCCGTAGAGGA
>JAZJZP010000417.1:0-3086 GCA_040389805.1 Pseudomonadota bacterium
TCCCCGCCTTTGACGTCCACTGTCCTTTGATGAGCCTGCCTCTGGCCTTCAAGTCCACGCCCGAGTCGGTGCCCGCGCCCAAGGCCTATCTCAGCGTCGATCCGTCATTGATCCAGACCTGGGGCGAGCGACTGGGCCCGAAAACGCAGCCGCGCATCGGGCTGGTGTGGTCGGGTAATGCTGCCCACCGAAACGATCAGCACCGTTCGATCGCACTGGCCACGGTGCTGTCGGCCTTGCCGCCCGGGATCGAGCTCTTTTGCTTGCAAAAGGACATTCGTGACAGCGATGCCGCCACGCTCAAAGCGCATCCTGACGTGCGTCATGTGGCGCAAGCTCTGCAAACCTTTGACGGCACTGCGGCCTTGATCGAGCACATGGACCTGGTGATTTCAGTGGACACCTCCATGGCTCACCTGGCCGGTGCCTTGGGTAAGCCGACCTGGATCTTGCTGTCCCGGATGTCGGATTGGCGCTGGCTGATGGACCGCACCGACAGCCCCTGGTATCCCTCAGCGCGCCTGTTCCGGCAAACCACCTGGGGCAGCTGGGCCGAGCCGCTGCGCGACGTGAGTCAAGCGCTGCGAAACAAGTTCACCCACTGATCGAGGCTGCTTAATCCGCATATGGATCGGCAAAGCCCAGGCGCGTGAGCACCTCCCGCTCGCGCGCTTCCATCGCCTCCGCTTCGTCATGGACCTCGTGGTCATACCCTTGGGCGTGCAAGGTGCCATGCACCAGCATGTGGGCGTAATGGGCCTCCAGGGGCTTGCCTTGTTCCTGCGCCTCGCGCTCGATCACGGGGGCGCAAATCACCAGGTCGGCCATGACCACGGGCTCGTGGGTGTAGTCAAAGGTCAGCACATTGGTGGCGTAGTCCTTCTTGCGAAAGTCGCGGTTCAGACTGCGGCCCTCTTCTTCACCCACGATGCGCACGGTGATCTCGCCATCCAGCTCCAGCGCGGCGCGGATCCAGCGGGCCACTTTGTGGCGCGGCAACTGGTCGCGGTGGGTTTTGTCGGCAAATTGCAGGCTCAGCGTCAGGGTAGGTTTCATTCGGGGCTTTTGGGGGAGGAGGGGGCGTCGGACTCAGCGGCCTGGTTGTAGGCCTCCACGATGCGGGCGACCAGCGGGTGGCGCACCACATCGCGGGCGGTGAAGCGCGTGAAGGCGATGCCCGAGACTTTGCGCAAGATGCGTTCGGCCTCGATCAGGCCGCTCTTGCTGCCCTTGGGCAGGTCGATCTGGCTGACATCGCCATTGACCACGGCACGGGTGCCATAACCGATGCGGGTCAGGAACATCTTCATCTGCTCAGGGGTGGTGTTCTGGGCTTCATCCAGGATCACGAAGGCGTGGTTGAGCGTGCGCCCGCGCATGAAAGCCAGCGGCGCGATTTCGATCAGCCCCTTCTCGAACGCCTTGGTGACACGGTCAAACCCCATCAGGTCGTAGAGCGCGTCGTACAGCGGGCGCAGGTAGGGGTCGACCTTCTGGGCCAGGTCGCCCGGCAGAAAGCCCAGCCGCTCGCCGGCTTCAACCGCCGGACGGGTCAGCACGATGCGCTGCACGGCGCTGCGCTCCAGGGCATCGACCGCGCACGCCACCGCCAAAAACGTTTTGCCCGTGCCCGCCGGGCCGATGCCAAAGGTCAGGTCATGGGCCAGGATGTTGTGCAGGTAGGCCACCTGGTTGGCCGTGCGGCCTTGCAGATCGGCGCGGCGCGTGCTGAGCTGCGGGCCCTCGCACAGCGCTGGTGGATCGGGCAGCTCGGCCGCGATGCTGGCCTTGCGGCCCCGCACGGGCTTGGCGTGGCGAGACAGGTGCGAGGCCAGCGCCAATTGCACCTGCTCCGGGCTGATGGGCTTGGCCGAGATGGCGTAGAGCGACTCCAGCACGGCCAGGGCTTGCTCGGGCATGCCTTTGGCGCCCTCAATGCGGAACTGGTCGCCGCGGCGTGCCAGCGTCACCCCCAAGGCGTCCTCGATGGTGCGCAGGTGGTCGTCCAGCGGGCCGCACAAATGGGCCAATCGGGCGTTATCAAGGGGGATGAATCGGTGACGCAGCGGCATGAAGGCCCCATCTGTGAACAAATAGCCCCCAAATTGTCGCTTGTCGAGGACATCACGGCGTGACGAATCTTGCAGAATGCTTGATGTATTGCGCATGGTGCGCAGCTGTGGCGGTGGAGTCGGTTTTATTCATGATGCAACGCTGGTGGCAAACCTGGGCGCAAACCATGCGCAAAGCCGTGCCTGAGACCATGGTCAAGACACCTGCGGTGCCGGGCGGACGGTCGGGGCCATGGTTGTTGTTGATTCTGGGCCTGGCCTTGGCCTGGGTGATGGCGTGGGGGCTGGTGGTGCTCAATCGCGAAGCCATTCGCTTGAGCGCGCCCACCCTGGCCGATGGTGGTGGCGCCACCTTGTTGTTCCGTGATGCCTGGGCCGTGCCCAGCAGCGCCCGTCACTTTCCGCTGGACCAGCCGGGTCAAACGGTGGCCTTGCCTGATGAATGGTCGCGCAGTCATGCCGGGTATGAGGGCAGCATCTGGTATCGCTTTCACTTTGATGCGGCAGCCCCCTCGGCGGCCAACGAGCAGTTGCTGGCGGCCTATATTGAGCGGGCTTGCTCCAATGTCGAGGTTCACCTCAATGGGCAACTGCTGTACCGCGGCGGGCGCATGAGCGAGCCGGTGGCGCGCAATTGCTTCCAGTCGCATGTGGTGATCCTGCCCGCATTTTTGCTGCGTGCGGGCGACAACGAGCTGGACCTGAAGGTGGCGGGGCACCCCATTGACCGAGTCAGCGCTCGACAGCGGGCGGGCGGATTGGCCGAGGTGCGCGTGGGCCCCTTGAGTGACATGCAGAGCATGCATCAAGACCATGAGTTCTGGTCGGACACGGTGTCACAGGTCATGGGTGGCGTGCTGCTGGTGTTGGGCTTGTTTGCCCTGGGTTTGGCCGCCGTGCGCAAACTCAGTTACCTGGCCCATTTTGGTTTTTTGACCATGGGTTGGTCGCTGTTGACCGGGCGCCTGTGGTTGCATGAGGTGCCGCTGAGCAATGCCTCGGTCGAGGTCTTGA
>JAZJZP010000418.1:0-1750 GCA_040389805.1 Pseudomonadota bacterium
CCACAATGGGCCTCCGGCCATGATGGTGACGTTGACTACGGGGAGCTACATCGCCCCTTCCGAACGGCTCGTCCGCGCCTTCTGTACCGAACACGCCGAAGCCGTGTGCGACAACGACATGCAGGCATTCCAGAGCATCAACTCCGCCGATTTACTGGACTCCATGCTCAGCCTGACAGCTGCGTTTGTTTTTGGTGGCCTGATTGGTTTTGAGCGCCAATACCGGCAGCGTACGGCGGGGCTCAGGACCAATGTGCTTGTCGCTGTGGGTGCCGCGATTTTTGTGGATATGGCGAACCGGCTGACAGGCTCGGCTGGTGCCGCGCATGTTGTGGCCTATGTTGTATCCGGCATCGGTTTTCTGGGCGCAGGCGTGATCATGCGCGAGGAGGGCAATGTGCGCGGCCTGAACACTGCCGCCACCCTCTGGTGTTCCGGCGCCGTGGGGGCCTGTGCCGGCGCCGACCTGGTGGTGCAGGCCGGTATTGCGACCGTGTTTGTGTTGGCGGCCAATACCCTGCTGCGCCCCATCGTCGACCGGATCAATCGCCTGCCGCTGGATGTGCAGTCGGCCGAGGTGACCAACACCGTTTATGTGGTGACCAGCGGGGAGCGCCAAAAAGAGGTGCTCGCCATCCTCGAAAAAGCGCTGGAAGACCTGCAGTACCCCACACACGACCTGGAAGTGCATGCCTTTGGCGACGATGACGTCAAAATCCAGGCAACCCTGGCTGCTACATCTGTTGACGGTGTGGTCATGGACCAGATGGTCAAGCGTCTGTCGGACCTTGCCGTGGTCAGCCAGGCCTACTGGACCGCCAGCACCACAGAGTAGCCGCCTCTGCTTGCGGCCTTGTTTACATGGCGTTACCCAGGTTTGCACACGCTAAGTCACGCCGCCCGGCAGGCTAAAACGTTGAAAGGTCCTGAACACACAAAGGAGCCTTTCATGAAATCCCTACGCCTTTCCGGTTTGCTTGCCCTGGCTGGCCTGAGCGCCTTGCTGTCCGGTTGCGTGGTCGCACCGATAGAGCCGAGCCCCTATGCCGCATATCCGGCCAGGCCGGTTTATGTCAATCCCGGGCCGGTGGTGGTTGTGCCTGCGCCGTATTACGGCTACCGGGGCTGGGGTTATCGTCGCTGGCATTAAGCCATCACCGTTTGATTGGCCTTGTGCCGCGATAATCGCTGCATGACCATTCGTGAAATCCTCAAAATGGGCGATGCGCGGCTGTTGCGCGTGGCCCAACCCGTCACAGCGTTTGATTCAGACGAATTGCACCTGCTGATTTCGGACATGTTTGACACCATGCGGGCCGTCAATGGGGCCGGTCTTGCAGCGCCGCAAATTGGTGTTGACCTGCAACTGGTCATTTTTGGCACGGACGAGGTCAATCCCCGTTATCCCGATGCGCCTGTAGTGCCCCGCACCGTGCTGCTCAACCCCGTGATCACACCGACAAGCCAGGACGAGGAAGACGGCTGGGAAGGCTGCCTCTCGGTGCCCGGTTTGCGCGGTATGGTGCCGCGCTTTTCGCACATTCGTTACACCGGCTTTGACCAATATGGCGACCTCATAGACCGCACAGCAGACGGTTTTCATGCCCGTGTGGTGCAGCATGAATGTGACCACCTCATCGGAAAGTTGTATCCAATGCGGATCAGGGACTTCACGCAGTTTGGGTTTACCGAGGTGTTGTTTCCCGGCCTGGATGCACAAGACGATTAGTCCGGGAGCCTGCTTTAGGCG
>JAZJZP010000419.1:0-964 GCA_040389805.1 Pseudomonadota bacterium
TTGTCTCGAGCGCCATTCGCGACATCACCGACCGCAAGAAAGCCACCGAACTACCCCATCGACTGCACCTGCCGCACACCGCCTTCAAGGCCCTGGCCCCATAAACAAAGCACGTCATGAATGCACCTGAACATCAAGCCCATGCGGACGCCTCGCTCGGCGACATCCTGCGTCGCACCAAAGGGCTGTCGGCCAGTCAAGTCACCGAGGCCCTGAACTACCAAAACGACAACAAGGTTCGCTTTGGCGATGCCGTGGTGGCCCTGGGCCTGGCGCTACCAGAGGACATCGTCTGGGCGCTGTCGCAGCAATTCCATTACCCCTACACACCCACGGCAAAGCTCGCGCTCAACGAGGAACTGGTGGTCGCCAACGACCCGTTCAGCGAAGAGGTTGAAGCGTTTCGCGATTTACGCTCCCAGCTGCTGATGTCGGTCATGGCGGGACAAGAGAACCGCAGCGCCCTGGCGTTGGTCAGCCCGGATGTGGGCGACGGCAAGTCCTTCATCGCCGCCAATCTGGCCGTGGCGTTCAGCCAGTTGCCGGGTCGCACGCTACTGATCGACGCCGACTTGCGAGCCGCACGTCTGCACCATCTGTTCGGCGTGGAGTCCGGCCCCGGCTTGACCAGCATCCTGGCGGGCCGCGCAGAAGCCAACGTCATCAAGCCGGTCAGCCACCTGCCCAATCTGTACTTGCTGCCGGCGGGCGTGGGGGCGCCCAATCCTGTCGAACTGTTGCAACAATCGGCGTTTAGTCTCTTGCTGTGCGATCTGCAAAGCAAGTTTGACTACGTGCTGGTTGACACGCCCGCCGCATCGCATGGCTCGGATGCCCGCATCATCGCGATGCATTGCGGCTCAGCCCTGGTCATTGGTCGCAAGAACCGCAGCTCCGTCCCGCATCTTCAAAAGCTGGTCAAACAGCTCACCAAAGGTTCGGTCAAGCTCGGTGTCGTGTTGAT
>JAZJZP010000419.1:1061-13803 GCA_040389805.1 Pseudomonadota bacterium
CGCCGCTCCAGCATGTTCAATACCGATCGCATCGATCACCTGTATCAAGACCCGCATGTTGACAACCGCAACTTCATCCTGCACTACGGTGACCTGACCGACAGCACCAGCCTGGTCCGCATCATGCAGGCGGTGCAGCCCGACGAGGTCTACAACCTGGCGGCTCAAAGCCATGTGGCCGTCAGCTTTGAAGAGCCCGAGTACACCGCCAACTGCGATGGCATCGGGGCTTTGCGTTTGTTAGAGGCCATCCGCATTCTCGGTTTGGAGAAGAAGACCCGCTTCTACCAAGCCTCGACCAGCGAGCTTTACGGCCTGGTGCAAGAGACGCCGCAAAAAGAAACCACGCCCTTCTATCCCCGCAGCCCTTATGCGGTGGCCAAGCTCTATGCCTACTGGATCACGGTGAACTACCGCGAGGCCTACGGCATGTATGCCTGCAATGGCGTGCTGTTCAACCACGAGAGCCCGGTGCGTGGCGAAACCTTCGTCACCCGCAAGATCACCCGCGCCATCAGCCGCATCGCCCTGGGCCTGCAAGACTGCCTGTACCTGGGCAATATGAGCGCGCTGCGCGACTGGGGTCACGCCCGCGACTACGTCGAGATGCAGTGGCTGATGCTTCAGCAAGAGGTGGCAGACGACTTTGTGATCGCCACCGGCGTGCAGTACAGCGTGCGCCAGTTTGTGGAGCATGCCGCCAAAGAACTGGGCATTCAGCTCGCTTTTGAAGGCCAGGGCGACCAAGAGGTCGGCTATGTAACCTCGGTTGAACCCATCGACGGTGAGCTGCTGGCCTCGTGCAAGGTGGGCGATGTGATCGTCAAGGTGGACCCACGTTACTACCGCCCCACTGAAGTGGAAACGCTGCTGGGCGACCCCAGCAAGGCGCAGCGCAAGCTGGGCTGGACACCCACGACGACGTTTGCACAATTGGTGGGCGAGATGGTGCTCAGCGACTACACCTCGGCCAAACGTGACCGCCTGGTCAAGTCAGCAGGATACCAAGCCTATGACCACCACGAGTAAAGCCCTGGAGATGGCCACGCCAGCGTCATCACGCCCTTGGTTGCCCTTGCCCACGGAGATCGTGGTCTTGAGCCTGGGGCTGCTGGCCATGTTCGCCATGACCGTGCAGGACTTGTTTCGGGACAACGAGGCAGGCTTGTGGGCCAAGGACGCGCACAGCCATGGCCCCATCATGCTGGCCGTATCGCTGTGGCTGCTGGTCACCCGTTGGCGCGAATACCAAGCCCCACCGGTTCCTGCACCTCGCACCTGGCTGGCCTGGCCTGCCTTTGCCATCGGCAGCGCCTTCTACATTTTGGGGCGGGCCCTGGGCATCATCTACTTTGAGGTGTTTGCCTTCATCCCCATGATGATCGGGCTGGTGTTGCTGATCGGTGGGACGCCGATGCTCAACAAGCTCAAGTTTCCGCTGTTCTTCCTGGTGTTCATGGTGCCCATTCCAGGCTTCGTACTCGACCCCTTCAGCCAGTTCATCAAGCTCTACATCTCGATTGCCGTCACAGAGGTCTTGTGGTTCTTTGGCTACCCCATCTCACATACCGGGGTGGTGATCAGCATCGGGCCCTACCAATTGCTGGTGGCCGACGCCTGCGCCGGCATGCGCACCTTGTTCATGCTCGAAGCCATGGGCATCTTTTACCTCAACGTGGCACGCCACACCTCGGCCCTGCGCAACATCACCTTGGGCTTGTTGATCGTGCCGATCTCGTTCACCTCCAACATGTTGCGGGTCATCTTCTTGGCCTTGCTGACCTATCACTTCGGCGACGAAGTCGGCCAGGGGTTCCTGCATGGATTTGCGGGCCTGGTGTTGTTCCTGGTGGGGCTGGGCTTGATCACCTCGCTGGATGGTTTGCTGCGGTGGATATCGGCCCGAATGGCGGCCAATCAGGGATAAGTCATGTTGTTCAAGCAGTCAAAGATCAAGTTCCGCCTGTTGGTCATCGCACTGGCCGTGATGCTGGGCTCGGTGGCGCTGGCGGAGATGGTCAAGCCACGCCAGTTCTGGGCGGATGTCATTGGTGAACCCCACTACGACTTGCTGATCCCGGCGCAATTTGGTGACTGGCAAGCCCTCCCCAACAGTGGCAAGGTCTTGGTCAACCCGGTGCAAGAAGAAAACCTCATGCGGCTGTACAGCGAGACCTTTGCGCGCACCTACGTGCACCAACCCAGCGGACGGACCATCATGCTATCGATCGCCTATGGAAGAGACCAGGCCAACGACACCCAGCTGCACACCCCCGAGGCCTGCTATCCATCGCAGGGCTTTCGCATTGAGCAACGCACCGAGCACACGGTCGCCACCCCTTTTGGCAACATCGAATCCGTCCAACTGATGACCACCTTGGGCAGCAAGCGCACCGAGCCCCTGACCTATTTCATCCGTGTGGGCGATGAGATCGCACGTGGCTCGCGCGATCGCAATCTGGCCCGCGTGAAGATGGCCATCCAGGGCTTCCGCGTCGATGGCATGCTGTTTCGCGTCTCCGAGATCACCCAGCGGCCTGACCCCTACCCCCTGCAAGACCAGTTCATCCAAGACCTGTTGAACGCACTCAACCCAGAAGGCCGCCGCCGCATCATTGGCAGCACCGGGGCGTGACATGAACCCTGTCGTGCAGCGGGTCGTGGCCGCTTTGGGGGCCAACGCCTTTGGGCAAGGCATCAACATCGTCATCCAGCTGGCCTCCTTGCCATTGTTCCTGCACCAGTGGGACATGGGCACCTACGGCACCTGGTTGATGCTCTCGGCCATGCCCGCCTACCTGTCGATGGCCGATGTGGGCATGGTGTCGACCGCCGGCAACCGCATGACCATGGCGATGGGCCAGGACCAGGTCGCCCAGGCCAATGCGGTGTTTCAAAGTGCCTTGGTGTTCATGCTCGTGGCTTGCGGTGGCTTTGCGCTATTGACCCTGCCTGCCGTGCTGCTGGCGCCCATCCCCGGGCTGCACACGATTGACGAGCGACTGGCCTTGGCCGCGCTGGTGTGCGGGGTGCTGCTGGCCCTGTTCGGTGGCTTGGCCGAGGCCATATTCAAAGCCACAGGTCGATACGCCACGGGCACCACCCTGGGAACCCTCATCCGCCTGATCGAATGGGCGGGCTGGATCATCGGGCTGCTGGTGTGGGGCAGCTTCACGGCCGTCGCCCTGGGTGGCCTGTGCGCCCGATTGCTCGGTGTCGTGCTCATGGCGCTGCTCAGCCGCCAAGACAGCTGCGGTTTGCAATGGGGGGTGCAGCATGCCCACTGGGCCGAGATCCGCTCCATGGTCAAGCCCGCCTTGTCCTTCATGCTGTTTCCGCTGGCCAATGCCATCAGCTTTCAGGGCACGACCTTGCTGGTCGGACATCAATTTGGCCCGGCCCTGGTCACCGTGTTCAACAGCTACCGCACCATCGCACGGGTGGCGGTACAAGTCACCGCCACGTTTGGACATGCCCTGTGGGCGGAGTTTTCACGCCTGTTCGGGCTAGGAGGTGCGAAGGCGGTGGCCCCCCTCTATCGTCGCTCGGCATGGCTGGGACTGTGGATCTCCGTTGGCTTGAGTGGTGTTCTCTACCTGACCGGCCCCATGCTATTGCGCGTATGGACCCATGGGGCCATCGGCTTCGATGCGGTGCTGATGTCACTGTTGCTGGCCTATGCGGCGGTGTGCGGCAGCTGGCATGTGCCCAGGGTGCTGCTGATGGCCACCAACCAGCACATTGGCCTGGCGCAGTGGTCGCTGCTCGCCGCCAGCCTCGCCTTCGCCTTGTCATATTTGCTAGGCACAGTAGCGGGCATCAGCGGCATTGGCCTGGGCATGCTCATTGCGGAATCTGCCATTGCATTGCTGTGCGGAGTACTGGCTCATCGCCTGGTTAGAACCTCATGAACGTTGTCCTGTCTGTGCCCGGAAAGTTTCACACCTTTGACCTGGCCCGCGAACTCCACTCGCGTCAATCGCTGGGGGCCATCTTCACCGGGTATCCGCGATTCAAGCTCCAACAGGAACGGATCCCTGCCGAGAAGATCCACACCTGGCCATGGGTGCAGACGGCTTACATGGCCATGCCCAAGCGACACTGGCTGGGCACACGCATCGTGCGCGAATGGGAGTGGCTGGCCAAGACCACCCTGGACGCCCATGTGGCACGCCACATGCCTGACTGCGATGTCTTTGTAGGCCTGTCTGGGTCTGCTTTGCGTAGCGGCAAAACCGCCCGCGCCCGTGGTGCGAGGGTGGTGTGTGACCGGGGGTCATCCCACATCCGTGTGCAAGACACCTTATTGAGAGAAGAGTCCGATCGTTGGGGCATCCCCTTTGAGGGCATTGATCCTCGCGTCATTGAGCGTGAAGAGGCGGAGTACGCGCAAGCCGACTGCATCACGGTGCCGTCCAGTTTCAGCGTGCGATCGTTTGTACAGGCGGGAGTCCCTGCCCGCAAGCTGCGCATGCTGCCCTATGGCGTCAATCTGGATTTATTCAAACCCACCAGCGCCCCCGCAGACGATCGCTTTGACGTGCTCTATGTGGGTGGCATGAACCTCAACAAAGGCATCCCCTACCTACTTCAGGCGTACCAAAAGCTGAGGCATCCGAAAAAGTCACTCACCTTTGCCGGCACCGCCTCCCCCTTGTTCATTGAGCGCATGAAGTCACATGGCCTCTGGTCCGATGACATTCAACTGCTCGGCCATGTTCCTCAACCGCAACTGAAAGACTGGATGAGCCGCAGCCATGTCATGGTGCTGGCCAGTGTTCAAGAGGGTTTGGCGCTGGTTCAAGCGCAGGCCATGGCCTGTGGTTGCGTCGTGATTGGCACCGAAAACACCGGCGCCCAAGACCTGTTCGACGATGAAGAAGAAGGCTTTATCGTGCCAGTTCGGCAAAGCGACGCCATCGCCCATCGCCTCCAAATGCTGGCCGATGACCCCGCCTTGCGTGCCGCCATGAGCACAAAATCCCTGCTCAGAGTACAAGACGCAGGTGGTTGGCGTGACTATGGCGAGCAAGCGCTGTCCACCTACCAAAGCATCGTGAGCCGTTGACATGCGAGTGCTATACCTGGGCGCAACCCACCCATCCTCAACCGCTCGCCATCGCGCAGAAGCGCTTCGTAGGCTGGGCTGTGAGGTCGACCTGCACGACCCCTATGAGGCCGTACAAGGACACACCCGAGGCCTGCTCGGCGCCCTGCACTACCGCACTGGCTACCTGCTCTTGCGCCGTGTGGTGACGCGTTGGCTTCTCAATGCGCTGGCGCCCGAGCTCCGCTATGACATTTGCTGGGTGGACAACGGCGAGCTGCTCAGCAGAGATGCACTTGCACACCTCCAGCGGCAGTGCCAGCACCTCGTGCTGTTTAACCACGACGACCCCACTGGGACGCGTGATGGCGCTCGCTTCATGACACTGAAAGACGCCCTCCCCGGTTACGACCTCTGCGTTGTCGTACGCCACATCAACCTCGCCGTCCTGCGCGTTTGGATGAGTTATGACGAAGTCGCACACCGCCCGATCAAGCCTGAACGGCCCATCGACCCGGCTCATCTCAGCGACATCGCCTTCATTGGCCGTCGCATCAACGGTGAAGACCGCGACCTCTTCTTGCGCGACCTGATCGTGCAAGGCCTCAAACCGGCCATCTGGGGCGACAACTGGCAAAGCTCTCCGGTCTGGTCCATTCTCCAGCCGTATTGGCGCGGCGCCAGCCTGTCCGGGCAAGACTATGTTGATGCGATTCGAGGCGCCAAGATCTGCATCGGCATGCTGTCCAAAGGCAACCGAGATCAACACACCACCCGCACGATGGAGATCCCCGCCGCCGGAGGACTGCTGTGTGCCGAGCGCACAGACGAACACCAGCAGCTCTACATCGAAGGAAAAGAAGCAGCCCTCTGGTCCAGCGCTCAAGAGTGCGCCACGCTGTGCAAAGCACTGCTCTCAAATCCAGCCAAAAGAGAAGAAATCCGACTGGCAGGGCAGCGCCGCGTGCTGAGCAATCAGGTGGGGAACCAGGACCTCTGCAAAGCCGTTTTCAAGCGCTTGGCCATTGGTTGAAGCCATGCCAGAACAATCACGTCAAGATCCCACACCCCTCTCTGCGTCCTTCACTTGGACGAAGAGCGATCTGTTTTTTGGGCTACTGCAAGCCCTCTGCCTGCTGTGCGTGGTGTGCCAAGTTTGCATTGACTCCAGCGTCGACAACCTCAATTGCGTCGCACTGGTGGCCTTGTCGTCTTCCTTGGTTTTTCAATACCTGTGGCGCTCTGGGGCCCCGCGTGACTACCCCATTTCATCGCTGGCGGTGCTTGGACTTTGCGTGACCACGCAATATGCAGCGCTGGTGGCACAAACCTTGGGTTGGACGTCTTTCATCCAATTGCTACGCTGGCCCGTGGTGACCTTTGGCGTTCTGGCTGCGGTGCAAGTACTCGCCGTTGGAACCCATTGGGTCCATCGCCACTTGGCACTCACGAAATCGATCAGCAAGATCATTGCCACCAAGGTACTGACTCCGATGGGGGCTCTGTCAGTACCGCCGATCGGCACCATTTGGTTGATGGCGTTGCTTGGCGCGATTTCCACAGCCACGGCTGGGGGCATCGCCACCGGTGATGTGGGTGGCAAAGCCTTTCAGGCCCTCGCCTTCATGACCTACATGCCCTTTCTAATACCGATTTATCACCGGCGCTACGGTCAAGCGTATTGCGACATCAAAAAACAAGCACCACTCCTATTGGCTTATGTAGCCCTGTTGGTGCTGATCGCCATGGTGCGCAATAGCCGCCAGCTCATGGCCATCGGCCCCGTCCAGGCTGGCTTGTTATTCCTTTCAAGATTCAACCCCCATCACTCGCAGGACCATTGCGCGGCTGATTGCCTTGACCGTGGCGACATCGGTGGCCACGGTGTTGTTCTCCCAGCTGGCCATCGCCATGGTGATCAACCGGGACAAAATTGAAACCCTCAAACCGCTTGAGCTGATTGAAGAGACCTTGCGCACGCTGACGGATCGTCCACGTCTTGAGCAATACCAAAAGGATGCCTTGGATGCTGCCAAACTCAAACGCTACGACGAAACCTATCTGGCCAGCCCAGTCATATCCCGCTTTTCCGAAACCAAGTTCCATGACAACAACATCTTTGTGGCCACGACCACCACAGAGGCAGAACGCCAACAGATCTGGGACCTGACCGGAGACATGTTGCTGGCGACGCTGCCGCAGCCTGCTCTCGATGCACTGGACATCAAGATCCAGAAAAACGACCTGAGGTTCACCTTTGGCGACTTCAATCGCTACCTCACTGAAGGGCCCGACGGAACCTTGGGAGGTTACGCGACAGGATCCATCTGGGGCCATGTCATTGCACTGTGCGGTCTTGGCTGGGCACCATTGGTCGTGGCTTTGATCCTGCTCCCCAGCTACGTCGTACTGGATGGATTTTCAAGGCCAGGGGGTGGCTTTGACATCGCACCCATGGTCATGGGCTCCACCTGGATCATTTTCATCTACGGCCTGGGCGGTGAGTCCTTGGTGTTTCATATCGGCTTTTACACACGGGACCTTCCACAACGTCTGGTGCTGTATTGCGCGGTCTATGCTGGCATTCACTATGGTTGGCTATTGCTCAAAGGACGGGCCTTGGCTTAAGCCCCCGCGTGGCATCTTGTCATATTCCGCCAAGACAATGACGCCATGATTCTCGAAGGCCGTGACTCCTACACCTCTCCATCGTTCTCGCTCAGGCAACGATTGACCCGCCAGCTTTGGGACATCACCTGGCTGTTGCTGTTCCGCCCCACTCCGCGAGTGATGCACGCCTGGCGTCGCACCTTGTTGAGGGCGTTCGGCGCCCGCCTCGGCGAGCACGTTCATATTCACCCGTCCGTCAAGGTGTGGGCCCCCTGGAACCTGACCATCGACAGCTTTGTCGGCATTGGCGAGGGCGCTGTTATCTACAGCATGGACAAGATCCACATTGAGTCGTATGCCGTGATCTCTCAAGGCACTTACCTGTGCGCCGGTAGCCATGATTTCAACAGCGTCAATATGCAATTGACGACCTCGCCGATCACCATCAAACGACATGCTTGGTTGTGCGCTCAAAGCTTTGTATGCCCCGGAGTGGTCATAGCCGAAGGATCGGTGATCGCTGCACGCGGTGTGGTGTCTAAATCTTTGACGGACGTTTGGGCCGTATGGGCCGGCGTTCCGGTCAAGCGGGTTGGCAATAGATCGCAAGAAAAGGCAAAGCGATGAGTGGCATTTCGGTTCTCATATTGACGAAGAACGAGCAGCAGGACTTACCGGGATGCCTGGACACCATGGGGTGGTCTGATGACATCCATGTCTACGATTCAATGAGCACCGATGCCACCGCATCGATCGCCCATCAGTATGGCGCCAAGGTGACCGAACGCCCCTTTGACAACTGGTCATCGCACCAGAACTGGGGCCTTGAAAACATCCCGTTCAAGCACCCATGGGTGTACTACAGCGATGCGGATGAAAGAGTCACCCCGGAGTTGGTGCGTGCCATGCAAGAAGCCATCAAATCGCCAGGATCGCATGCAGCCTTTCGGATCAGACGGCGTGACTATCTGTTTGGGACATGGCTCAAGCATGTGACTCCATCGCCCTTCAACATCAGACTGTTCAGGCCTTCACGCATGAGGTATGAGCGGCTGACCAACCCGGTTTCAAAGGTCGATGGACCGGTGGGTGACATTGCAGAACACTTCGATCATTATCCCTTCAGCAAGGGCATTCGATTCTGGTTCGAGAAACACAACTCGTACAGCACCTTCGAGGCCAATCAGATCATCGAGAACTCGAAGGGCGGCCAAAACTTCAGCCTGCTCAAGGCATTGACGGCCAAAGACATGAACGTCAGGCGCTTCCATCAAAAGGAGCTGTACTACCGCCTGCCATTCAGGCCCCTGGTGATGTTTTTGGTGCTGTATGTCGGGAAACGGGGCTTCCTGGATGGGCAGTCGGGATTCACCTATGCGGTGCTGCGTGCCATCTATGAGTACATGATCGTTCTTAAGGTGAGAGAACACAGCAAACAGCCATGAACTGTCATGTTGCAAGCAAGCGCTTGCCCATGGCCATGCCTGGCTTTTCGAAAAAACGATAACTCAAGGCAGTCAATGCCAAGCCTGTCACCAACATAACCGCGACAGCAGGCAGCGCCCCGGTCATCAGTTGCAAACCCAGCCAAATCGCCACGGGATGAAACAGGTATAACGAGTACGACATGGTGCCTAAAGTCAGCATCGGGCTGGCCCATCGGTAATCGTGTTCATCACGAAGCAGGCACATCAAGAACACCGCCGCAATCACGGGGAGCACAAATCGTCGTCCGTGTATATCAAACGGGTGGGGCAACAACCCGATCAACAAGGACAGTAGAAAACTCACCAGGAGCACGACACGGTTCGCTCGAACCCCATCAGCCAACAAGGGCGGCGCGTGATGAATCCACTCGGCCACCAGCGCCCCCAAACACCAGGTCCACCAACTGGCCAAAAAGGTACTTTGCAACAGCACACGAGTCGGCCCCTGAGGAACCAAGGTCACTGACGCCCCATAGGTCAACACACTGACCAGTACCGCAACCCCCGTCAACATGGCGGTATTGCGTGGCCGATCAAAGTAACGCCATAGCAGGCCGTACACGACGTAGAAGTGGCATTCCACCACCACCGACCACAGAACGTTGTTGACAGCAACGCGGTGCTGCACAAAAAAACTGCTCACCAAGCTCAAGTGAGCAATCACCGAACTGTCCGAAGCAGCTTCAATCAAGTGCGAACTGTGCCAGCGACCTAAGGCAAACGACAGCAGGACGCACACTGCAAATGCGGGATAGATTCTGAAAAACCGCCGCGTCGCAAATGCCTTCAGTTGAAACCGACGCCCTCGATCTGCGTCCATCAACCGTGCCCAGTGGATACAAAATCCACTCAGCACAAAAAACATCGACACACCCCAGGGCCCCAAGTGGCTCATCACCGCACCAAAAATCGGACCAGTCCACTGGTCGGAAAACTGCTGGTAGATGTGGTGCACGAACACGCTGAGTGCGGCCACCGCCCGAAGCCCATCCAGCGCCGGAAATACAGTCGCCTTGAGAGCCCGCGTGCGAGAAACATTGGTCATGACCGCATGTTGGCCTCCCAAGATGACATCGGCATGAAGACCACTAGGCTTTCATGAAGTTCAATGCATCCTGTCCAGAGAAGTTGGGCAGATTTTGAAAAACGTCGGTGAGTTGTCCTTGACTCAAACCAAACCATTTACCCAGCACCGCACCATACTGATCAACAGAGACCTTGGGCAACAAGATGCCGTTGTTGATCTGATCCGGGCTGGCATCGAATTCGTTGTCCCGACGGTTCTTCTTGGCCAGTACAGGAAAGCTGCCATAGACATCCCCCCCCTGCACGGATCCGCCTATGACCAAGTGATGGGCGCCCCAGCCATGGTCCGAACCATCACCGTTGCTGGTGAAGGTGCGGCCAAAGTCGGAGGCAGTGAAGGTGGTGACCTGTGACGCCACACCCATCGCCACCAACGCCGAATCAAAATACTTCAGTCCATGATTGAGCCTGGCCATGAGGTCCGAATGGCTTCGGTTCTGATCGTTGTGGGTATCAAAGCCCCCCATCGACACAAAGAAAACCTGCCGCTTAACCCCCAGGGCGCCTTGCGCAGCAATGGTGCGTGCCACGATTTGCAGTTGCTGCGCCAGGGGATTGTTCGCCCGCCCGCCGGCAACGGTGGTGTACTGCAACGCACTGGCCGGTCCATAAGGAACCAACGCTGCACTGGGCAAGGCCGCTGACAAGATTCGCTCCGCCTGCTGACTTCGCCGCGCAACTGAAGCCAGGTCGGCGGCCATCACGTGGTGGTCGCGAGTGCCCACCAAGATGCGCTCCAGGGCGGCACCGACCACATCAGAGCCATACACACGCCCAATGCCTTTTGAATCAGACTCTGTCCCCAACCGTATGGGCCCTGCCGGACTCACTTGATATTGACGGACGGTCTGGCCGTTCAACCACACCGAGTCACCGCTGGCAGACATCGCCGTGAACAAACTGGCGCCATTACCACTGCCCATGGCATCGGCCAAACGCCCACCCCAGCCGACAGCCGCGCCTTCGGGCGCCAGGGCCATCCACGTGCTTTGCTGGTCGTTGTGCGAAAACAGCTTCTTGGGCTTACGGGCCTGGCTATTTTGATAGCTGGCCTTGGTCAACGGCTCGACCAACGGACCCACATTGGCCAGAACGGCCAACCGGCGGCTGGTGGTGAATAGTCCCTGCAGGTCACTCAGCATGGGATGCAGCGCGAAGCTGCGGCCAGCTTGTGCGTGCGCAGCTGAGATCGGCAGCACGCCCCCAAGCCAGGCAGGAGATCCCACTCTGGTGCGGCGATCCGCCGTCGCGTTGCGCAACAGGGCAATCGAATCGGGTTGCTGATTGCGCACGGCGGTGTAGCTGCTCCAAGAGGCGTCATCGGTGGCCAGCACCGTATTGAACGCATCGTTGCCGCCCTGCAAAAAAATGCACACCAACGCTCGGTAGTCCGTTGCGGAGGCGGCCGCGACGGCGCTGGCGGCAGCAAGGCTCATGGCCAACGGAGCACCCGCACCCAACGTTGACAACGCCCCGGCCTGCTTCAAAAACAAGCGGCGAGCAGCAGGTGATAAATGGTCAGACATCGAGTTGTTCATTTCTGCACCTGGAATTCGGGCGACACCACCGTCAGCAACAACGCTGACCAAAGACGGTGTTGGCGTGTCTCAACGACTTGCGCCGCCGTTGGCGAAGGCAGCACCCTGAAGTCCAGTGAAGCAATCGCTTGAGTAATCTCGGCCTTCAGGCCTGCCGGCATGCCCCCAACCATCAACCGTTGATTGATCTCCTCCACCAGCGCGACCGGATCATCGGCCAGGGTGTACCAAGGACTGGCTGGATTGACGTTGAAGTCAAGCTGGATATCGGCCTTCTTGGCTTGGTTTGCGAAGCCATTGCGCCCCGTGCCACTCCACATAAAGCGAGTCATGAAATTAACGTAGCCCGCAGCGCTGGTCTCTGTGGCGATCTGCAACTCAGGCGTCACCAACTTCAGAGCTGCCGACTGAGAGCCCGGCTTGACATATCCGGGCCGGAAAAAATTGAACACCGAAGGCGCCGACAAGGCCGACTGGCCGAGTGAATCACCCGGGTCACTGGTGGTGGTGATCAAGTACATGCCACTTTCTGAACGGGCATCAAAGGCGCGCAGTAGAGCCGAAAGGCGCAAGATGGGCTCACGCACCTTGCCAAAACGATCGCTGTCCAGCGCCGACAGGTCGCGCGCCTCTGGGTCGAGCAAGATGGCCGATACCATCGACCTCAGACTGCCATCAGATGACTTGAACGCCTGAGCGACCCGACCCACATACGCAGGACTGGGGTTGCTGGTGACCAAGCGTTGGATCAACTGTTTGCCGATGAAGGGCCCCACGTTGGGATGACTCGACAGCGTGTCCAGCGCCACCTTCAAGCTCGACTCAGGCGTCGCGAACAAGAAACTAGCGGGCACCACCGCCCCCAAAAAACGTTTCTCAGCCGTGGAGTGGTATTGCGCAAAGCCACGCATATTCATCTCAAACTGTTCCGGAAAACTAGGGTTTGAAAAGAAGCAACTGGCGGTGAGTCCTTC
>JAZJZP010000420.1:0-2178 GCA_040389805.1 Pseudomonadota bacterium
GCAAGATCACACCACCAGCCACCTCCAGTGAGCGCTCGGACAAGCGCATCAGCTTGAGAAAGGTGTCGCCACCGAGCATGAAGGCCAGCAAGACAACAAAGGCCACGCAGGCCTCTCTCAGAGCGACCCACACGCGGCGATTCGGGGCCACCCCGCCCATCACGGAGATGAACACCGGCAGGGTGCCAAAGGGATCCAGCACCAGCAATAACAGGATGAAGGCCGACGTGATGGTGTGGCTCATGACGGTGATTGTGCGCCGTCAGACCTCGGCGCGGACAAGGACGCAGGCTCAGTCGTCGGCCGCCGGGTCCAAACCCGGGAATAAGACCGAGGTGTAGCCAAACTGCGAGAAGTCTCGCACGCGCATCGGGTAGAGCTGGCCCATCAGGTGGTCACATTCATGTTGCACCACGCGGGCGTGAAAGCCTTCAGCTTCACGATCAATGGGCTGGCCTTGAACGTCAACGCCGGTATAGCGAATGCGTGACCAACGGGGCACCACTGCGCGCAAGCCGGGCACCGACAGGCAGCCCTCCCAGCCGTCTTCTTCGTCGGCAGACAAGGGGGTGATCGTCGGGTTGATGAGCACGGTCAGTGGCACGGGGGGCGCGTCAGGGTAGCGCTCGGAGCGCGTCCCACCAAAGATCACGACCGCCAGGTCAACGCCAATTTGGGGCGCGGCCAGGCCTGCTCCTTGGGCCATCGCCATGGTGTCCAACATGTCGGCAATCAAGGCGTGCAACTTGGGCGTATTGAACTGCCCAACAGGCTGGGCCACCCGAAGCAATCTGGGGTCGCCCATTTTGAGAATCTCACGCACCGCCATGGCTACTCCTTTGAGGCTTTCAGCAAGGCCAGCAGTTCGTCTTCGCTGATCACGGTCACGCCCAGCGCCTGGGCTTTGTCGAGCTTGCTGCCAGCCTCGGCACCAGCCACCACGTAGGTGGTTTTTTTGGACACAGACCCCGCCACTTTGCCGCCCGCCTCTTCGATCATCGCTTTGGCGTCTTCACGGCTCAGGGTCGGCAAGGTGCCGGTCAGTACAAAGGTGCGGCCAGCTTGCGGCAAGGCCTCTTGGGAGGTCTGCGTGGGCGCGTGTTCCGGCCAGGTGATGCCGACCGCGCGCAATTGCTCAACCACCTCGCGGTTGTGCGGCTGGTCAAAGAAAGTGCGGATGCTGTGCGCCACCACCGGACCGACATCCCGGACGGCCAGCAATTGCTCTTCGGTCGCATCCATCAGTGCATCCAGCTGTCCAAAATGTTTGGCCAGGTCTTTGGCGGTGGCCTCGCCGACATGGCGAATGCCCAGGCCATACAAGAAGCGCGGCAAGGTCGTCTGCTTGCTTTTTTCGAGCGCCGAGACGATGTTTTGGGCGCTCTTGTCCGCCATGCGCTCCAGCACCGCGAGCTTGGCCAAGCCCAGTTTGTAGAGATCGGGCAAGATGCGCACCAAACCGCTGTCAACAAGTTGGTCGACCAGCTTTTCACCCAGACCATCGACCTCGACGGCGCGGCGCTGTGCGAAATGCAGCAAGGCCTGTTTGCGCTGTGCCGGGCAGAACAGTCCGCCGGAGCATCGGTGGTTGACTTCGCCCGGCTCGCGCAACACGGTGCTCTCGCAGACCGGGCATTGCCGGGGCATCGTGAAGTTCGGCACATACCGGGCCCGCGGCCCTTGCGAGACCACGCCCACCACCTCGGGGATGACATCGCCGGCGCGGCGCACGATGACGGTATCGCCTACCCGCACGCGCTTGCGGCGCAGTTCAAACAGGTTGTGCAAGGTGGCATTGGTGACGGTCACGCCCCCGACAAACACGGGTTTGAGGCGCGCCACGGGAGTGAGCTTGCCGGTGCGGCCCACCTGGATGTCAATGGCCTCGACCTGGGTGAGTTGCTCTTGCGCCGGGTATTTGTGGGCCACGGCCCAGCGGGGCTCGCGGGTGACAAAGCCGAGTTGCTCTTGCAAGGCCCGGCTGTTGACCTTGTAGACCACGCCATCGATGTCGAAAGGCAACTGGTCGCGCCGCGCCCCGATGGCCTGGTGAAAGACCACCAAACCCTGCGGCCCCTCGGCCCCCTGGGCCACGGTGCGCTCGGCGCAGACGGGCATGTCCATGGCCTGCAAGGCATCAAGCAATCGGCTGTGGGTGGCGGGCACATCCCAGCCCTG
>JAZJZP010000421.1:0-4855 GCA_040389805.1 Pseudomonadota bacterium
GTCCATGCGGGTGGCGCCACGCTCGCTCACGGTCACGAGCAGTGTTTCGGCCACGATGTCGGCCGGGTTGGCGGCATCGCTTTCAACGGGGCAGGTGCAGGTCATGTCGCCCACGGTGCGAAAGCGCACTACTGCCGTTTCAACGGTTTCGCCTGGCAACGCGGGTGTCACGTCGGTCAGCGGGACCAGCAGACCCTTGCGCCGAATGACCTGGCGTTCGTGCTTGAAGTAGATGTTGGGCAGCGGGATGTTTTCTCTAGCGATGTAGAGCCACACGTCCAACTCGGTCCAGTTGCTGATCGGGAAGGCGCGGAAGTGCTCGCCCGGTTTGATGCGGGTGTTGAACAGGTTCCACAGCTCAGGGCGTTGTTCCTTGGGCTGCCATTGGCCGAAGCTGTCGCGGTGGCTGAAGATGCGCTCTTTGGCGCGCGCTTTTTCTTCGTCACGACGGGCGCCGCCCATCAGGCAGTCAAAGCGGCCTTCTTCGATGGCCTCTAACAGCGTCACCGTTTGGTGGCCGTTGCGTGATTCCAGTGGGTGGGCCAGGCGCACGGTGCCGCGTTTGATGGACTCGTCCATGTGCGCCACGATCAGGCGTTCGCCCATTTCGGCGACGCGCTTTTCGCGGAACTCGATCACTTCAGGGAAGTTGTGGCCGGTGTCCACATGCAGCAGCGGGAAGGGCAATTTGCCCTCAAAGCCGCCGTCGGCCTTTTTCATCTTGAAGGCTTTTTCGGCCAAGTGCAGTACCACGCACGAGTCCTTGCCGCTGGAAAACAGCAGTGCAGGGCGCTCAAAGCTGGCCGCGACTTCGCGCAGGATGAAGATGGCTTCTTCTTCCAGGGCGTCGAGGTGGCGGTAATCGACATCCGCCAGGAGTTGGTTTGCGTTCACGTTCATGATTACTGTTGGGATCCAATCATCGACACAGCCGGGGCATCGTCCTGGTGGACGTGCAGACCGCATTCTTTGGCTTTCTCGTCCTCCCACCACCAGCGGCCAGCGCGGAAGTCTTCGCCCACGGCGATGGCTCGCGTGCAGGGGGCGCAGCCAATGCTGGGCATGAACTCGTCATGCAGCGGGTTGTAGGGGACCTTGTTCAGTGACACGTAGTGCCACACATCGCCCCAAGTCCAGTCGGTCAAGGGGTTGAGTTTGGTGCGTCCTTTGTCGTCCAGCTCGCGCATGGAAGCTTCGGCGCGGTTGTTGGACTGCTCGCGGCGCAGGCCGGTGACCCAGGCGCTGCGGTCGGCCAGCATGCGGCCCAGCGGCTCCAGCTTGCGGATGCCGCAACAGGCTTTGCGCAATTCGAGGCTCTCGTACATGGCCTTGTCGCCGTTCTTGCGAACGAACTCGATGGCCACTTCATTGACCGGGCGGTAGACCTCGACCTTCAAGCCATAGGTGGACTCGATGGTGCCGATCAGGGCCACGGTCTGCTCATGCAGCATGCCGGTCTCTAAGGTGCCAATGGCCATCGGCAACTGATGCTTGGCGATCAGGTCGGTGACGACCATGTCCTCGACCCCCAGGCTGGTGGCCTGGACGATTTTGCCGGGGAACTCGGTCGCGGCGGCTTTAAGCAGCTCGACCGTGGCGGCCAGCTTGGCGTCAAAGTCGGGGCTGGCCTTGGCGTACAGGGCAATGGCGCTCATCGTGCAAACACCGGTTTGGTTTGTTGGATGTCGCCTTGGTAGTGGCCGCGGGCCGCAAAGAAGCCCAGGGCGCGCTCTGCGGCGGCGCGGTCTTGGTCGTGGCGCAGCACGGCTGCGTCAAAGCCGGAGCGGGCCAGCAGCGGCATCATGTCGACCAGCACTTCGCCAGTGGCGCGGATCTCGCCGCCAAAGCGGTAACGTGAGCGCAGGATGTGGGCCTGGCTGTAAGCGCGGCCGTCCACCCACTTGGGGAACTGCAGCACCACCAGGGACAGCTTGGCCACGTCGGCCTCCAGCACTTCGATGTCCGCGTCATTGGGGAGGATCACGCCCACCGCCTTGCCTGCAGGCCATTGCTCGCGCACGGCGTGCCATTGGCCCAGCGTTAACAGGCTATTGGCCACGATGGGCGGGTGCGAGATCGGGCCGTCTTCGCCGCCAGCCGTGCGCCACTGGTTGTTGTTGGTGTCGATGAATTTCATGTTGGTAGTCCTTGGCGACGGGTCAGGCGGCTTGCTTTGCGGTGCTGCGACGCACGGCGTTGGCGGCGTTCTTGAACGGGTCGAGTCCAACACGAGTCACGGTGTCAATGAACTTCTCGTTGGCCGCGCGCTGGCCACGGTAGGTTTCAATCACGGCTTCGATCACGTCGGCAACTTCATCGGCAGCAAACGAGGGGCCAATCACCTTGCCGGTTGCACTGGTGGGGGCGTGGGCCGAGCCATCGGAGCCACCCAGCGTGATCTGGTACCACTCGCTGCCATCTTTGTCCACGCCCAAGATGCCGATGTGGCCGCTGTGGTGGTGGCCGCAGGAGTTGATGCAACCGCTGATGTGCAGGTCGATGTCGCCGATGTCGTACAGCTCGTCCAGGTCTTGATAGCGGGCGATCAGGTCGTTGGCGATCGGGATGGAGCGCGCATTGGCCAAGGCGCAGAAGTCGCCGCCTGGGCAGGCGATCATGTCGGTCAGCAGGCCAATGTTGGGCGAGGCAAAGCTGGCGGCCTTGGCGGCTTGCCAGACGGCGTACAGGTCTTCTTCGCGCACAAAGGGCAACAACACGTTCTGGTCATGCGAGACCCGAATCTCGCCGCAGCTGAACTGGTCGGCGATGTCCGCGATGGCGTCCATCTGGGCATCGGTGGCATCGCCAGGGGCTTGGCCCACGCGCTTGACCGACAGGGTGACGTTTTTATAACCCGCCACCTTGTGGCCGCGCACATTGCGCTCCAGCCATTTGCTGAACGCCACGGGGGCGTCGGCCGGGGCGCCATTGCTGGCCGCGGCGTGCGCTTGTACTGACGCAGGGAAGGTGAAGCTGGCTGCCACGCGGTCAAACTCGGCTTGCGGAATCAGGTGGGCGCCACCGTCCACGTCTCGTGTCAAGATGTTGTTGAACTCGGCATTGACCTGGTCAAAGAACTTTTGGCCCTCGGCCTTCACCAAAATCTTGATGCGCGCCTTGTACATGTTGTCGCGGCGACCATAGCGGTTGTACACGCGCACGATGGCTTCGATGTAGACCAAAATTTGTTGCCAAGGCACAAACGCGTTGATCTCGGTGGCAATCACTGGCGTGCGGCCCATGCCACCACCGACCAGCACCTTGAAGCCGACCTCACCCGCGTCGTTCTTGACCAGGTGCAGGCCGATGTCGTGCCAATACGTGGCCGCACGGTCTTCCGTGGCACCACTCACCGCAATCTTGAACTTGCGGGGCAGGAAGGCGAACTCGGGGTGCAGGGTCGACCACTGGCGCAGCACTTCGCAGTAGGGGCGGGCGTCGATGATTTCGTCTTCGGCCACGCCCACCATGGCGTCGGCCGTGATGTTGCGGATGCAATTGCCCGAGGTCTGGATGCCGTGCATGTTCACTTCAGCCAGCAGGTCCATCACATCGGCGCTCTTGGTCAGAGGGATCCAGTTGTACTGGACGTTCTGGCGCGTGGTGAAGTGGGCGTAGCCGCGGTCAAACTCGCGCGCAATGCGGGCCAGTTGGCGGATTTGCCGGGACGACATCTCACCATAGGGCACGGCCACACGCAGCATGGGGGCGTGGCGTTGCACATACCAGCCGTTTTGCAGGCGCAGCGGGCGGAACTCTTCGTCGCCCAGCTTGCCAGCCAAGTTGCGATCCAACTGATCGCGGAACTGGGCCGCACGCTGGCGGACGAACTGTTTGTCAAATTCGGTGTACTGATACATGGCGTCAACTCGGCGACTAAACCGGGTGTCAATGTGTCAAAAAATAGGGTTGCAGCACCAGTGGTTAGCTGTACCGCGCACCCTGATCGGGAATCAAGCGCTCAGCAAAATCTTCTTGGCGGCCACAACCAAGCAGATGCACAGTGCAAAACGCGTGATTGTCTCAGGCAAATGCTTGGTCAGTTTGGCGCCAATCCAAATACCGGGCAGTGACCCTACTAGCAACTCAATCAAAAGCAACCAATCCACGTTTCCTAATGATGCGTGTCCAATGCCTGCCACGATGGTCAGCGGCACTGCGTGGGCAATGTCGCTGCCCACCAGGCGCTTCATGTCCAGACGTGGATACAGCAGCAGGATCATGGTGGCGCCCAATGCGCCGGCGCCAATGGAGCTCAATGAAACCAGCACACCCAGGATGGCGCCACACAGCACGGTCAAGGTGGGGCGGCTCTCACGGGTGATCCAGCGCTCCAACCAAATGCCGACGCGGTGCCATACCGGGCGAAAGGCCACGGTGACGGCGGTCAGCAACAAGGCGATGCCAAGAGCAAAGGCCAGGGTGCTCTGGCCACTTTTCGTGATGCCTTGCCAGTGCATGAAGACCAAGGTCAGGATCGACGCCGGGATGCTGCCGGTGAGTAATTTTTTGACGATGTGGTAGTCGACATGCCCTTCACGTTGGTGGGCGATCGAGCCCGACACCTTGGTCAGGCCCGCAAACCACAGGTCGGTGCCAATGGCCACGGCTTTGTCGAGGTGAAACACCGAAATGAGCAGGGGTGTCATCAATGAACCGCCGCCGACCCCGGTCAGCCCCACAATCGAGCCTACTCCCGCACCTGCGGCAACGACTGTCCAATCGAGCACCATTGAAATACTTCAGCTTTCTGATCGTGCCCGCAAAGATGCCAGGCAGGGTTGGGAAGGCTGTACTGTAAAAAGCTTCTATATAAATGAAAAGAACATTTTTTGAGATTGTTTATTCCGGCAAG
>JAZJZP010000421.1:4865-7770 GCA_040389805.1 Pseudomonadota bacterium
ATCATCGTTCTGTCGGCTTGCGCAACGCCGCCGGCGCCACCCGTCGTGAGCGCTCCCCCAGTGGTGGTGATCAAGCCTGCGCCGCGTCCTCCCCGGATCGGGCTGGCATTGGGCGGCGGTGCTGCCCGCGGTTTTGCGCACATTGGCGTGCTGCAGGTGCTTGAAGAGCAGGGCATCAAGCCGGACTTGGTGGTGGGCACGTCGGCCGGTAGCGTGGTGGCCGCGCTCTACGCTGCGGGCAAAACCCCGATCGAGCTGGGGTCCATGGCGATGACGATGGACGAGTCATCGCTGACCGACTGGATGTTCCCTGGGCGGTCCTTGATGAAGGGCGAAGCCCTCGCCAAGTATGTGCGGGGGTTCACCGGCGGGCAGCAAATCGAGCAGATGCGTCTGCCCTTGGGCATCGTGGCCACGGACCTGAAAAACGGCCAACCCATCTTGTTCAGGCGCGGCGACCCTGGGATTGCCGTGCGGGCGTCGAGCTCCGTGCCGGGTGTGTTTGAGCCCGTCAAAATCGCAGGGCACGAGTACGTGGATGGTGGTTTGGTCTCGCCAGTACCCGTGAAATACGCGCGCATGATGGGGGCCGACCTGATCATTGCGGTGGATATTTCGGCCATCCCGGAAGGTCAGCCCACCAAGGGCTTTGTCGACATCCTGCTGCAAACCTTCAGCATCATGGGGCACAGCATCAGTCAGCATGAGCTACAGGATGCCGATGTAGTAATGATCCCCAAATTGGCGGGCATCGGCAGCGGCGACTTTGGTTCGCGCCGCTTGTCGATTTTGGCGGGGAGAGAGGCTGCGCTGACCGTGTTGGCGCAACTCAAGGAAAAGATCGCCGCAAAAACGCGTTGATCGCTCCCCCACGACTCAAGGTTTGCTGGAAAAGACCTCGCCCTTGAGTTTGGTGCCGCTTTTGATGGCCCGTTTTGTGAACCAACCGGTGTTCATTTCGAGCACGAAGCGAACCGGTTTGGTCGAGCAATGCGGGTTGAGTGTCTCTGGCTTCATTTCATCCAGGTTCACGATGACCCCATCGTCGTCTACGAACGCGACGGCCAACGGGATCAAGGTGTTTTTCATCCAGAAGCACTGCTGGCCTGCGCGTTCAAAGATGAACAGCATGCCCTCATTGGTGGGCATGCTCGTGCGGTGCATCAGCCCGATCTGGTGTTCTTGCGGTGTCTGAGCCACTTCCGCTTTGATGTTGTAGAAGCTGGCCCCCAAGATGATGGTCGGCAGATGTTGGGGACCTTCTTGAGCCCGCACCGAGGTGCAGGCCAACAGGGTCAGACAAATGGCGCTGAGGAATCCTTGGCTGGATTTCACATGGCGGCGCTGTTCTTGAAACACAATCTCGCTCATTCGCATTGATCCTTGTCAGGGGGCACCCTGGCTGTAGCGCTGTCTTTGAGTGGTCATTATTGCAGTGTCAGACCTCCTTTCGAACGATTCCCCCCCCGTCATTTCGGCACTCAACGCCGCACAGGTTGCGGGTTTGGACGACCCGGCTTTGCTGGCGCAATGTGAGCTTGAGCGGCCCCAAGCCGATGGGGCTCGCCGCATAGGACTGGGGCTGGCAGGCATGTATTGCGCCGCCTGCGCCATCACCATCGAAGACGCTTTGATGCGCGTTGATGGCGTGCGTGAAGTGCAGGTGCAGGCGGCGACCCAGCGTGCGCGCATCTTGCTGGATCCTCAACGGGTGAGCTTGTCCCATCTGGTGGCGGCGGTGCAGCACGTGGGTTACCGAGCCTGGCCCGATGCTGCCGCCCGCGCCGGCAACGAGCGCCTGAAGGAGCGTCGCAAGCTGCTGTGGCGCCTGGTGGTCGCCTCTTTTTGCATGATGCAGGTGATGATGCTCACCACCGCCCAGTACGTCGCGGGCCCCCAAGAGATCCCATCGGACATCTGGCGGCTGATGAACTGGGCTTGCTGGGTGCTGACCTTGCCGGTCATGCTATTTTCTTGTGGCCCGTTCATCCAGGGCGCCATGCTCGCGGCACGGCAGGGCCGGGTCGCCATGGATACGCCTGTGGCCCTGGGCGTCGTGGCCATGTTTGTCGTCAGCATGGGGGTCACCTTCGGAGCCCAGGACACCTTCGGTCACGATGCCTATTTCGACTCTTTGACCATGTTCGTGACCTTCCTTCTACTGGGGCGCTGGCTGGAGAGTCAGGCCAGAGAGAAGGTGACGCAGTCACTGGAGTCGCTGTGCGCCCGACTGCCTGAGGCGGTTGACAGGGCGGTGGCCGGATCGCTGGCCGAACAATTGGCGGGTGCCACGACCGAATCCATTCCCATTTCAACCTTGCGCCATGGGGACTATGTTCGTGTGGCGGTCGGGCAGGCGTTTCCGGCCGATGGGCAAATCTTGCACGGTCATACCGAAGTCGACGAGGCTTTGCTGACCGGCGAGTCGCGGGCGGTGCCCAGGCAGTCGGGGCAGATGGTGGTTGCGGGCAGTTTGAACCTGGGATCACCCGTGTGGATGCAGGTTGAGCGCCTGGGCCCTGATACGCGCTATCAACAAATCGTGTCCCTGGTTCATCAGGCACTGACTGAAAAACCCGGCTGGGTGAGGGCCGCCGACCGTTTCGCGGGGCCCTTCCTGTGGGTGGTGTTGGCCTTGGCCGCCGGTGGTGCCTTGGCCTGGCAGTGGATCGATCCGTCGCGCTCCGTCTGGGTGGCGGTGTCGGTGCTGGTGGTGACCTGTCCTTGTGCTCTTTCGCTAGCGGCGCCGTCCGCCCTGCTGACAGCGGCGGGCGCCATGGCACGTCAAGGGGTTCTGGTCAGGCACCTGGATTCGCTGGAAACTCTCGCGGTGGTCGATCAGGTGTTTTTCGACAAAACCGGCACGCTCACCGAGGGCGAACTGCAGTTGGTGGGTTTGGTCTCG
>JAZJZP010000422.1:0-4675 GCA_040389805.1 Pseudomonadota bacterium
ATGAAGAAACGGCACGCATCGCGGTCGAAGCCTCGCTCACCGGGCACCTGGTGCTCTCGACACTGCACACCAACTCGGCGCCCGAGAGCATCACGCGCCTGCTGGAGATCGGGCTGGACCCCTTCAACTTCTCCGACTCTTTGCTGGCCATCCTGGCCCAGCGACTGGTCCGCCGCCTGTGCACCCATTGCCGAGAGCCCCGATTCGCGAGCGATGAAGAGCTCGATACCATGGCCTGTCACCACCTTGGAGTCAGCGCCTCGGCCGATGTGCAGCGTCGTGCATCGCTGGTGAGCCGTTGGCGCACACGCTATGGCGCCACAGACGGACGCATCGTGCTCTACCGCAGCCAGGGCTGTGACCATTGCGACGCCCATGGATACCACGGCAGACTGGGCATCCATGAGTTGATGGTGGCCGACGATGCTGTGCGCACCCACATCCGCCACCGAGAGTGTGCGTCCGTCCTGCAAGCCGATGCCTTGGCGTCCGGCATGAATACGCTACGCCAGGACGGCATCGAGAAGGTACTGGCCGGGTTGACCGACCTGCAGGAAGTACTGGCCGCCACCAACGCGTAGCCCAAAGCAATCGCACCACCATTAAGGAGCAATCAGATGACGTTCGATGCCCGCGACCCCACCCACGACACCAAGCATTCAGGCCATCACCTGGTCGGCACCAAGTTGCGGCCGGATTTACTGGCCAAGGTGGGGGAAACTTTCGCCATGGCTTTGTGCTCCTTGCAATCCCGCTTGACGCCCGATGCCTCGGGCACTGTAGATTCAGCGCAATTGCGAGCCGCGCAGACCGAGTTGGCACGGCTAGAGCGGCTGGGCTTGCAGATCCAGGAGGTCGCACGCGTACTCGCTGGCGAAGGCAGCTGGGTCACCGAGCGCCTTGATCTGAGCGTCGCGATTCAAGAAGCGATGAACCTGTGGGCAGACAAGGCCACCCAGTTGGGCATCCCGTTGAGTGGGCCACGCGGCCCCTTCGAGACCGATGTGAACCCTGCGGTCCTTGAGCAATTGATTGAACTGGGCATTGAGTACGCGCTGCACATCGGCCAGCGCGTGGAGCTGCGGTGCGGCATGGAAGGCAACCCGCCCTTCCCCATGCTCACCATCGACATCCACCGCGCCCAGCCCATCAAAGGGATGCAAGAACCCGAAAACTTCAATGATTTGCAGTGGCTGCTGTTCAGCACACTGGCAAGCGCCAGCGGCTTCGCGCCCCAGCGACAAAGCGTTGGAACCCAAGTGTTGTTGACACTGGCGCTGGCGACGGCGAATAACACCGACACCGCGACACCCGCCGCGGCCATTCGGCCCGAAATATCGGTGGCCGTGGGCCGACGCGTGTTGCTGGTCGACGAACAGGACGTCAGCCGCGTGCAGGCCCACTTGTTGCTGCATGACGTGGGCATGTATGTCGATGCCACCGTCAGCATCGAACAAGCGCTGGACACCCTGGGTGACACGCTGCATACGCAGACGCCCGATGTGTTGCTGACCAGCGTTGCCACCGACGAGCCCGCATGCCGCGCACTGATCGACACCTTGCGCGCCAAACAGCCCCGACTGCGGGTGGTGGAGCTGGTGGACGACGACAGCGCCTTTGCCTTTTCTGTGCCGGGCTCCGACCTGCCCGCTCGCGTCGGCCGACACGACCTGGCTCGCACCCTGGTGGTCGCCATCACGCAAGAGTTGGAGACCGCTTTGCAGCGGTAGTGCGCCATGCCCTACACTCCCGCGCCCACCTTCCAATCTCACCCAGCCCCTCAGCGAGTCTCCTGCGTCCATGATCGTCATCAAGAACATTACCCTGCGCCGTGGCACCAAAGTGGTCCTTCAGCAGGCCAATGCCACCCTTCACCCGGGTGAAAAAGTCGGCCTGATTGGCCGCAATGGCGCAGGCAAATCCTCGCTGTTCTCACTGATGGCGGGCCGATTGCAGCCCGATTCAGGCGATGTGGAGATCCCGGCCACATGGCGCAAGGCTGGCGGCATGGCCGAAGTGGCACAAAACATGCCCGAGACCGACGATCCGGCCACCGACTACGTTCTGCAAGGCGATGCCCGACTGATGGAGGCCCGCGCCGAACTGGCCAAAGCCGAGGAGGAAGGCGACGGCAATGCCATGGCCGAGGCCCACGCCCTGTTGGCTGAAGTCGGTCACTTTGACGCCCCGGCACGCGCCCAAGCCCTGTTGCTGGGCCTGGGCTTCCCCAGCGAACAGCTCGACGCCCCCGTGAACAGCTTCTCTGGCGGCTGGCGCATGCGCCTGCAGTTGGCTCGTGCGCTGATGTGCCCGTCCAAACTGCTGCTGCTGGACGAGCCCACCAATCACTTGGACTTGGACGCCTTGGTTTGGCTTGAGGCTTGGCTGCAGCGCTACGAAGGCACGATGATTGTCATCAGCCACGACCGCGAGTTCCTGGACGCCATCACCAAAGTCACCCTGCACCTGGACGAGGCCAAGCTGACCCGCTACACCGGCGGCTACACCGCGTTCGAGTTCATGCGCGCAGAACGCATGAGCCAGCAATCAGCGGCATTCTCCAAACAGCAAGACCGCATTGAACACCTGAGCAAGTTCATCGCGCGCTTCAAGGCCAAGGCCTCCAAAGCCAAGCAGGCGCAAAGCCGGGTCAAGGCCCTGGAGCGCATGGAAAAAATCGCCCCGGTACTGTCAGCCGCCGATTTTGACTTTGAATTCAAGGAGCCCCAAAGCCTGCCCAACCCCATGCTGGCCATGTCTGACCTGGTCTGCGGCTACAAGTCCGATGAAGGCGACACCGTCATCGTGCGCAACATCAACCGCTCGGTCATGCCTGGGCAGCGCATCGGCATCCTGGGTGCCAACGGCCAAGGCAAATCGACGCTGGTCAAGACGCTGGCGCACATGCAGCCCGCCATCTCGGGCACCATCACCGAAGGCAAGGGCCTGAGCATTGGCTACTTTGCCCAGCAAGAGCTGGACGTGCTGCGCCTGGACGAAGGCCCGCTGGAACACATGGTTCGCCTGGCCCGCACGCTCGGCCCCCAAGGACGCGAACAAGAGCTGCGCGACTTTCTGGGCAGCTTCCGGTTCACCGGCGAGATGGTCAACCAGGCCGTCGGCCTGATGAGCGGTGGCGAAAAAGCCCGCCTGGTGCTGGCCCTGGTTGTGTGGCAGCGCCCCAACCTGTTGCTGCTGGACGAGCCCACCAACCATTTGGACCTGACCACCCGCGAGGCCCTGAGCATGGCGCTCAACGGCTTTGAAGGCACCGTCATGCTGGTCAGCCACGACAGAGCCTTGCTGCGCGAAGTGTGCGACGAGTTCTGGCTGGTAACCCGAGGCGGGATCGAACCCTTTGACGGCGACCTGGACGACTACCAGCGGTGGCTGCAAGACCAGAGCCGTCAAGTGGCCCAAGCCGCACGCCAGGCCCGCGACCAAAACAAGCAGCAAGTCAAGCAGCAGCGCACCAAAGAAACCTCCAGCGAAGACCGCAAGGCCCTGCAGCAGGCTCGCTTCAAGCGCCAGGAGCAGGCCAAACCGCTCAAGGCCGATCTTAAAAAGGTGGAGCACCGCATGAACGCGGCCACCACCGAGCGCGATCAACTGCAAGAGTCTTTGGGCCGCACGGACCTGTCCGCCACGGTTCGCTCCGAAAAAGGCAAGCACCTCAAAGTGCTGAGCGACGAGGTCGACACGCTGGAGCACCGCTGGATGGAGCTAAGCGAGGCCATCGAAAAGCTCAACGCCGACTGAGCTCGATCAGGGAATCACATTCCCGTAATCAATCTCGTCTTCAACGAGCCGGAACACGCCTGGGCCCAGGCGCTCCATCGTCTGCCATTTGCGATCACCCAGTTGCACCTCGGCACCGCCGTGCACCACCTGGGTCACAATCACATGCGCTTGGCTGGCCAGCTTGCGTGTCACTTGCAGTTCACGCAGTGTTTCCTGGTGCTGGACTAGCCCTTCGCGAAGTCTTTCAAGGGTGTTCTGCGCCTTCTTCAGCAGGCCATCCTTGTCCTTCTCGGGATGGACGAGTACATAGTCGACGATCTTTTGCAGACCCAGCCGCTCTTTTTCGTTGGCTTCGATTTCAAGCTCGACGGCTCTGACTTGATTCTGCACATACGGGTTGAAGCCCGCCTGAACCTTGGTGAGCAAGTTGGCGTTGGACCCCAGTGCCGTCACCTTGATCAGTGCCGTGGCTCGGGCACTGCCACCCAGCAGGTGCCCTTTCTTTGTACCTGGTTTGCCCACGATGATCTGGTTCATGGCCAGCAGATCGCTGTGCATGGCGAACTCATCAATGTAGATGTCCGACCCAGCCTCCAGGCTGGCATGCTCGGCATACAACACGTTGATAGAGCCCTTGCTGCGCAGCCGCGCACTGAACTCCGGGTTGCCGGTCGATGATGAACCCGTGTATTCGCTGCGTCCGATCACGCCACCCTTGACAACAATGTTGCCACCCGCCTCGATCTCGGCCGCCTCCACGGCACCCGCCACAAAGACATCGCCGGTGGCCACAATTTTCATACCCTCGTTGACGTCCCCTGTCACGCAGACCGAGCCCTCAAAACGCACATGCCCCGAAGACATATCAACCCGAGGAAAGCTGATGGAGGGCTCCACCATCACACCATGCGGCAATAAAATCGGCTGTCCCGTC
>JAZJZP010000422.1:4685-11898 GCA_040389805.1 Pseudomonadota bacterium
ATGATGGTGGCCCGCCCCTCCAGCACCGCGGCGCCCGTCACGGCGGCCAGCAGCAAGTTGGCATCCGCCGGGGATACCGTCGCCCCTTGTAGCTTTGGATCAAAAGAAATGTCCAGGCCAGGCTTGGGCGCCACATGCTGGCCCATGACGTCCTGCCCCATCGTGCCAGGGCTGGGAGGCATGCGGCGCATCAGGGGCTCACCTTGCTTGACCACAATGAGCTGCCCCAAATCTCGGTAATCGGCAACGCCACGCTCATCCACTTTGGGACGGCGCACCTTGGCCTGCATCACCAAACTCTCAAACTTCGCATCAACGCCATCAACGGGAGGCTTGCCTTGAGCCACGACGTGATCCACCACAACCCCTTGAGCCAAGGCTGCGTTGATCGCCGGGTCCGAAATGCCGCTGACCACGCCAATTTCATACAAGGACCGATGGACTTGTCCAAGCGTCACCGCCGGGCCGCCACGTGGGGCCGTCAACGTCAAGCGAGCGGTCATATAGTCTTTGGAGATCGTGACGTGACACTCGCCATCGACCCGCTCCGCCAACTCACGCTCAAACGGCTCTTGAGCGCTGTCCATTTGATCGACCAAGTCTCGCAAGACTTTGCCGTCAATACCCCACGCGGCAAAACCTTCTTGATCCAATAGCGCACGGACAGCCTCGACATCGAGGGCTGCTTGCCCCTCGATCGGCGCGAAAACGGCCAACAAATGGCGTCTATCAACGCTCAACTTGAACGTCAGTGCACTGTTTGCGGGGGCGCCCAAGATCGACTCCTTGCGAAATGTGACCGAGACTGCCATCGCCAATCAACGACACACCAAGGCACGCTCCCATTAGGGCATGACCAGCGCGTATCAATCGTCCGAAAAAGCGGACTAATTCGAGCCCTGTGGGCTCAATCCATCTGGGCCTGCCGATCCAAGGTCTCGATGCACTCCCGCATCTGAGCGTGGCAGCGCTCCATCAGCGCAGGCATATCGTCCATGGTCAGCCCTGCCGTAGGGATGGGCGGCAACGCGCGAATGATGACTTTGCCACTGTGCCAGCGGTTGAGCCGCATGTTCTTTTTATAGTTGCTGGTGCACAGCGGAACGATCGGCACGCCCGCCGTGATCGCCATCTGAAAGGCACCCTTTTTGAACGGCAACAAGCCCTTGCCGAGGTTGCGCGTGCCTTCAGCAAACACCCAGATTGAGGTGTCCTTGTGTTGCAGCGTGTCGGTGGTGGTCATCATGGCCTGTTTGGCCTTGATCGCATTGCCCCGGTCAATCAGAACGTTGCCCGCCAACCAATAAATCTGCCCAAAAATCGGAATCCATTTCAGGCTTTTTTTGCCAATGGTGACCGTACGACGCGGCACCACGCTACCCGTCACAAACAGGTCGTAGTTGGACTGGTGATTGGCCACGATCACGCAGGTGCCTGGATGGTTCATCATCCCCTCGACCTCCAACTGCGCACGCAAGCCCAGAATACGCAAAGCGGGCAGCGAGTAAACGCGAGCGCACAGGCGGCTGTTGTCCGGATTAAATGGCCGACACAACACGATCACCATGTTGACCAAACCTGCCACCACGAAGTGGGCGCTCATCAAGACCATACGCAAAAAATAAAGCATCATTTCATCGATCATTAGAAACAGCAGCGAGTCTAGCCCCGTCATCTACAGTCACGACATGAGCACGAAACCACAGCAAGACCTGACCACCATCAGCCTGATCGGGCTCGCCCACGGCACCTCGCATTTTCACCACATGCTGCTGCCGCCGCTGTTCCCAATTTTCATTCGGGACTTCGGCCTCAGCTACTCCGAACTGGGCCTGCTGGTCACCGTGTTCTTTGTTATTTCAGGACTCGGGCAAGCGCTCGCCGGGTTTGTGGTCGACCACCTGGGTGCACGCCCGGTGCTGTTTGGTGCCCTGGGCTGCTTTGTGGCCGCCTCTTTGGCAGCCGCCTCGGCGCACAGCTACACAGGACTGATGCTGGCTGCGGCCTTGGCGGGGCTGGGCAATGCGCCCTTTCACCCCGCCGACTTCACCATCCTCAACAAACGGGTCTCGGCGCCTCGGCTGGGCCATGCGTTTTCAGTGCATGGCATCTCGGGCAACCTGGGTTGGGCGCTGGCGCCTGTATTCCTGATCGGCATCAGCACGGCGGCCGGCAACTGGCGCATGGCCTACCTGGCATCGGCACTGGTCGGGGTTGGCGTGTTGCTGTTGCTCGTTCTAAAGCGCGATGCCATTGACGACCGCCAAGGTAGCTGGGGCCATGAGCTCGACGCCAAAGGCACAGCGAACACCGCCATCGAACACCCCATGGCCTTCTTGAAGCTGCCCTCGGTGTGGCTGTGCTTTTCGTTCTTTTTCTGGACCACTGCTGCGCTCAGCGCCATTCAGAGCTTTGCCAGCCCGGCCTTGGGCCGCATGTATGGCCTGCCCGTTTCGGCCACCGCCTTTGTCGTCACCGGCTACATGCTGTGTGGCGCCGCCGGTATGGTGTTGGGCGGGTTCCTGGTGGCACGGGTTGAGCGGCTGGAGCGCACCATCGCCGGGGCCATGACACTGGCCGCGCTGATGCTGCTGTTGACCGCTTCAGGCTGGTTGCCGCCCTATCTGGCAGCAGGCATGGCCGCCCTGGCCGGATTTGGCACAGGCTTGGCGGGTCCCTCGCGCGACATGCTCATCAAACGTGCCGCGCCTCCTGGCGCCACCGGCCGTGTCTATGGCACCGTCTACTCAGGACTGGACCTGGGCTTTGCCCTGGCGGCCCCCATTTTTGGCAGCCTGCTTGATCATGGACACCCCAGCGGGGTGTTTTATGGCGCGTCATTTGCCCTGGTGCTGGGCATCGCTTCGGCCAGTCTGGTGGGCCTGCGCATCGTTCATCAAGCTAGACGCTCCGCTTTGGCCTGACTGGCGCAGCACCGCAATCGCCTCTTTGGACCAATGGATCCAGCCCTCTTCCACCATGATCCCCGTCTTGAGGATCAGGTGCTGGATCTGAGCCTCTCGCGACAACAGCTTGTCCGCTGAAAAGTCACGCTGCTCAATGGCGCGATAGGCCTGCAACTTGAGTTGATGCAGGGCCAGGCGTCGCTCGATTTCCGCATCCAGGCCCAAGGGACCCACGACGGCATCGGCCCGCAATCGCACCATCAACTCGTCGCGCATGTCCATCGGCGCGGCGGGCTCCTTGGCCCAGCGTTGCAACTCTCGTCGACCCGATTCAAGTACCTGGTAGATGCGCTTGCGCGTCTTGCCACCGTCTGGGGCCGCCGTGGACTCGATCCACCCGGCTTTTTCCATCCGGGCCAGCTCGCGGTAAATCTGCTGATGGGTGGCATGCCAGAAAAACCCGATCGACTTGTCGAATCGACGGGCCAAGTCATAGCCCGACGAGGACTTTTCAAGCAGCGAGGTCAACAAGGCATGGGCAAGGGACATGGCGCAAGTCTAAGACCTCCAGTCACCGACGCCACCGGTGCGCCCTGTCCACGGCGCAAAAACCTCCTACCGTTAAATTGGCTTCATTGTCAACATGACTCGCCCACTTGTTGTTCTTTGATAAATAAACGGTGTTACTCCTCGTTTTCACTGACTACCACCTTACGGCGCTTAACTAAAGTTTGTGATGTCCGATATTCCAACGCACCGTACCAACGGGCACCCACTGCCCTTCCTCCTTCCTTTCAATGGAGAACTCAATGATTAAAATTCAACGCCAAACCAAATTGGCGTCCGCTCTGTGCGCTGCTGGGCTTGGTTTGCTGGCTGCTGGTGGTGTTGCGCATGCCGAGACCACATTCAAGTTAAGCGGTTATGGCACGCTGGCCGCGACGTTCACTGACGACAACGTTTATGAGTTTCGCTCCTCGATGAGTCAGTCGCAAGGCGCCACAAATAAAGCAGACTTGGGCGTTTTATCAAAACTGGGTCTACAAGGTGTCGCCAACTTTGGCAATGGCCTGTCAGTCACCGGTCAGTTGTTGGGACAGCGTCGCCGGATAGATAGCACGCTGACATCCAACAACGACTTTGATGCGGGCTTTGAGTGGCTGTTTGCTCAATATTCACCCACTTCGAACCTTGATTTCCGAGTGGGGCGCGTAGTGCTGCCCTCCTTCATGATCTCGGACAGTCGCAACGTTGGGTTTACTCAGCCATGGCTGATGGCACCTTTGGAGGTGTACGCCAGAATGCCCTTGACCACCGTTGATGGAGCTCAGGCCGTTTGGCGCATTCCGGTGGGGTCGGCCATCGTGTCCATTCAACCGACGGTGGGCAGTGGTCACATCAATATTTCCAGTTCGGGCCTGACATCCAACGAGGACAGCAAAAAAATTCGCGGTTTGAATGCGTCGCTGGAGTATGGCGACTGGATGATGCGACTTGGACAGGTTCGCAGCGAGAGCTACTTCACATTGTCCCCTTCACTCCCTGGTTTTATTCTAAAAGACGTATTCACAAGTGTGGGCCTACAGTACGACAATGGCAAGGCTGTACTGATGAGCGAGTGGACAATGCGGAAGGAGAATAATACCCCTTCTACTTTCTTTCTTGTTCCGGGAGAACCACTCACCGGCGCCAAATCCTGGTATGTGGCGGGCGGATGGCGGTTTGGAAAATTACTCCCCATGCTGATCTATGCTGATTATCACGACAAGAAGGGTCTGCATCCAGCAGACCAGCATACGCGCAGTATCAGCACCAGTCTGCGCTACGATATATCCGACACGGTCGCATTGAAAGCGCAAGTTGGACAATATTTTGCTAAAGACGGTGGGATGTTCGTTAATCCAGCCGCCTACAACGACAATAAGAAAATTGTTGTCGGCTCCGTTGGCATTGACTTCGTCTTTTAATCGGGAGCAGACATGAAAAAACTCTTCACTCGTGTCGCATTGGCTGCCGGTTTGATGCTCTCAGCCTCGGCCTCATATTCGCAGATTGTTGTCATCACCGGCCCAGGTGGAGCAGCCATCAGCAAAGACCAACTGGCCAACGTCTATCTGGGTAAAAGTTTCGACCTCAAACCGGTCGATCTTCCGGAAGGCAATGCCCTGCGCGAACAGTTCTACAAAAAAGCCACCGATCGAGATCAGTCTCAAATCAAGGCGGTGTGGTCACGCATCCTGTTCACAGGCAAAGGCCAGCCCCCGTTGATGCTGCCCGACGCTGCGGCCGTCAAAAAAGCCGTGAGCACTGATCCAAAGGCCATTGGCTACATCGATAAGGCTGCGGTAGACGGGTCCGTGAAGGTAGTCCTGACACTGGACTAACCGTCAACAAGTCAAAATGGGCCGGTCATGACAGCGTTCATGACCGGCCCATTTTTCATTTATCGGCCTCTTTGTCCTTGTGCCGAAACGACTTGGGGGTGTAGACATTGCCCTTCCAGTCGCCTTTTCGAGCCCGATCAATCGCCTGCTTGGCAACCGCCGCGGCTTTTTTCTTGGCGGCTCGGTGCGTCACCAGCACAAACCACCAGTGCCGGGCAGTATTGACCCACCGCAGCACCATCCGATCCAATCTTTGTCGGCGCGCGCCGCCCAGCATCAGCCGAGCCAACATCACGAGGCACACGGCAGCAATGATCAGGGCAAATATTTTTTCCATGGTTGGTTGGGACTGTACGCGCAACCGACCGCAAGCTCAAGTAAACAACTTTTCGACCTTCAAAAGCGTCAGCCCCCCCATCACGGCAAAGATACCCGCCGCGATTGAATGCACCAGCTTCATGGGGATGCGAGACGCAAACTGGTTGCCAACAAACACGGCCGGCACGTCGGCGATCAACATGCCCAGCGTGGTCCCGATGACCACCATCAAAGGCGCTGCGTAATGCGCCGCCAGCGCCACGGTGGCCAACTGGGTCTTGTCACCCATCTCGGCCAAGAAGAACGTCACCAAGGTTGCACCGAACACCCCCAGGCGTTGCGCCACCTGTGTCTCTTCTTCCTCGATTTTGTCTGGAATCAGGGTCCACACCGCCATGCCAATGAAGGAAAGGCCCAAGGCCCAGCGCATCATTTCAGGGTTGACCACCGACGTGATCCAGGCGCCCAGCGCCCCTGCCAGGCCGTGGTTGACCACCGTGGCACACAAAATACCCAGCACGATGGGGATGGGCCGCTTGAAGCGCGCCGCCAGGATAAAGGCCAGCAACTGCGTCTTATCGCCGATTTCCGCCAGAGCGACCACGCCCGTTGAGATCCATAAAGCTTCCACAAGACGTTCCTGTTCACGTAAAGACGTAGGATTGTCCGACAACTTGTCCGCTGAACTCGGGCAAGCCATGGATAATCCGCGACCTTTGTTCATCTCGCCAGAAGGGCCTTTGTGTTCAAGAACTTGACGGTGTACCGCATCGGACCAGATTGGTCCTTTGATCTGAAAATCATTGAACAAACCTTGTTCAAGACACGTTTTGTCGAGTGCGGTGCCACCCAACCAACCTCGTCCGGATGGGTTCCCCCACGCGGCACTGCGCATGCACCTTTGCTGGAGACCGTGGCCGGGCACCTGCTGCTCAAACTCATGGTGGAGCAAAAAGTGCTGCCCGGGGCCGTCGTCAAACGCCGCACCGACGAGATCGCCCAGCAGATTGAAGACACCACTGGCCGCAAACCGGGTAAAAAACAGACCAAAGAGATCAAAGAGCAGGCCATGCTGGACCTGCTGCCCATGGCGTTCACCAAGCAGTCTTCCATGAACGTCTGGATCGACCCGCAACAGCGTCTGCTGATGATTGACGCCAGCAGCCAGACCAAGGCCGACGAAGTCGCCGGCCTGCTGGTCAAAGCCTTTGAAGGATTCGTGGCTCAGCACCTGCAAACCACGCAGTCGGCCACCGTGGCCATGTCTGAATGGCTGCTCAGCGGTGAGCCCCCTGCCACCTTCACAGTCGATCGCGAGTGCGAACTCAAGTCCACCGACGAGATGAAATCGGTGGTGCGCTACAGCCGTCACACGCTGGACACCGACGAGGTACGCCAGCACATCAGCAGCGGTAAAGTTCCCACCAAACTGGCGCTGACCTGGCAAAGCCGGGTCTCGATCTTACTCACAGACACCATGCAGATCAAGAAAATCAGCTTCTTGGACGTGGTATTTGAAGGCCGCACGGCCAACAAAGACGAAGCTTTTGACGCCGATGCCGCCATTGCCACCGGCGAGTTGAGCAAGCTCATTCCTGACTTAGT
>JAZJZP010000423.1:0-5942 GCA_040389805.1 Pseudomonadota bacterium
AACATCAGGAGTCGATATGGACCATCAGCATGAACACGGCAAGGGGCCTGAAGGCCCGTCAACATCTTTCTTCAAGAGCCCCGTGGGTGTCGCTGTCGCGATGCTGGCCTTGATCGCCGCTTTCTATGTCCTGCGTGAACACTGGCAACACGTGGCCGGTAGTTGGCCCTATCTGCTGCTGTTGGCATGCCCATTGATGCACGTCTTCCATGGCCATGGCGGGCATGGTGGGCACCACCACGAGGCGGGCAACGCTCCGTCTGATCCAAACAAGAAAAGTTGGTGAGCCCCATGGACCACAAACAAGACCACCAGCACGACTGCGAACCAGCCTCCTTTTGGCGTTCACGCTATGGCGTGGGCTTGATCGTTCTGGGCAGTGTGGCGGGCTACTTCTTGTGGACCGAACACCGCGCCCATCTGGCCGGTGCATTGCCATTTTTGCTGCTGTTGGCTTGCCCACTGATGCATGTGTTCATGCACCACGGACACGGCCATGGTCAACACGGCCCACATCAGCATGGCAGCACAGATGCGCAGAATGTTGGCGACGCGCCCAAGACGGGAGATCGGCCATGACGCATGACAACATGCCCGCTTACGGCCTGTGGGGCCTGGTGGCCCTCAATTCGGCCATCTTCATCGCCTTCGCCTTCAGCTTCTTCAAGCCGCAAACCACGAGGGATTGGCGCAGCTTCAGCGCGTTCTCAGCCTTCATCGTGGCCTTGTTTGTCGAGATGTATGGCTTTCCCTTGACCATCTATCTGCTGTCGGGGTGGTTGCAGGCTCGCTATCCCAACGTCAATTTGCTGTCACATGACGCGGGCCACCTGTGGTGGACGCTCACCGGCCAGCATGGGGATCCTCACACCGACGGCGTTCACATGTTGAGCCTGGTCTTCATCGGCGGGGGCTTCTGGTTGCTGTCGGCCGCTTGGCGGGTGCTTTACCACGCGCAGCGCCGAGGCTCAATGGCCAGCGCTGGTCCTTATGCGCGCATCCGGCATCCGCAATACGTTGCTTTCGAATTGATCATGTTTGGCTTCCTGCTTCAGTGGCCTACCGTACTGACAGTGTTGATGTTCCCAGTGTTAACTGTGATGTACGTGCGCCTGTCTCTGACGGAGGAGAAGGACTCGGAACGAGCCTTTGGATCGACTTGGCGTGACTATGCGGCGGTCACGCCGCGCTTCTTGCCCCGCCTGCGCGGTCGCCCTGCAGTCTGATCAACAACAAGAAGAACTGGAATCACAATGACTTCCGAGCAACCAGCCAGCAAAGAGCCTTCAGATGCACATGCACACCATCACCACGGTGGTGATGCGGGTCACGACCACGAGGGCCACCAACATGTTGAGCACGGTGAGCATCAGCACGGATCCGCGCACGAAGGGTGCGATCACGATCACACCGCTGTGGCATCTGCTGCACCTGCGACGGCCGAACAAGCGTTGACCGATCCGGTGTGCGGCATGCTCGTCACGACGGCCTCTCCGCACAAGCAGGAATACGCTGGCAGGCCGTATTACTTTTGCAGCAGCAACTGCTTGGGCAAATTCAGTCAGGATCCCAAGCGCTATATCGAACCAAAGCCGAGCGCTGCGCAAGGCCATGTGCATGACCACGTGCACCATCGTGCGCCAGCACCAGCGCCAATTGCCTCGACAAGTGGTCCCGCCGCCGCTGTGGCACCAGGCACGGTCTACACCTGCCCGATGCATCCCCAGATCCGCCAGGACCACCCTGGCAATTGCCCGATCTGCGGCATGAACCTGGAGCCATTGCTCCCGAGCGTGGGTGAAGAAGACAACCCTGAATTGCGCTCGATGACGCAGCGCTTCTGGTTCTCGCTGGTCCTGACCGTGCCCTTGCTGATGATGGCCATGCACGAGTTCTTCCCCTTTAACCTGGCTGCCTGGGTGGACGAGATGGTCGATGGCCTGGCAACGCAGCTGGGCTGGCCGCATTTACTCAAGGTCAGTTGGTCGCAATGCGTGCAGGCCTTGCTGGCCACGCCTGTGGTGCTGTGGGCAGGTTGGCCTTTCTTTGCACGCGGCTGGCGCTCGTTCGTGACGTGGCAGCTCAATATGTTCAGCCTGATCGGCATTGGCATCGGGGCGGCCTACCTGTTCAGCGTCTATGCGATCTTGTTGCCCGAGTCGCTGCCGCAAGCCTTTCTGACCGAGCACGGCCTGCCGCTGTACTTCGAGGCTGCGGCCGTGATCGTGACCCTGGTCCTGTTGGGGCAAGTGCTGGAGTTGCGCGCTCGCTCGCGCACCAACTCCGCCATCAAGGATCTGCTGGGCTTGGCGGCCAACACGGCCATCCGCATCGGTGCAGATGGTGTGGAGGCTGAAGTGCCGCTGGATCAAGTCGTGGTGGGTGACACCCTGCGTGTCAAACCGGGTAGCAAGGTGCCGGTGGATGGTGTGGTGCTGGATGGCAAGTCCAGCATCGATGAGTCCATGATCACGGGAGAACCCATCCCTTCGGAGAAGGCTCCGGGCAGCAAAGTCACGGGGGCCACGGTCAATCAGACCGGCTCCTTCACCATGCGGGCCGAGCGTGTCGGGTCTGAGACGCTGCTGGCTCGCATTGTTCAGATGGTGGCCGAGGCCGGACGCTCACGGGCACCCATCCAGAAGTTGGCCGATCAGGTTTCGGGTTGGTTTGTGCTGTCGGTGTTGGGCATCGCCCTGGTGGCGGCGCTGGTCTGGGCGGCGTTCGGGCCTGCCCCCGCGCTGGCCAATGCGCTGTTGGTCGCTGTGTCCGTGCTGATCATCGCCTGCCCCTGTGCGCTGGGCCTGGCCACGCCGGTGTCCATCATCGTGGGTGTGGGGCGTGGCGCCAAAGAGGGCGTGCTCATCAAGGATGCTGAAGCCCTGGAGTTGATGGAAAAGGTTGACACCCTGGTGGTGGACAAGACCGGCACGCTGACCGAAGGCAAACCCACGGTGCAGATCGTGGTGGCCGCCAACGGCTTCGACAAACAGCAGGTGCTGGCCTGGGCCGCGAGCCTGGAAAAGCTCAGCGAACATCCTCTGGCCACGGCCATCGTGGGCCGCGCACAAACCGATGGCGTGACGCTGGCTGCGGTCTCTGGCTTTGATGCAGTGACAGGGCAGGGCGTGCGCGGTGTCATCGATGGCCAGACCGTGTTGCTGGGCAACGCACGCCTGCTGGCCTCCGCCCAGGTGGACACCTCGTCGGTTGACAAGGAGGTGGAAGCCTTGCGTCTGCAAGGTCAGACCGTGATGTACCTGGCCGCAGGCTCGAAGCTGGCGGGCTATGTTGGGGTGGCCGACGCCATCAAGGCATCGACGGCAGAAGCGATTGCCATGCTCAAGGCTTCAGGTGTTCGCATCGTCATGCTTACTGGCGACAACCCGGTGACGGCCGCCGCCGTAGGCAAACTGCTCGGCCTAGATGATGTCAAGGCGGGTGTGATGCCCGAAGACAAGTACAAGCACGTCAAGGCCTTGCAGGACCAAGGGCGCATCGTGGCCATGGCGGGCGATGGCGTGAACGATGCGCCCGCACTGGCCCAAGCCAATGTCGGCATCGCCATGGGCACCGGCACCGATGTGGCCATGAGCAGCGCACGCATCGTGCTGGTCAAGGGCGACTTGCGCGGCATCGCCAAGGCGCGCGAGTTGAGCCAGGCCACCATGCGCAACATTCGCCAGAACCTGTTCTTTGCCTTCATCTACAACTTCCTGGGCGTGCCGCTGGCCGCTGGCGTGTTGTATCCCTTCCTGGGCATCTTGCTCAGCCCCATCGTGGCCAGCGCGGCCATGGCGCTGAGTTCGGTCTCGGTGATCGGCAATGCCCTTCGTTTGCGTTCGGCCAAGGTGTGAGCCGATCATGAGCGCCACCTTGAATCCCCGAAAGTCCCTCATGCCAGTGAAGGCTGCGGTCGCTGGTCGCCATGCGGTGGTGGTTGGGGACGCCAAAGCCCTGACTAACATGACCCATGCGCCCGACGCGCTTGCGACGAGCGAGAATCAAAGCCTGGCGGAGCAGTTGTTCCGTTACCAGGTCGATATGGTTCAGCGCTCGATCCTGTTCGTGGACACGCTGCGCCAGCGTGCCGACAACATGCTGGCCCACGAAGCGGCGGGGATGCCGCCCTTGCTGGATTTTGCGCACGAGGTGGTGCTGGATGCCAGGCAGTTTGCCGTGCCGGTGAACTACGCCTTGTTGCGGATCCTCCCTTCCAAAGAAGATAGGCCGACCAAGGTCTCGCCCGATCACCGGCCCATCCTCGTGGTGGACCCGCGTGCCGGTCATGGCCCAGGAATCGGTGGATTCAAGCGCGACTCTGAAGTGGGGATGGCCTTGGCCGATGGCCGAGCGGTCTATTTCGTGGCGTTTTTTCCAGAGCCTCGACCTGGGCAAACACTGGCGGATGTCCACCACACCTTGCGTCGTTTCGTGGCCAAGGTGTGCGAGTTGCATGAGGGTGTGGCACCAGTCCTGTACGGCAACTGCCAGGGTGGTTGGGCGGTGGCGCTGCTGGCCGCTGACTGTGAAGGCACCGCCGGGCCGGTGGTGATGAACGGCTCGCCGCTGTCGTATTGGGCGGGCGCCTCGGACGTGAACCCCATGCGGTTGGCTGGCGCCTTTCTGGGGGGTGCCTGGTTGTCTCACTTCACGTCGGACCTGGGCAATGGCCTGTTTGATGGCGCCTGGCTGGTGCAGAACTTCGAGAGCTTGAACCCGGCGCACTCGTATTTCACCAAGAACTACCAGTTGTTCTCTCAGGTTGATACCGAGCGCGAGCGCTTCCTGGATTTCGAGCGTTGGTGGAGTGCCTACTACTTCTTGAGCCGTGAAGAGATCAAGACCATCGTGGAGAACCTGTTCATCGGGGACCAGTTGGAACAAGGCCTGATGCGCATTTGCGAGCATTGTGTGGCCGACCTGCGCCGCATCCGTCACCCGGTGGTGATCTTTGCGTCCAGCGCCGACAACATCACCCCTCCGCATCAGGCGCTGAACTGGATTCCTGCTGTCTATCCCACCACCCAGGCACTCAAGGATGCAGGCCAGCGCATCGTGTACCTGATCAACCGGCACGTGGGGCACCTGGGTATCTTTGTGTCGGCTGGTGTCGCGCGTCATGAGCACCACGCCATCTTGCAGGAGTTGGAACGCATCGAAACCCTGCCGCCAGGTCTCTACCAGATGGTCATTGACTCCGCCGATGAGGCAGAAGGGGCTCACGGTGCGGCACGCGTGCACTACGAGGAGCGGCAAGTGGAGGATGTGCACTACGCCTACCCCAGGCAAGCCTTCGAGAAGGTGCGCCAGGTCTCGGAAGTCAACGAGTCGGCGTATGCCAGCTGGGGCAGCCCATGGGTGCGTGCCTGGGCCAACCCCTGGGGCGCGGCCGTCCAAAAATGGATGCATCCCATGCGTGTGCGGCGCTATGCCTTTGCGACGGCGCTCAACCCATTGACCGCTTCGTTGGCGCCTTGGGCGGCCTGGGTCAAAGACAACAGACAGCCCGTTGAGCCCAGCAACGCATTCCTCAAAGCCCAGGCCCAGGCGGCCAAGGGCGTGGCCGATGTCATGGACAACGGGCGACACCTGCGCGATGCCATGGGCGAGACCCTGTTCCAGCAGTACTTCTGCCAAGACGTTCAAGACCTTTGAATCACCATCCCATCCGGAGCAATGACATGCGCAAGCTGATCGCCATCACAATGACCGCAGCGGCCCTGAGCCTGAGCGGTTGCGGCTACAACACCTTCCAAACCACCGACGAGCAGATCAAGGCGAGCTGGTCGGAGGTGGTGAACCAGTACCAGCGGCGAGCCGATCTGGTGCCCAACCTGGTCAACACGGTCAAGGGCGAGGCCAACTTCGAGCAAAGCACGTTGACCAAGGTGGTGGAAGCGCGGGCCAAGGCCACGTCCATTCAGGCCACGCCCGAGCTG
>JAZJZP010000424.1:0-6524 GCA_040389805.1 Pseudomonadota bacterium
TGGCTGAGCACGGGCAACCGTGCCGTGTTGTGGTGGGCCTTATTGGCGGTGGTGGTGAGTGCGCTCGGTCAGGTGGTCCTGCGGGCGCTGCCCTCCCCGTCCGAGGTGTCTCAAGCGCGGGGGTATGAACGCTTTGCCCAATTGGTGGCTTTGCTGCTGGGCATGGTGTGGGGCTTGTTTGTGTGGTGGTTCATGAAGCCACACGAGCCTGCCACGGTGACCATCGTCATGGGCATCATGGCGGGGATGAGTGCCGGCGGTCTGGTGGCGCTGGCGCCCAGTTGGTCGGTGTCGGTGGCCTATGGCCTGGCGTGTCTGGCGCCGTCGGCCTGGGTGCTGTTGCACGGTGAGGGGGTGGTGAACCTGTCCTTGGGACTGGCTTCGTTGACCTACCTGTGTGTGATGGGGTGTTTCTCATTCCGGGCGGCCGAGGTGACCTTGCGCTCCATCGACTTGCGGTTAGAGAATGCCGCGCTGGTGGTGCGTTTGCGCGACCAGACCAATCGGGCCTTCGAGGCGCGCCAGATGGCCGAGGAGGCCATGCGGGAGGCGGAGGAGGCCAACCGTGCCAAGTCGGTGTTCCTGGCGGCGGCCAGTCACGATTTGCGCCAGCCTTTGCATGCGCTGGGCTTGTTCCTGACGGCCTTGGGGCACACCACGCTCAATGACCATCAGCGGCAACTGGTGGGCCATGTCGAGGCGTCTTCAGAGGCGGCGAGCGAGATGCTCAACACCTTGCTGGATTTCTCCAAGGTGGATGCGGGGGTGGTCACGCCCCGGCCTCGGCCCGTGGTGCTGCAGGCCTTGTTGCATAAGCTGGAGCGTGAGTTCGCGCCGCAGGCCATTGCCAAGGGCTTGGTGTTTCGCTTGCGGGACACCCCCTTGGTGCTGCACGCCGACGCACAGTTGCTGGAGCTCATTTTGCGCAATCTGGTGGCCAATGCCATCCGCTACACCGAGCACGGTGGGGTGCTGATGGCGTGTCGGCGTCGCGGAGAGCGCGCGGTCATTGAGGTATGGGATACCGGTGTGGGCATTCCGGGCACCCAGTACCGCGCCATTTTTCAAGAGTTTCACCAGTTGGGCAACCCGGAGCGCGACCGCAAGAATGGCTTGGGGCTGGGTTTGGCCATCGTGGATGGATTGGCGCGGGCCATGAGTGTGGAGGTTAGCCTGGCCTCTCGCGTGGGATGCGGATCGGTGTTTCGGGTGACCTTGCCCTTGAGTCAGGTGGCGGTGCTGGAGGAGTCGGTGCCGCCCGTGATGGAGGCCGACTTGGCCGGTGCCCGCGTCTTGCTCATTGATGATGACGAGACCGTGCGGGTGGCCATGGCCGAATTGTTGACGGCCTGGGGGTGCTGGTGCGAAGTGGTCGCGTCGGCGCAGGAGGCGCTGGGTTTGCTGTCGGGGTTCACCCCGGAGGTGATCTTGGCGGACTACCGCTTGCGCGACCACCAGACCGGGCGGGAGGCCATCGAGCTGGTGCGGGCGCGGGTCGGTCAGTCGGTGCCGGCCGTGATCATCACCGGGGATACGGCGGCAGACCGCCTGCGCGAGGCGGGCAGCAGTGGGGTGACCTTGCTGCACAAACCGGTGGCCTCGGCGCAGTTGCAGCGCGCGCTGGCGCAGGCGCTGCAGCGGGATCAGGCGGGCGCGCGCTCCAGCTGAGTGTGCCGCCATTGCGCGGCGACCAGGGTGGCGGCCAGTGCGGCTAACCACCAGCTTTGGCCCGTCGCGCCAAAGTGGTCGATGACGGCGCCGCTGACCAGCGGGCCCAGTGCGCCACCGGCGGTGTAGCCCGCGATCATGGCGGAGGTGCCCGCCACGGCCGAGGTGTCGGCAAAATCGTGCGCGACCCGAATCATCGTCAGTGTGTAGAGCGCCCCACCCACGGCGCCCCAGGCGGCCGCGCACAGCCAGATCAGTTGAGGCCAGCGGTGGGCCTGGCCAAAGCCCAGCGAGGCCAGCAACAGGATCAGGGCGGCGGCGGCAAACAGGCGGGGCGTGGGGACATGGTCGGCCAGCCAGCCCGTCGGGTACTGCAACAGGAAACTGCCCATGCCCAGCGCGCCTGCAATGGAGGTGGCGGCGGCCAAGGACATGCCCCTTTGCGAGCCGTAGGCGGTGGTGACGGACCCCAATCCGACCTCAAACACCCCGCCCACCACGGCGGCCCAGACCAGCAGCGGGCGGTGCCGCCAGGCGGCGCCCAAGCCCATGTTCTGGGCGCCGGCATGGCTGGCGGTCAGGTGCGAGACCGAGGCGCCCAAGGCCAGGACCAGTCCGGCCGCCAGACCGATGGCGGCGACGGCGTTGGCTTGTTGCGGGCCCATGCCGAGCAGGCTGGGCAGCATCGGCCCCAGGGCCATGGCGCCGCCCAACGCGGTTTGGTACAAGCCTGTAAGTCGACCGCGGTGGCTGATGGGGACGTTGTGCGCGATCAGGGCTTCGGTGGCGTTCCAGGCCGCGGCGGCGCCCATGCCGGCCATCAGCGCCAGGCCGCACCACAGCACATAGTGGTCGGTCAGCAGGTAGCCCAGGCAGGCGATCAGCTCCAGCCCCAGACCCAGCCGATAGGCATTGCCCACGCCGATGCGGGCAAACAGGCCGGGCACGATGGGCACCAGCAGGGCCACGCTGATGAAGGGCAGCATGGCAAAGCCGCCAATGGCGGTGGCACTCACACCTGCGGTTTGCAGGCGCACGGCCAGCACCGGGTTGAGCAGGCTGTAGCTGAGCACCACCAGGGTGGTGCCCAGCATGACGCGCCACAGCCCGGTGGGCAGCTTCAAGGCGTGGGACTTCAGCTGAGCCATCCGCGCTTGTAGAAGTACCACATCGGCACCAGGGCACTGGCGACCATCAGCGCCACGGTGTAGGGGTAACTCCAGTTCCCCAGGAAGACCAGCTCGGGGAATCTCAGGTTCATGCCGTAGACGCTGGCCACCAAGGTCGGGGGCAGCAAGGCGACACTGGCCACCGAGAAGATCTTGATGATCTTGTTCTGGTTGATGTTGATGAAACCGACGGTGGCATCCATCAAGAAGTTGATCTTGTCGAACAAGAAGGCCGTGTGCGAGTCGAGCGAATCGATGTCGCGCAAAATCTGGCGGGCCTCTTCGAACTGCTCGGCACTCAGCATGCGGGCGCGCATCATGAAGCTGACCGCACGGCGCGTGTCCATCACGTTGCGGCGAATGCGGCCATTCAAGTCTTCCTGGCGGGCGATGGCGGCCAGCACTTCGGCGGCGGCCTGGTCATTGACCACGGTCTTGAGCACGCGGTGGCTGACTTTTTCGAGGCCGTCGTAGATGCCTTCGAGCGTGTCGGCCGAGTACTCGGCATCGGCGTCATAGAGTTTGAGCAGCACGTCTTTGGCGTCGTCGATCAGGGCCGGAATGCGCCGGGCGCGCATGCGCAGCAGGCGGAACACGGGCAGGTCTTCGCGGTGAATCGAGAACAGCACGTTGTTGTGCAGGATGAAGGCCACGCGCACGTTGCGCGGGGACTCGTCGTCGTCGATCAAAAAGTCGGAACGGATGTGGATGGCGCCGTCTTCTTCGTAGAAGCGAGCGGATTCTTCGAGGTCGTCGTCGATGATGTCCTGGGGAATGACCAGGCCATAGCGAACGGCGATCCAGCCCTTTTCTTCGGGGGTGGGGTCTTCCAGGTCGACCCACACCGGGGTGACCGGGGTGAGCGCTTCCTGGCTGTCGATCTCTTCTTGAAACAGCCGGCCATTGGCCAGCGTGAAGACGTTGAGCATGCAAATACTCCAGCGCAATGACAACAACAGCGTCAGCCGACGGGGCCGGTTGGGGCCCGTCGCACACGCGGATGGGGGTGGGTGGGGAGACCGCCCGCTCCGCGCTTGAGGCCTGGGCGCCGTGCCCGTGAGGTCAGGGCCGGTGCGTCAGGCAGCTGGAGGGGCGGTCACCGAGGGTGACTGTCCAAAGTGGCGCTCCGAAAGCTCCGTAATCGGTAATGCAACATTATCGCCCGCGCGGGCCGGGCTGTGGTGCTGGTGTCGTGTAAAAAGGGGACATGAGCATCCCGGTATCCAGGTTAGACCTCAACTTGTTCCGTGTCATGGACGCGGTGTATGAGCACGGCGGCATCTCGGGCGCCGCCCGGCATTTGCACCTGAGCCAACCGGCGGTCAGCCACGCACTGGCGCGACTGCGCCGCATGTGGGGCGACCCGCTGTTTGTGCGCCAGGGCAACCGCATGGTCCCGACCGAGTTGAGTCGCCGCGTGATTGGACAGGTGCAGGGCCACTTGCGGGGCCTGCAGTCCTGCATCGAACAGGCCGCCACCTTTGACCCCCAGACCCTGGACATGAGCTTGCGGCTGGGCCTGCGTGACGTGCTGGAGGGCATCACCCTGCCGCCCTTGATGCGCCACCTCAGCGTGGCCGCGCCCGCGCCGTCTACGTTCGCGTCAATGGTTTCGATGGTGCAGATTGGATGCCTCATCGCGCGACTCGTTGGAGCGCGCCTTGGTGGACGGTGAGGTGGACCTGGCGCTGGAGCGGCAGATGCGGGTGGGGCCGCGCATCCGGGGTGAGCGCATGGCGTCGGAGTCCTTGTCGGTGCTGATGCGGCGTGGGCATCCCATCACGGCCGGTGGGTTGAATGTGAGCAATTACTTCGAAGCCAAGCACATCCTGGTCTCGATCAAGCCGGATCAGGTGGACCCCTTGCACACCGTCTGGACGGCCTTGGGGCTGGGGCCACGCCAGGTGGTGCTGCGCTGTCAGCATTACTTTGCGGCCAGTCAGGTGGTGGCCGACAGCGATGCGTTGCTGACGTTGCCCAGCACCTATGCCCGGCAATTGGCGCAGGTGCTGCCCGTGGAGGTGCATGACATGCCGGTCGCGGTGCCGCCCCTGGCGATCTGGATGTACTGGCATGCCGACCGAGACACCGACCCGGTGCACCGCTGGTTGCGCGATCTGGTGGGCCAGGGGGCCCGTGAGGCCATGAATTCGGTGCATGACTTGTAATGAAAAACCATCATTTGCTGCACAACCTGAGCTTGCGTACCATCACCCCCATGTCAAGGAGACCGTCATGAACTTCGAACCCAGCGCCCGCGCCAAGGACACCGCCCAACGTGTGCGGGCCTTCATCCAGACCCACATCGAGCCCATTGAGGCCGAACATTGGCAAGGCATCCTGGGACAGCACCATGGTGGCGATTGGACGAAATGGACCATCCCCCCACGGGTGGAAGCCCTCAAGGCCAAGGCCAAGGCCGAGGGCCTGTGGAATCTGTTCATGCCCGACCCTGCATTGGGCGCAGGTCTGAGTGTGCTGGAGTACGCCTTCAGCGCCGAAGAGACGGGCCGCAGCATGATGGCGCCCGAGATCTTCAACTGCAACGCCCCGGACAGCGGCAACATGGAGGTGCTCTGGAAGTACGGCAGTGAGGCGCAGAAGGCGCAGTGGCTGACGCCGTTGCTGGCGGGCGAGATCCGCTCGGTGTTCTTCATGACCGAGCCCGATGTGGCCTCGTCTGACGCGACCAACATGGCCGCCACCGCCGTGATCGATGGTGACGAGATTGTGCTGAACGGCAAGAAATGGTGGTCGTCCGGCGTGGGCGATCCGCGCTGCAAGATCGGCATCTTCATGGCCTTGACGGCCGATGCCGACAAGGGCCGCCACCACCAGCATTCGATGGTGCTGGTGCCGATGGACACCCCGGGCGTCGAAATCAAGCGCATGCTGCCCGTGTTTGGCGAGTACGACGAGCCGCATGGCCATGGCGAAGTGCACTTCACCAATGTGCGCGTGCCGGTGGGCAACTTCATTGCCGGCCCAGGGCGCGGCTTTGAAATCGCCCAAGGGCGCCTGGGCCCGGGCCGCATCCACCATTGCATGCGCATGCTGGGCGCCGCCGAGAAGTCGCTGGAGCTGGCCATCAAGCGCGGCGTGGAGCGCAAGGCCTTTCGCAAGTCGTTGATCGATTTGGGTGGCAACCGCGAGCGCATCGCCGAATGCCGCGTGGCCATTGACCAGGCCCGTCTGCTGACCCTGCAAGCGGCCTGGAAGATCGACACCGTGGGCGTGATGGGTGCCTTGACCGATGTGTCCGCCATCAAGGTGGTGGCCCCGACCGTGTTGCAAAACGTGGTGGACTTTGCCATTCAGATTCATGGCGGCATGGGTGTCTCGCACGACACCCCGCTGACCGCGTTCTTCAACCAGGCCCGCAGCCTGCGTCTGGCCGATGGTCCGGACGAAGTCCACAAAGGCATGATCGCCCGACTGGAGTTGATGAAGTACGGAGTGGCCCGATGAGCGTGGCGGCCAAGGTGAGCGTGCAAGACCAGGGCGGCGCGGTTCGACAGGGCGAAGAGCTGAACCTGCATTATCTCGTCAAGCTGCGCGACGCCAGGTCGCAGATCGAGCTGAAGGCCAGGAGGAAGCCGGTGTTGATGCCGACCAGGCTGGAGATCCGCTTGACGCTGGCGGTGCCGGCGGCGCGGCCGACCAGGTAGTAGGTCTTCTTCGAGCCGA
>JAZJZP010000425.1:0-397 GCA_040389805.1 Pseudomonadota bacterium
ATCTCGCCCGGGCGGTCCCGGGTTTGAACCATGAAATCGAAGCAGGCCGCCTTGGTGTCGGTTGGTCCTGGAGGTTGACCGACGCCGTGCTTGGGATGAACTGGACAGCTATCGCAATGACTCTTAGGGCTACTTTGACAAGATCGGGCGCGAACTGCACCGGGTGTCATGAGGGAGAAGCACCGTGGTTCGCATTGCGTATTTTTCAGACATTCACCATGGCCCCGAGAACCTGTCCAAGGCCGACCGTTGTTTCGGGACTGCCATCGACATGGCCATGACCTTAGGTGGGTAGGCTAGAGTGCTGTCTGCGGATTCAACCGATCACGCCCTGGACTTGCATTCGCCCACTGCGGAACGAATGGTGGCGTAGTTGCGTCGCGGCGACCATTGCCCT
>JAZJZP010000425.1:407-8473 GCA_040389805.1 Pseudomonadota bacterium
ACAATCCGCGGCACAGCGCTGCCTGCCAGTCTGGCGTCCATGGTTTTGGCCATGACTTCCGACAGCAGCCCAATCAGCACGACGCCATCGGTGAATTCAAGGCCAGTGATGCCAACACCCTGGGGCGACGCGTGTGGATCAAGCACATGCCCGATGCGCCCTTGCTGGTGGGCAGCAAGACCTGGGAGCGCATTGAGCATGTGTTCGCTCCCTTGTTCGAAGCTCGCGATGCCGACAGCGGTCACAAGGTGCGTCTGGTGCTGGCTGCACTGATCCGTGCCCGCTGGGAACACACGACGAGATCGATGCAGCCAGTTTGATGTTGACCAGCGAGCACTGGATTCCGGTTGAAGGCGTGCACGAGTTGCCGCTGGTGCATGCCCTGGTGGAGCAGGGCAGGCGCTTTGTCAAACCGCTGCGCTACGACGCCAAGAGCGCTGCTGCATTTCCCAATGCCTTGTTGCTGGATGCGGGGCCGCTGCCGCTGCCTTTGCACCTCATCACTGCCTTCATGCCACCGAAAGACCGGGCGGAAAACGAACGCGTCGCACGGGCGTCCGGTGTTTCATCGTGGCTCTGGCTGAGCGCCGAAGCAATGCCCATGTTGCCGGAAAAGGCTGTGTCCAGGAGTCATTGAACGGGGGCTGGGCTGCCGTGTCTTGTGTGCGTTCGGCACATGCAGTAGATGAACTCCTGATCGGTGCCAAAGGGGGTGTGGTGAACTTGTTGTTCGTGGGTCAGCATGGTGAAGGCCTCCCCAAATTCGGCGTGCAATTCGTCCGGCGCATAGCGCATGACGGGCAGGCCACTGCACTGGGTGGGGCCATTGGTGCCGAACGTGGCCATGATGACGTAACCGCCTGGCTTGAGCGCACGCAAGACCTGTTTGACGTAGGCCTCGCGGTCCACTTGCGTTGTCAGGAAGTGGAAAACGGCGCGGTCATGCCAAAGATCGATGCTGTGGGGCTCCAAGGTCGCGCGGGTGATGTCTGCCTCCACCCATTTGACGCCAGTTCCACGCGCGCCCAGGCGATGCAGACTTTCTGCCAAGGCGGCGGAGGACAGGTCCAGCACGGTCACGTTGGCGTAGCCGTCGTCCAGCAGGTCATCGACAAGGGTGGAGGCTCCACCGCCAATGTCGACGAGGGCCGCGTCGTGGCCGAGGCCGCTTGCGCGGATCAGCCGCATGGACATGTCGGCATGGGGCTGAAACCAGCTCACGCTGTCCGGTGCCTTGGTGCTGTAAACCTTTTCCCAATGATCCTTGTTTTGCATGTTTTGCGCCTTGATCTATTCAGCCCAGATGGGTGTGTCGCTCTGATTTGGGTTCGGCCTCCATGGCCGCCAGCCCTTGCAAGATGCCACAGGACTGCGTGGTTTGTTCGCTTCGACATCGCTGGCGCAATGAGGCCAATTGCAGCTTGAGGTGGATGAGTTCCCGAATGCGCTCATCGACGTGGGCGATGTGCTGATCAAAAACGTCGTTCACCGCGCCGCAACCTTGCTCTGCCTGGTCAGCCAGACCCAGCAAGGTATGGATTTCACTGTGGCTCATGTCCAGCGCACGGCAATTGCGGATGAAGCGCAGCCGCTCGACGTGCTCGGGCCCATACACGCGGAAGTTGCCAGCCGTGCGGTCAGGTGCAGGCAGCAGGGCTTCCTTTTCGTAGTAGCGGATGGTCTCGACCGTGCACTGCGCGACCAGGGCCAATTCACCGATTTTCATGAAGACTCCATAAACCTCTTGACTCTATAGTAGCTTCAGCTTGTGTAATGGGCAAAACGCTGACTCAAATGCCCATGTCCACCCATCACGAACACCATTCGCACGACGACCACAATCACGGTGACGAATCTGGTTGCTCGACGTCCCCTACCTCCGCGTCGCCTGTTGCCACTTGCGAGACGGCTTGCTGCAGCCATGACGTGAAGCCCGCTCCGGTGGCATTGGGCAAGCCTGTGGCCATCGGCGCGCGCGTACAAACGCCCATCCGCATCATGCAGATGGACTGCCCGACGGAAGAGGCCTTGTTGCGCAAGAAGCTGGGGAGCATGGCCGGTGTGTCGGGCATGGAATTCAACCTGATGCAGCGCGTGCTGACGGTGACGCACGAGCCTCAAGCCATCGAACCCATCCTGGACGCGATCCGCACCCTGGGTTTCACGCCGGAAATCGCCACGGGCACCGCATCCGATTCAGCCCTCACGCCTGAGCTAGCCAAACCCTGGTGGCCGCTTGCCCTGGCGGGCGTGGCCGCCATCGCCTCCGAGACAGTGCACTGGTTCGGTTTGCCGACATGGCTGGCGGCATTGCTGGCGGTCACGGCCGTGCTGGCCTGCGGCCTCACGACCTACAAAAAAGGCTGGGTGGCCATCCGCAACGGCAACCTGAACATCAACGCCTTGATGAGCATCGCTGTGACGGGCGCGCTGGTGTTGGGCCAGTGGCCCGAAGCGGCCATGGTGATGGTGTTGTTCACAGTAGCAGAGTTGATCGAGGCCAAGTCGTTGGACCGTGCGCGCAACGCCATCCAGGGCTTGATGCAACTGGCGCCAGAGCGTGCCACCGTCTTGCAGGATGACGGTGACTGGCAAGAGGTCGAAGCCAAATCGGTGGCCCTCCAGGCGCGTGTGCGTATCAAGCCGGGTGAGCGCATCGCATTGGACGGCACCATCGTCAGTGGTCGCTCGACGATCAACCAGGCTCCGATCACGGGCGAGAGCCTGCCCGTGGACAAGACCGAGGGCGATGCCGTCTTTGCCGGGACCATCAACGAGTCGGGCTCTTTTGAATACGTTGTGACGGCAGCGGCGGGCGACAGTACCTTGGCGCGCATCATCCACGCGGTGGAAGAAGCGCAAGGGGCGAAGGCGCCGACACAGCGTTTCGTCGATCAATTCGCACGCGTCTACACACCCGTGGTTTTTGCCATCGCACTGGCCGTGGCCATCCTGCCGCCGCTGTTGATGGGAGGTGCCTGGTTTGACTGGGTATACAAAGCGCTCGTTCTGCTGGTCATCGCGTGCCCATGCGCACTGGTGATCTCGACCCCCGTGACCATCGTGAGCGGCTTGGCCGCAGCCGCGCGCCAAGGCATCCTGATCAAGGGCGGGGCCTACCTGGAAGAAGGCCGCAAGCTGGCCTGGCTGGCCCTGGACAAGACCGGCACGATCACGCACGGCAAGCCGGTGCAGACGGACTTCGTCACCTTGAATGGCCACGGCGAGGCGGATGTTCGAAGCCTGGCAGCCAGCCTGGCGAGCCGCTCCGATCACCCGGTCTCACGCGCCCTGGCCACGGCTGCGCAACAAGAAGGCATCGTTTTACGAGACGTGGACGCCTTCGAGGCGCTGCCCGGGCGGGGCGTCAAGGGCCTCATCGACGGCAAGCTTTACTACTTGGGCAATCACCGCTTGATCCACGAGCAAGGTCGCTGCTCCTCAGAGTTGGAAGCCCGTTTGACGTCTTTGGAGGAGCAGGGCAAAACCGTCATCTTGCTGAGCGATGAGCAAAGCGTGCAGGGCTTGTTTGCCGTGGCTGACACGGTCAAGGACAGCAGCCGTCAGGCCATCGCCGAACTCCATGAGTTGGGCATCAAGACGGTCATGCTCACGGGCGACAACGCCCACACGGCCCGCGCCATCGCGGCGCAAGTGGGCATCGACGAAGCCCAAGGGGACATGCTGCCCGAGGACAAGCTCAAGGCGATCGAGATCAAGATCGGGCAAGGCGGTTCGGTGGGCATGGTGGGCGATGGCATCAACGACGCGCCCGCTCTGGCCCGCGCCGACATCGGTTTCGCCATGGGGGCGGCAGGCACAGGCACCGCCATCGAGACGGCCGACGTGGCCCTGATGGACGACGATCTGCGCAAGCTGCCGCGCTTTGTGCGCCTGTCGCGCCGCACCCATGCGCTGCTGGTTCAGAACATCGTGCTAGCCCTTGGCATCAAGGCGGTGTTCCTGGTTCTGACGCTGACTGGCCTGGGCACGATGTGGATGGCCGTATTCGCGGACGTGGGTGCCAGCTTGCTGGTGGTGGGCAATGGCTTGAGGCTGCTGCGCGCTACTGCTTCACGCAGATCGGGTTCAAATTTTCAGTAGCCTGCCGATATACTCAGTGCCATGCGTCGATTGATCGCCATCTTCCTGCTTGTACTGCTGCCGCTCCAGTCCATCTGGGCGGCCATGGAGCCGTACTGCCTGCATGAAAGTGCGCAGAGTCAATCGCATCATTTTGGGCACCACGAGCATCAGCACCATGCGCAAGCCGATGGCGCTCACCATGATGGCGATGCCAACAACACCGGCAAGGCATCAGCGATGCTCGATCACGATCACCATTGCTGCTCGGGTGTTTCGTTGCTGTCTGCCGCTGTGCCACTGCCTGGGCCATTGCCCCAGGCTGCCGGGGTGGCCTCGCCGCTGGCGAGTTATGCCTCCTTCGATGCAACCCGCATCGAACGCCCGAATTGGGCCGTCTCGCTCTGAGCCGGCGAGACGGGTTTTTGCACATCCCCTGATGTGATCCTGGCCATGTACGGCGGGTGGGCGACCACCAGGCCCCTGCATGCGCTGTGTGACCGAGGCGCTCAAACTGAGCCCTTGACCTGTTCGCCGAATGTCCCCTGCTGATTTGCGGAGAATTCGATGCGACGGTTTGATGTTTCCCGAGCGGCGCGCACGGCTTGTGCGGCCCTGTGTGTTCCCTTCATGTTTCAAGCGGCTTGGGCTCAAGGCCTGAGCCTGGATGCGGCGCTGGCCACGGCCTTGGCACGCCACCCTGATTTGCGCGCGTCCATGCTGGAGCGCGAGGCCAGCGAAGGTGCCATCCAACAAGCCAGTGCATGGCAAAACCCGGAGTTGTCCACGCTGATGGAAGACACCCGGCAGGCCACTCGCACCACCACCATCCAGTTGAGCCAGCCCATCGAGTTGGGCGGCAAACGCTCGGCGCGCATCAGTGCGGCGCGGGCGGGCCAAGGCCAGGCCGAGCTGGATGTGGTCGCGCGGCGTGCCCAGGTCCGGTCTCAGGTGATGGCGGCGTTCTACGGCGTGGCTGTAGCGCAAGAACGGGTGAGGCTGTCCGATGAACTGGGGCGCTTGTCCTCTCAAGCGCGTGAGGCGGCGTCCAAGCGGGTGCTGGCAGGCAAGGTCTCGCCCGTTGAGGAACTCAAGGCGCAGGTGGCTGAGGCCCAGGCGCTGTCGGCGAGCACCGTTGCCCAAAGCGAGTGGCGTGCTGCGGTGGCCCAACTGCGTCAGGCCTTGGGCGATCCAACCGTCAAATTCGAACGTGTCGAAGCTGACATCGGGCGACTGCCTTCTGCTGCGCTGTGGGAGCCCTTGGCGCAGCGGCTGGAGACCACTCCGGCCATCGCTCGGGCTCAACAAGAAATTACGCGCAGGCAAGCCCTGAGCGATCTGGAGCGGGCGCGCCGCACCCCGGATCTGACGGTGTCGCTGGGTGCCAAGCGCGACCAGCAGATGGGCCGTGATCAAGCCATCGTGGGCGTGAGCCTGGTGCTGCCGCTGTTCGATCGCAACCAAGGCGCCATCCTGGAAGCCAGCCGCCGCGAAGACAAGGCCCGGGCTGAGCTGGATGCCTTGCGCGCCAGCGTTGAGGCGCAAGCCACCCAGGCCTTGTCGCAATTGACCTCCGCGCTGGCGCAGGCCCAGACCCTGCGCGACAAGGTGCTGCCCGCCGCACGGCAAGCCTTTGCCGCCAGCACCAAAGGCTACGAGTTGGGCAAGTTCGGATTCCTGGACGTGCTGGACGCCCAACGCACCCTCTTTGAAGCAGAAACACAGGCGCTGAGCGCCGCCGCTCAGGCCTATCAGGCCGATGCCCGCTTGCTTGAGCTGCTGGGCGAGCCCACCCCGACGAAAGACTGACCCCATGAACAACCCCACGAAACACAAATCCTGGCTGGCCATTGCGGTCGTCGTCGTTTTGGGCGCGCTGCTGGGCTGGGCGATCCTCCAGAAGGACAAGCCCAAGGCCCACGATGAACACGGTCATGCCGAACACGCAGAGGCCGAGGGGCATGCCGATGATGAGCACCATGGCGCTGCCGCGTCCAAGCCGCATGCCGACGCCAAAGAGCATGGCGACGAAGAACACCATGAGGATGCCTCAGAGGCCAAGCACGCCAAAGGCCCCCACGGTGGCCGCCTGTTCAACGCCGGCGCCTATGGCCTGGAAGTGACCATCTTCGAGACCGATGTGCCACCCGAGTTCCGCCTCTACACCTATCAGAATGGCAAGCCCCTGGCCCCAGGCCAGACTACGGCGAAGCTGACGCTGGAACGCCTGGGCCGTGAGCCGCAAGTCATCCAGTTCAAACCCCAGGGCGACTTCCTGCGAGGTGATGCCGAGGTGGTCGAGCCCCACTCCTTCAAGGTCACGGTCGAGGCCACGCAGGGTGGTCAGACCCATCGCCTTGGCTACGAGCAGGAAGAAGCCCGCGTCACCATGAGCGATGCCCAACTGCAGCAAGCCGGGGTGACTCTGGCCGTAGCGGGTCCAGCGCGCATCAACAGCCAACTGTCCTTGCTGGGCGAGGTCCGCTACAACGGCGACCGCACCGTGCAGGTAGTGCCGCGTCTGGCGGGGCTGGTTGAGGCTGTACCGGTCAACGCGGGCGAGCGCGTTCGCAAGGGACAAGTCCTGGCTGTGCTGTCGAGCCCTGCGCTGGCCGATCAACGCGCCGAAGGCGTTGCGGCTCAGAAGCGTCTGGCCTTGGCCCGCACCACCCATGATCGTGAGAAAAAGCTCTGGCAGGACAAGATCTCTGCCGAGCAGGACTACCAACAGGCACGCGCTGCCCTGCAAGAGGCCGAGATCGCTGAGCAGAACATCCGCCAGAAGTTGGCCAACCTGGGGGCCGCAGCCACCAGCGGCGGCAACCTGACGCGTTTTGAACTGCGCTCGCCCATTGACGGCGTTGTGACTGACAAGCGTATCACCGTGGGCCAATCGGTGGGCGAGACCGAGCCAGTGTTCACTGTCTCGGACCTGTCCTCTGTGTGGGTGGAAGCGCCTGTGGCCACCAAGGACCTGGGCACCATCCGCACAGGTCTTGCCGTACAGGTCAAGGCCTCAGGCTTTGACGCCCAAGCAGCGGGCACGATCACCTACGTCAGTGCCCTGGTGGGTGAGCAGACCCGAAGCGCCACGGCGCGGGTTGTTTTGCCTAACCCCAAGGGGCTGTGGCGCCCGGGTTTGCCGGTGAGCGTGGAGGTCACCTCAAGCGAGGCCGAGGTGCCCGTGGCCGTTCAGGTGGACGCCATCCAAAGTGTGCGCGATTGGCAGGTGGTCTTTGGCCGCTACGGCCAGCAGTTGGAGGCGCGCCCCCTGGAGCTGGGCCGAAGCGACGGCCGTGTGGTGGAGGTGCTCAGTGGTTTGAGCGCAGGCGAGCGTTACGCCGCCAAGAACAGCTTTGTGATCAAGGCTGAACTGGGCAAGGCAGGAGCCAGCCATGACCATTGAACGTACCCCTTTGCCTGAATGCTTCAAGGAGCCCCGCCATGTTTGAACGCATCTTGCGCTTTGCGCTGGAGCAGCGCTGGCTGGTGTTGCTCGCCACGCTGGCGGTTGCCGCCCTGGGCGTTTTCAGCTACCAGCATTTGCCGATTGACGCCGTGCCGGACATCACCAACGTCCAGGTCCAGGTCAACACCGAGGCCTCAGGCTACTCGCCGCTGGAGGCCGAGCAGCGTGTGACCTTTCCCATCGAGACGACGATGGCAGGCTTGCCGGGTTTGAAGGAGGTGCGCTCCCTGTCGCGCTATGGCCTGTCACAGGTCACCGTGGTGTTCAAGGACGGCACCGACATCTACTTTGCCCGCCAACTGGTCAACGAGCGCATCCAGGAGGCACGCGGCAAACTGCCTGCAGGCCTGGCCCCCTCTCTGGGGCCTATTGCCACCGGCCTGGGCGAGATCTACATGTGGACGGTTGAAGCCAAGCCCGGTGCCCTCACGGCCGACGGTCAGCCCTACACCCCCATGGATCTGCGCGAGATCCAGGACTGGATCATCAAGCCTCAGTTGCGCAATGTGCCCGG
>JAZJZP010000426.1:0-3524 GCA_040389805.1 Pseudomonadota bacterium
CGAACTGGTGCAACGCCTGCGACTGGCCTGTGAGGCGCAGATCCAGGCGGCGCAGCAGGACTTGCTGGATTCGGAAGGTTTACTGCAACAGTTGCGCGACAACCCACCGCCGCACACCCACGCGGTGGGCCGCTTCTTCAATGCCGCAGAACAGCCGGAGGCCGCCCCGGTTCTGCCCGCCATGCCGGATGGGCCGACCAGCCGCGGACCATCGCCCGACCAGGCCACGGTGTCTTCGCTGGCTGATTTGCTGCAGACGCAGTCTGCGCGCCTGGCCAGCATGGAAGTCGAGCTGGACACGGCACGGCGAACCTTGCACGAACGCAAGGTCATTGAGCGCGCCAAGGGGGCCTTGATGTCCCGACTGGGCATCACCGAAGAAGCCGCCTTTCGCGCACTACAAAAGGCCTCCATGGACCACAACCGCAAGCTGCTGGATGTGGCAGAGGCCACGCTGACCTTGCCCGACCTGGTCTTTGCCGGCCCCGCCAGCAGCAAGGCCAGCGAAAATATCATCAGTGGAACCGATCGCTGAGCGTCGGTTCGATGTTCACCCCTACTCAAGATCGAGCTCGGGATAGTGCCGAAAGATGCCCTGCTCGTTGAACGGCAGTCGCCGTTCGCTGCGCAGATAGGCGGCCACCCTTGGCAACGCGGCGATGCGGTCATGCAAGTGCACGACGCCGGGCGTTTGTGCCAAGGCCCGTGCTGCTGCGTTCGGAAAAGCGTAGCGCAGGCCTTCGACCAGTTGGAACAACGACAGATCGGCGTAACTCAACCGGGCGCCAACCAAGTGCCGCGAACCGACCGGGTTGCGCACCACAATGCTTTCGAACCACTGCAAAAACTTGGGCATGCGTGCGCTGCAGAACTCCTGGGCGCGACGCCGCGCTTCGGGCTTTTGGTCCTCGTAATACAGACTGCTGCCGACCGGGTGGTGGGTGTCGTGCGCTTCGACCACCATGTCGGCGATGGTGAGCTGGATCTGCTGCGTCCAGACGCGTGCCTGCTCGTTGCGAGCCACCAACTTGAGTTTCGGTGCGAGGTAATGCAGGATGAGGGCTGTCTGCCCGACCAGAACGTCGCCGTCCTTCAAAAATGGCGGCGCAAACGGCGGGTGCGTCACGGTGTCGTCTTGCAGATAGCACAGCATGGCGGGCAAGCCCTGCCCCGCGCCTTCTGCGCCGCGAGCCACATCGACATAGGGCGCGCCAGCCGCTTCCAGCGCCAACCGCACGAATTCGCCACGGCCCTGGATGCCCGGCCAGTAATGGAGTTCATAGGCCATGAGAAGGTCGCTCGCTTGAAGTCCTGGCCGATGATTCTCCGGCGTGTGCACTTCGTGCGCAATCAATACCCATGATGACAGCCCCAACCCCAACCGGGCTTCAGCGCCCGACTGGCGTGGTCATCCAAAGCGGGGCATAGTCGGCGCTACTGAACAAGGAGATGCCATGAAGATACTGATGGTCCTCACCTCGCACGACCAACTTGGCAACACGGGCCACAAGACTGGTTTCTGGTTGGAAGAGTTCGCCGCGCCCTACTATGTCTTCAAAGACTCCGGTGCCTCCATCACCTTGGCCTCGCCGTTGGGTGGCCAGCCACCGCTGGATCCAAAGAGCGATGACCCGAGTGCGCAGACGCCAGCCACGCGGCGCTTTCGTACCGATCAGGCCGCCCAGGCTCAGTTGGCCGCCACCCTGCGTTTGGACACCATCAAGGCCGACGACTTTGACGCCGTGTTTTACCCCGGCGGTCATGGCCCGCTGTGGGATCTGGCCGAAGACCGCGCCTCCATCGCCTTGATTGAAGCCATGTCGGCGCAAGGAAAACCGGTCTCGGCCGTCTGCCACGCCCCGGGTGTTCTGCGCCACGCCAAGCATGCGGATGGCACGCCACTCGTCCAGGGCCGTCATGTGACCGGCTTCACCAACTCCGAAGAGGCGGCCGTTGGGCTGACCGACATCGTGCCTTTCCTGGTCGAAGACATGCTTCTGGACAATGGCGGCAAGTACAGCAAGGCGCCCGATTGGCAGCCACATGTGGTGACCGATGGGCGCTTGGTCACGGGGCAGAACCCGGCGTCATCCGAGCTGGCGGCGAAGGCGGTACTCGACCTGCTGGGCTGACGCCTGGCGCCCGGCCACGCCGCGGCAACGCTAAGATGAGGGTTATGAAGTTTTCCTACCTCTTTGCCCTCATCCTCGCCTGCAACGCCGTCGGGGTCATCACCAGCCACCGCGGCACGAAAACGGCCATGGCCCTCGTTTCTGCCGCCTTGGCCATCTACGGCCTCGCGAAGATCCTGGGCTGAGGTGGACAGGTCACTATTGCGCCATCTGAGGCGCCCCACCCGGCGTGGCGTCCTCTGGTCTGTGGCCGCCGTGCCGGCGCTGTTGCTGCTGTACGCGCTGGTCCTGATCCCGTTCACCCCAGGCATCAGCGACATCCGCAAGGCCAAGCTGGAGCACCCCGCGCAGGTGCTCTCGGCCGATGGCAAAGAGCTGGCCACGTTCAAGCGCTCCAACCGCGAGTGGGTCACGCTGGCCGAGATCTCGCCGTCTGTGGTGACCGCGCTGGTCGCCACGGAGGACCACCGCTTTTATCAGCACTTCGGACTCGACTGGCGGCGCACCGCTTCGGCGGCGGTCAACACGTTCTCCGGTGACCGCCAAGGTGGCTCGACCATCACGCAGCAGCTGGCCCGCAACCTCTACCCCGATGAGATCGGCCGTGCGCCAACCCTCACGCGCAAGATCAAGGAAGCCATCACGGCCTTGAAGATCGAGGCCCTGTACACCAAGAACGAGATCCTGGAGACCTACCTCAACACGGTGCCCTTCCTCTACAACGCCTATGGCATTGAGATGGCGGCGCGCACCTATTTCGACAAATCAGCCGACGAGCTGGACGTGCTGGAGAGCGCCACGCTGATCGGCATGCTCAAGGGCAACAGCTATTACAACCCGGTGCTCAATCCGGAGCGCTCCTTGCATCGCCGCAACACCGTGCTCGCGCAGATGGTCAAGCGCCAGCAGCTGGCGCCCGAGAAGTTCGAGTCGCTCAAGAAACGACCGTTGGGCATCGACTTTGAACGCCAGAGCGAGCCACCGGGGCCGGCACCGCATTTTGCGCAGCAAGTGCGCAAATGGCTGATCACCTGGGCTGACCGCAACGGCTACAACATCTACGCCGACGGGCTGGTGGTGCGCACCACCCTTGATTCGCGATTGCAGGCCCTGGCCAACCAGGCGGTGGCACGGCAGGGAAGCCAGTTGCAAGCCGTGGCAGGCGCGGCATGGGGGGCCCGCTCTGGGTGGGCCGCCAGCCAGAATCTGGTGCAGGCTTTTGTGCGCGAGACGCCCGAGTACGCATCGGCCGTGGCCTCGGGGCGCACGCCTGAGCAGGCCCTGGATCAGCTGCAAGCCGACAAGGTCTTCATGCAGGCGCTGCGTGAGCAAAAAACGCGGGTGCAGGCGGGCTTTCTGGCGCTGGACCCACGCACCGGCCAGGTCAAGGCC
>JAZJZP010000427.1:0-874 GCA_040389805.1 Pseudomonadota bacterium
TATCGAGCGCGACCTTGCCATCTGGGCCCACCGCAGACTGATTGAATGTGAACAAGGAGTCGGCCGAGAACGTCACGCGTTGTGGCACGACGGGAGCTGCCACGACCGGGGCAGGCGTGACCACCGCTGGAGGGGGCACCACCTCTGGCTCGGGCGCCACGTAGACCGGGGCCAACGCCACCTTGCGGGGAGCCTCCTCACGACCGAATGGGAACACCAGGCTCACGGAGAGCATGTTGACGCCGGTGTGACTGCCCACCGCGTCATTGATGCGGAAGCGCTCAACCTCGCCACGCACCAGGAACGCTGGCGAGATCTCGTACTGCATGCCTGCGCCAACCTTGTAGTTGGTATCGCGCTTGCTCGGGCTGGAGTTGACCCCAATGGCAGCGCCGGTGCCACGGAACGTGTCGCTCGTTTTGGCATGCTGAACCCCCACTCGACCCAGCAAAGAAAATCGCTCAGTCATGGGCAAGGTGCCCACCAGATCAAGGTTCACGCCCTGGACTTTGATCTGACCATCGACCGTGCCCGCAGGGAACGTGGTGGAAGCGAAACTGAACTTACCCAAGTTGAAGTAGCCAGCCTCCAGTGCAAAGTTTTGATTGAACTGATAGCCACCAAACAGTTTGTAAGCCGCATCGCGGTCTTCGCGCGTGATGCCCGTGGTGCTCAGTCCGGTCGGAAGTTGACTGTTCTTGATGCTGTCGTTGTCGATATTCGCACGCGATTGGCCGATGCCCACCCCGCCGTAGTAGTAGCTGTGATCCTGCGCGAAGGCAGATGTCGCGAGCAGGGTGCCAAGCCCCGCAAGGCTCAGAAGACGCAGTGTTTTTTTTGATGTCATGTGGTTCTTTCAGGTGGTTGCATAAGT
>JAZJZP010000427.1:884-13546 GCA_040389805.1 Pseudomonadota bacterium
GTCTGTGCGCTGGCTAACCTATGCACCCGTGTTGGCAGATCCGCCCTATGTTCGGCATCGCACGGATCACTGGTTCGCAACGGCCTATAAGGTTGAAGACATCAAGGGCAATACCACCTTTGATGAACCGATCATTGGAGATAAATGATGACAAGCAAACCGAACCGTTGGTTCAAAGTCCTGTGCGGCTCAGTGGTGGTTCTGACCGTTGGCTGCACCAGCATGAAGACCCCTGCAACCGCGTCTGTGGCGGTATCTAAAGAGGCGGTCGAGAACGCGGTGGGTGCAGGTGGCGCTGAATTTGCCCCTGTGGAGATGAACTCAGCCCGCGAGAAGCTGAACCGCGCCAACAAGGCCATGGCCGCCAAAGACTACAAGCTGGCCGATGACCTGGCGAACCAGGCTCAGGTCGACGCCAAGTTGGCCCAGAGCAAAGCCAATTCGTCCAAGGCACAAACCGCCGCCGATGCCTTGCAAGACGACATCCGTGTCTTGCGTGAAGAACTGATCCGTGCCCGTCAATAAAAACCTCAAGGACCCCTCATGAAAAAAATCTATTTCACACCAATCGTCTTGGCCATGGCCGCCATGCTTGGCGCTTGCTCATCAACGCCAAAAACCACCAGTCTGCTGGATCAAACGCGCAGCGACTATGTCGCCGCTCAGCAAAACCCAAACATTGCAAGCTACGCACAGGCTGAGATGAAACAAGCCAGCGACGCACTGGAGCAAGCCAATGCGGCAGCACGCCGCGATGAGAGCACGGACAAGATCGACAAGTTGGCCTACCTGGCCAAACAAAAGATCGCGCTCACGCAAGAGGTTGCGGTGCAGAAGTTAGCAGAGGCCGATGTCGTCGCGTCAGGCAAGCAACGAGATCAAGTCCGCCTGGATCAACGCACGATGGAAGCGGATCAAGCCAAGCAAGACGTGAAGGTTGCTCAAAGCGATGCCGCCGAGTCCAAGCGCCTGACACAAGAGGCGGAAATGCACGCGGCCACACTGGAGCAGCAACTGGCCGACCTTGCCGCAAAGAAGACCGACCGAGGCATGGTCATCACGCTCGGGGATGTGTTGTTTGGCACCGACCAGTCACGCTTGAACAGCGCTGGCCTCCTCACCGCACAAAAACTGGCCGATGTATTGAAGCAAAATCCGCAACGCACGGTGCTCGTTGAAGGCTATGCCGACAGCACCGGCAGCAGCTCGCACAATCAAGAGTTGTCGGAGCGTCGTGCCACCGCGGTACGCAACGCCCTGCAGGAGATGGGCACAGCGTCTGCACGCATCGCCATCCGTGGCTACGGCGAGGCCTACCCCATTGCCGCCAATGACACCGCAGACAATCGCCGGCTGAACCGTCGGGTCGAGATCGTGTTGTCAGACGACAGCGGCAAGATTTCGCAACGCTAAGACTGCATCGCAGCGCAGACCGGAATGGCCTGCGCTGCCATCCCAAGCTCTGGCCATGGGCGCCTCAAGCGGCGATCGGCATTGGGATGTGGCTTGGGATTGGCTTGGGTAACTGAAAAGGCCGCGGCAGCAGTCGGTCATGCTCTTGCTTGGTCACCGCATAGCACTCGCAGGTGCGTTGCTCCAAACGCTGACGGTCCAGCACGGCAATGCGACCTCGGCTATAACGGATCACCCCCGCTTGCTGCAATTTCAGCGCCGCAGCGGTCACGCCTTCACGGCGCACCCCCAGCAGGCTGGCCACCAGCTCCTGCGTCATCACCAACTCGCAGGACGGCAACCGGTCAAGGCCCAGCAACAGCCGTCGGGACAATTGCTGATCAATCGAGTGGAATCGATTACACACCGCCGTTTGCGACATTTGCGCCATCAGCGCCTGAACGTAGCGCAGCAGCAGGTTCAAAACCATGCCACCCCGGTTGATCTCGTTTTTCAGCGTCTGTACGTGCAGCCGATAGCCCTGCCCTGCGCTTTGCACCACCGACTGGCTCGGTGTCGCGTTGCCCCCCATGACCGCAGAAATACCCACGACGCCGTCGTTACCAACCACGGCGGTTTCGACCGAAGCGCCATCTTGCGTCAGGTACATCAACGACACGATGGCCGTGGTGGGGAAGTACACATAGAAAGGCGCCGAGCCGGACTCGCACAAGACCTGCCCCACCGACAAGTCCACCTGTTCGAGTTGTGGCAGCCAGCGCACCCACTCAGGATCAGTCAATGTGGCGAGCAGTTGGTTCTGGCGCGGGCCGCAGGTGTAGCGAGTGGCAGCATTCATGGGTCGTTCCTTGCATTCATCGAATGCCCCATGATCAATGCGTGACCTTGCATCCTGTATCGGCGACGAAGCGTTTCCGACGTCGGCGTGGTCCTACAACGCGCCCACACCAGGATTCGTCCTACACGAAGCAGCGCGCCGTCTGACATACACCGTGCTCAGTGCTTCCTATCATCGATAGACAGCGTTAGCCCGTGCCCAGCACGCCCGTCACCGTCCCATTGGTTCATGACCACATGGGTGGAGAACCTCATGAAAAACCATGCCATGACTACACCGTTTTGGAGTACCGCATCGTTTGGCGACACGGCCGACACCTCACCCATGGAATTGGCCGCACTGGGGGAGCACTTGGACGTTTGCAAGGAGTCACACCATCGTCTGTTCACCTTGCAATGCCTTGCGGAGAACCTGCACGGTTTTATTTCCACGCACTTCGTGACTACCTTGGTCATGATCTTTGCCCTGACGATCGCCGTTGCTTACGTCGTCATGTAAGCCATGGCCCGCCATGAACTGCTGCGCCTGATCCCTGAGGCCTCTGCGGGCTTGCTCGAAATTCTGGATGAGTCACGCGGCACCTTGCAAGCGCCGATACGCTCGGAGATCTTTGGTCTGCAGCGCTTTGCTCAGCACGGTCGCAGCTTGGGCGAAGCGCACCGCGCTGCACGTGCGAGTCCTCAGGCGGCGACCTTCTTTCCGCGCCTGAAAAGCAACATCCTCACCTTGCGTGAAGCCCACCGCTACATTGGCGTCCAGGCCAGAACAGGCTACGACATCAGTCCGGCGGCCGAATGGCTGCTTGACAACTTTCACCTGATCGAAGCTCAGCTGAAGGAAATTCACGAAGGCTTGCCCAAGAGCTACTTCCGATCACTCCCCGTGCTGCTGGACGAGCCGCTGGAAGGGTTGCCACGCATCTATGGAGTGGCCTGGGCGTTCGTGGCCCACACCGATGGCGCCTTCGACAAAGACCTGCTGATGCAGTTTCTGAGCGCCTATCAAGAAACCCGCGAACTCAACCTCAGAGAAATGTGGGCGCTGCCCACCACCTTGCGCGTGGTGCTGATTGAAAACCTGAGGCGGTTGGCCGAGCGCGTGGCTACCAACAAGGCGGCACGCGAAGTCGCCAATCTGTGCTGCGATCACCTTGAAACGTACACCCTGCACTCGCTCAATGAGCTGCTCGCCCTGCTCAATCAGCGCGGCGTTGGGCGGGTGTTTCTGGCGCAGATGGCACAGCGTCTGCAAGACCCCCGCAGCGCCACGGGTGCCAGGTATCAGCTGCGCTATCACCAATGGCTGAACAACGTCTTGCCCGACTTGGCCGTGATGCAAACGCAGCAACCGGCCGACCAGGCGGCCGACAACCTCAGCGTCAGCAATGCGGTCAAGTCACTGAGAGCCATCGGCGATGCCGACTGGCCTGAGATCGTGGCCCGCACGAGCGTGCTGATGAAGCTGATGCTGACATCGACCGAATTCGAAGCAGAGCACCCCACCACCCGTGACCAAACGCTGCACGCCATTGAGCGCTTGTCAAAACGCAGTGGATGCAGTGAGGTCGTCGTTGCAGAAACCTTGTTGGGCTTGATGCACACCGCCGAAGACAGCCAACACACCACCCAAAGCCCCCACCACTGGCTGCAGGGCAACGGCCGCCCCGCACTGGTCGACGCACTGGGCCTGCACGAGCCGCTGGCGATTGCCTGGCGAACCGCTCAGCGCCACCTGACCTTGCCCGTCTACCTCGGGGCCTTGTTGTTGGGAACGGGCGGCTTGGTCGCCTGGATACTGCTGCATCAAGGTGCCAGCCTTCCCCCTGAAGGAGGCCCCTTGTGGCCAGGGATTTTGGTGGCCTTGTTGATGATTTTCCCGGCCTCTGAAACCGTGGTGGCCGTGATCAACCGCTTGATCTGCGAAGCGATCCGACCTCAACACCTGCCACGGCTGGCCCTGCCCGCGGGCATCCCGCCCGAACACCGGGTCATGGTGGTGATCCCGTCCATGCTGGTCGACATCGCCTCCATCCACGAGTTGGTGCATCGCCTGCATTTGCACTACCTGACCAACCCGGAACGCCATGCCCAGTTCGCCCTGCTGACCGACTGGGCCGATGCCGACGCAGCGCGAATCGCCTCAGACAACGGCCTGTTGCAGAGCGTGCAGCAACAGGTGCACGAACTCAATCAGCGCTACCCACTGAATGGCGAAGGCGCCGAGAACGGCGGCGCACCGCGGTTCATTGTGCTGCACCGAGAACGACGTTTCAGCCAGACCGAGCAGCGCTGGATCGGCTGGGAACGCAAGCGCGGCAAGCTGGAGCAGCTCGTCAATGCATTGGCCACAGGATCCTCCGCCGCCTTCCTGCAGCCCACACCCAGTACATCGTCACCCTGGACAGCGACACCCAGTCACCTCCCGGACGCCTGCGTGACCTGATCGGCGTGGCCGCCCACCCGCACAATCAGCCACGACTGGATGCCAGCGGGCGCAGCGTGATCAGTGGCTACGGCATCTTGCAGCCCCGCATCGTCACCCCCTTGCCGACCCCCAAGGACTTCACGCTCTACCACTGGCTCTTTCCCGGGCAATGCGGCATCGACCCCTACAGTGCGGCCACCTCCGAGGTGTATCAAGACATCTTCGGCGAAGGCACCTTCACGGGCAAAGGCCTGCTCAATGTCGCCGCAATGCAAGCCGTGCTGTCGGCCCGCCTGCCCGACGGCCAGGTGCTGAGCCACGACCTGCTCGAAGGCTCCCTGGCCCGCTGCGCCGCCGTGACCGACGTCACGATGATCGAGGACTCCCCATTCCATGCGGACGTGGCGGCATCGCGCGTGCACCGTTGGACCCGTGGCGACTGGCAGTTGCTGCCCTTCCTGCTCCATCCATTGCGCTACCGCATGCGCGCCATCAACCGCTGGAAGATGCTCGACAACCTGCGCCGCTCGCTCGTGGCCCCGATGTCGTTGGCCTTGCTGGTGCTGGCATTGGCTGGTGTGGTGGTCTCGCCCTGGGCCGCACTCGCGCTGGTGATCGCCGCATTTTCTGCGGGCCCCTTGATGGGCGCGGTGGCTGGTTTTTCACCCAGCCGAGACTCCGTGGCCAAGCTCCATTTCTACCGCCAGGCATCGACCGATTTGGCGCGTGCACTGTGGGGTGGTTTGTGGCACATCGCCCAGTTGCTACAGCAAGCGGTGTGGTCTGTGGACGCCATCGCTCGCGCGCTCTACCGGATGGCCATCAGCCACCGTCACCTGCTTCAATGGACCACCGCCGCCGCCGCCCAGGCCTCGGCCAAATCCAAGTTGACCGAAGTGGCGGCCCAGCATTGGATCGAACCTTTCACGGCGCTGCTCCTGCTGATCGCGCTGGCGGTTTCAGGCACACCGCACCTCGCGCTGTCGGCCGCACTCTGCTTGCTCTGGGCCAGCTCGCCGATCTCGACCTGGTGGGTCAGCCGCCCCCATCCACCGGGCAAAGACAGCGAACTCCCTGCCCAGGACCAGGCCTACCTGGAGGGCATTGCGCGCGATACCTGGCGGTTCTTCGAGCGGTGCATCGGTGCCGAGGACAACCACCTGCCGCCGGACAACCTGCAAGTGACGCCCTACGACATGGTCGCGCACCGCACCTCCCCCACCAACATCGGGCTGTACCTGCTCAGCGTGGCCTGCGCCCGCCAGTTCGGCTGGATCGGCACCCAAGAGCTGCTCAGCCGCATGGAAGCGACCTTGGCCACGCTGTCCACCATGCAACGCCATCGTGGTCATTTTCTGAACTGGTACGACACGCAAACATGCGCCCCACTGTTGCCCATGTATGTGTCCACCGTGGACAGCGGCAACCTCAGCGGACACTTGCTGGCGGTGGCGCAGGCCTGTCTGGAGCTGGCCCGCGCACCGCAAGACACGAGCGCCCTGCAGCGTGCCATTCAAGCCGCCAAAGAACGCATTGCACCGCTGCTGGTCGCACGCTCCACGCTCTCGCAAGCCCTGCGGGACGAGTTGCGATGGCGCCTGGCCGACCACCGGGCCACGGTGCGTTCCGCCGCCCTCGAAACAGGGCACAACAACGCCATCCAACGACTGCATGCCGTGGCCCACGACTGTGAACAGCTGGCCTGGCAAGCCGACTTCGGTTTCTTGTACCACCGCAAGCGGCACCTGTTCCACCTCGGTTACCGCGTCGCGGAGCAACAGCTGGACGCCGGATTTTATGATCTGCTGGCATCGGAGTCGCGTTTGACCGGGCTCCTCGCCATTGCCAAAGGCGATGCCCCCGTGAGTCACTGGGCCTCCCTGGGACGGCCGTTCTACGCCATCAAGTCTGACGTTGGACTGCGCTCCTGGTCAGGCTCCATGTTCGAGTACTTGATGCCCAGCCTGGTGCTCGATGAGCCGCACGGCAGCGTCCTGCGCGAGGCCTGCCGAGTGGCCCTGCGTGAACAAATGGCCTTCACCAAGGATCAAGGAGTGCCCTGGGGCATCTCCGAGTCCGCCTATGCCGGCATCGACCACACACTGGCCTACCAGTACGCCCCTCAAGGGGTGACAAGGCTAGCGCTGCGCCGCACCCCGTCTGATGAATTGGTGATCGCCCCCTATGCCACGGCACTCGCCGCCCAGATCTCACCCCACTGCGCCGCGCTCAATTTCAGGGCGCTGGAGGCGCTGGCCACCCGCCAGCGCTATGGGTTCATCGAAGCCCTGGATTATTCGCCGGCCAGACAAACCGGGGGCGAGAGGTTCACCCCGGTCAACACCTTCATGTCTCACCACCAGGGCATGAGCATCGTGGCACTGGCCAACGTGCTGTTGGGCGGCCCCGCCCGACGCTGGGGCATGGCCAACGCACACATCGAGTCCGTGGTGTCGCTGCTGCACGAGGTTGCACCGCGCGAGATCTCCATGCTGTACGCCCCGCCGTCCGAACCCCACCTACAGACGCTCCACCGTCGTGCCCCAGGACTCTTGCGCGATGTCCTCCCCGGCGAGACCGCACTGGAGCCCACCCATGTGCTGTCCAACGGACGCTACAGCGTGTCCCTGCGCGCCAACGGCGCAGGCTGGAGTCGCTGGGGCGCAACCGGGATCACCCGCTGGCGCGACGATGCCTTGCGCGATGCCTACGGCAGCTTCTTCTACTTGCGTTGGGACCAAAACCCTCAGCCGGTGTCCGTCACCCAACACCCGGCCCCCGACCCCGCCGCCCACTACCAAAGCACCTACCACGCCGACCGTGTGTGCTTCGACGCCGCCTGGCCCGAGTTACAGGCCAACATCACCGTTTGGGTCAGCCCCGAAGACGACATCGAGTTCCGCAAGATCGAACTGCGCAACCTGAGCGATCGGACGCTGGACATTGAACTCATGTCCGCCTTTGAAGTGACCTTGTCTGACCCACGCGCCGATGAGGCCCATCCCGCGTTCACCAACCTCTTTGTACGCGCCGAATGGCAGGCCGAGCACCAAGCCCTGGTGTTCGAACGCAAGCCTCGTCTGCCCACCGACCAAGGCGTGCACGCCGCGCATTTTCTGGCGGACACCGACCCTCAAGTGGTGCGTGTCAGCGGTCAAACCGACCGACAGCGCTGGCTGGGCAGAAACCATGCCCCCAGCCAACCCTTGGCCAGTTTTGACCCTTTGCAGACGGCAGCATCCGGCCCCAATTTCAGCCATGACGAACCGCAGGACACCGCCCTCGATACGGGACTTGACCCGGTCTGTGCCCTGTCCGTGCACCTTCGCATCGCGCCCAACGCGAAAGCGAAGTTAACCTTCGCCACGGCAGCGTCCGGCAACGGCGGCACCTTGCATGCCGTGATCGACAAGTACCGGCAACACAGCCACATTCAACGTGCCTCACTGATGTCGGCCACCCTCACCGGCATCCGCTTGCGGGACCTGGGCATCAGTCCCGACAACTTTGCCGCGGTCCAGAGCCTGAGCACGGCCCTGGTCCTCAGCCTGACTCGACCCCAGCCCAAAACCACCCGCTCCAAAAGGCGCACGGACGAAGCCTGTGACCGCCGACTGCTGTGGCGCTTTGGCATCTCTGGAGACCGCCCCATCATCCTGGTCTCGGCCGGCGTGATGCAAGGCTTGGGCTTGATGCGATCCCTGGCGCAGGCCTTGCGCCTGTGGTCCTGGGGCGGCATCGCCTGCGACCTGGTGGTCGTCAATGCAGAACCGGCCTCCTACCTGATGGCACTGCACCGAGAGATGACGGCACTGGCCGAGCGCCACCTGGCGGCCTGCAATGCGGAGTCCAAACCCGCCACCACCGGCTTTCATGTGCTGCGCGCCGATGACCTCTCCCCCGATGAGCTCAGTACGCTGCACACCCTGGCGCGGGTGAGCCTCAATGCCGATGGCCGGCCACTGCTGCACCATGTCCAGGAATGGAGCGCCCTGCATGAACAGGCCTTCGAAGAACGCCACACCACCTCCCTCGCGGCCGTGGCCTTGGCCACGGGCTCGCCCGCCGACGTTGCGGCGCCAGAGGGCACCTTCTCAGCCGGTTCGGATCAATTTCAGTTCGATGTCAGCGCCACGCTGCGCCCCGCGCGACCCTGGATCAATGTGCTGGCCAACGCCCACTTCGGCACCCAAATCTCAGAGACGGGTGGAGGCTACACCTGGGCGGTGAACAGCCGCTTGAATCAACTCACCGCTTGGTCGAACGACCCGGTCGCAGACCCTCCGTCCGAGTGGTTCTTGCTGCAAGACTGCAAGACCATGGAGGTGTGGAGCGTGACACCGTCTGCATGGGGCGACGACCGTGTGACCTATCGCATCTCGCATGGGCAAGGCTACAGCGTCATTGCCCACCGCCGCCGGGATGTCGAAGTGACGGTGTCCTGGTGCGTCGATCCCGCCACCTCGGTCAAGCAGGTGCACCTGATGCTGGTCAACCGTGGACAGCGGACCTTGCAACTGCGGATCATCGGCATGGCCGAATGGATGATGGGTGCCAACCGATCCGACCGCAGCACCGTCTACACCGCCCTGCATCGCCAACGCCTGCCCGCGCAAAAACTCACCGCCTTGTTGTGCACACAGCGCGAATGCTCGGCGGGCTTTGGTGAGGGCACGGCGTTCTTGGCCCTCGCCAGCGCATCGACCCCGTCTGACGACCACGAAGACTGGACCTGTGACCGACGCGAGTGTTTCGACGCCCGCGGCCGCCTGGTGCTGCCCGACCACTTCGGCCAGCGCAGCGGTGGCGGACTCGATCCCTGCGCCGCCCTGTCAACGCGCGTGGCCTTGCCCACCGGCGTCGAGGTTGAACGAACCTTTCTATTGGGCTACGCGCCCTCCGAGAGCGCCGCGCGCAAGCTGGCGGCCGAAGCGGCCGCCTCAGCCCCCGCACAGCGCATGGCGCGGGTGCTCAGCACCTGGGACCAATTGCTGAACGCCACCACCGTGAAGACCCCCGATCCCCTGTTCGACGCCATGGTGAACCGCTGGCTGCTCTATCAAACCGTTTCATGCCGCTTGTGGGCCAAAGCCGGGTTCTACCAAGCCGGTGGCGCCACCGGCTTTCGCGACCAGTTGCAGGACGCCATGGCCTTGGCCTGGGCCAGCCCCGACATGCTGCGCCAGCAAATCATCGTCTGCGCATCACGCCAATTCCCGGAAGGCGATGTGCAGCATTGGTGGCACGCACCCTTCGGCAACGGCGTGCGCACCCATTTTTCTGACGACCTCCTTTGGTTGCCACATGCCTGCCTGCGCTACTTGCAGACCACAGGCGACGCCACCTTGCTGGACCAACTGGTCCCCTTCATTGAAGGCGCCGGCATCCCCGAAGGCGCCGAAGATGCCTACTACACCCCTGGCATCAGCACCCACACGGCATCCGTCTACGAACATGCCGCACGGGCCATTGATCACAGCTTGCGCGTCGGGGCCCACGGCTTGCCCTTGATGGGCAGCGGCGACTGGAACGACGGCATGAACCGCGTCGGCATAGAAGGTCGGGGCGAGTCCGTCTGGCTCGGCTGGTTCCTGTGCCAGCTGGTGAAGGACTTCGCTCCGCTGGCCCGTGGCCGAGGTGACGAAGCCCGCGCGCTGCGCTGGGAGGATGCCGCGCAGGGCTGGACCACGGCCTTGAATGGCCCGGCCTGGGATGGCCAATGGTTCAAACGCGCCTTCTTTGACAACGGTCAAGCGCTCGGCTCACAGGCCAACCCCGAGGCCCGCATCGACTTGATCGCACAGGCCTGGGCCGTGCTGTCCAACGCGACCACCCCCGCCCGCCAGCACATGGCCATGACCGCGGTAGAACAGCATCTGATCGACCATGAGGCCGGACTCATCCGCTTGCTCGACCCGCCTCTTGCGCACGCGCAACCCAGTGCGGGCTACATTCAAGCGTACCCGCCGGGCGTTCGCGAGAACGGCGGCCAGTACTCGCACGCTGGCGTCTGGGCGCTGATGGCCCAAGCACAAGCCCATGCCGGGCACGGGGACACACCCTACCGCTATTTCACCTACCTCAGCCCAGCGCATCGCGCGCGCCACCCGACCCATGGCGCGGCCTACCGCATCGAGCCCTATGTCATGGCCGGTGATGTGTACACCCAAGCCCCCTACATCGGACGCGGCGGCTGGAGTTGGTACACCGGCGCAGCCGCCTGGATGCACCGCGCCGCCATCGAGTCGATCTTTGGCCTGCAACAAGGCGCAGAGCATTTGAGCTTTGCCCCCTGCCTGCCCACCCATTGGCCACAAGCCGAACTGACCCTGAGCAGAGATGGCCGCACGATGCGCTTCATCCTGCTTCGCGTCACGACACTGGCTGCGATCGAGGCGACGGCCCGATCGAAGGCCTCGGCAGAAGCCCTGCTGCTGCACCCTGGCCAGCCACTGGCCTGGAAAGACCTGCCACTGGACACCTGCTTTGTCATCCCGCTGGTCGAAGACGCTCAGGCCCTGCCGCCGTGAACACGCGGCATCGTCCTACACACACAAGCGCTTGATTCCGATGGCTTCTGGTGCTCAAGGTTTCTAAAGTCAGTGATCAGCTCATACGCAAGGAACTCGCCATGCCCCACAGCAGTGAATCCGGAAAACACCGGCAGCCCCTGGAACTGAACGAAACCGCCTTGGATGTCGCCAGGCACAGTCTTGACAAAGGTGCCGTGATGCCGCAGGTCGGCCCATGGACCCAGGACATCACGTCACGCGCCGCCGCGGGCGCAATGGGGTTGCTCAACGGCGCACTGGCCACTGAACTGGTCTGCGTCCTGCGTTACAAGCGCCATCACTTCACCGCGCACGGCTTGGCATCCCCCAAGATCGCCGAGGAGTTCATGGTGCATGCCAACGAAGAGTCTGTGCACGCGGATCGTCTGGCCAAACGCATCGTGCAACTGGGCGGTGAGCCCGATTTTTCACCGGACTCACTCACGCAGCGCAGCCACGCAGCCTATGACGACTCCAAAGATCTAAAAGCCATGATCAGGGCCAACCTGATTGCTGAACTGGTGGCCATTGAAAGCTACAGCCAAATGATCAACCTGATCGGTGACAAAGACGCCACCACCCGACGCCTGCTCGAAGACATCCTCAGCGACGAACAAGAACACGCTGACGAGTTGAAAGACTGGCTCGCAGACTGATCTGTTTGCCACTTCCGCCCCACCCACGTCCCAACCATTTTTTACCGGAGCTCACCATGAATCTCAAGACCACCCTCGCCGCCACCATGACTGCCGTTGCCTTGTTGACCACAGCAGGCTGTGCCGTCACACGCGGCCAGGAGACCGTCGGCTCCTATGTCGATGACGCCGCCATCACCACGTCCGTGAAGGCCCGATTTGTGGACAACAAAGACGTCGACGCCTCCAGCATCAAAGTGGAAACGCTCAATGGTGTGGTCTTGTTGTCGGGCTTTGCCAAGAACGCCGTAGAGAAGAACACCGCAGAAAACATCGCCATCAAAGTGAACGGCGTCAAATCGGTCCGCAACGAAATCGTCGTCCGTCCCTGAACGTCCACACCAGCACACGCTGGTGTATCCCCCACCCACCACTGAAGGAAACTCGCATGAACTGGGATCAAATCCAAGGCAATTGGAAACAAGCCACTGGCAAGGCCAAAGAGCAATGGGGCAAGCTGACTGATGACGATCTTGATGTCGTCGCTGGCCGCCGCGACCAACTGGCCGGCAAAATCCAGGAGCACTACGGCATTGCCAAAGAGGCGGCCGAAAAGCAAATCTCAGAATGGCAGAGCAAGGCCAACGACTCTTGGTTCAAAAAGGGATCCTAAGCCACGCTGATCCATCAGCAACAAAAAAGGCCTGCGTCAAAGTCTGACACGGGCCTTTTGTTTTTTGAACGCTGTGGTGCGCCCGGCTGGGATCGAACCAGCAACCCCTGCCTTCGGAGGGCAGTACT
>JAZJZP010000428.1:0-1959 GCA_040389805.1 Pseudomonadota bacterium
GTCGAGACCCCCATCTTCATGCCCGTGGGCACCTATGGCACCGTCAAAGGAGTCATGCCCCGCTCGCTGGAAGAGATGGGGGCCCAGATCATTTTGGGCAACACCTTCCACCTCTGGATGCGTCCCGGCGAGGACGTGATGAAGCAGTTCGGCGGGCTGCACCGCTTCGAAAACTGGAACAAACCCATCCTCACCGACTCGGGCGGTTTTCAGGTCTGGTCGCTGGGCGAGATGCGCAAGATCAGCGAAGAAGGCGTGCGCTTTGCCTCACCCGTCAATGGTGACAAGCTGTTCCTGACACCCGAGGTCAGCATGCAGATCCAGACCACACTGAACTCGGACATCGTCATGCAGTTCGACGAATGCACGCCCTACTGGAAGGGTGGCAACGAAGGCAAAGCCCTGGGCCACATCACCACCGAAAAAGAAGCCCGCGTGTCGATGGAGTTGAGCCTGCGCTGGGCCAAGCGCTGCATCACCGAGTTCGAGAAGCTGCAAAACCCCAATGCGTTGTTCGGCATCGTGCAAGGTGGCATGTTCGAACACCTGCGTGAAGAATCGCTGGCCGGTCTGGCCGACATGAACCTGCCCGGCTATGCGGTGGGCGGTGTCAGCGTGGGCGAACCCAAGGACGAAATGCTGCGCGTGATGAACCACATCGTGCACAAGCTGCCGCCCCACAAACCGCGCTACCTGATGGGGGTGGGCACGCCGGAAGACCTGGTCGCTGGCGTGGCCGCCGGTGTCGACATGTTCGACTGCGTGATGCCCACACGCAATGCACGCAATGGCCACCTGTTTACCCGCTTTGGCGACCTGCGGCTACGCAACGCCCGCTACAAGGCCGACGAGCGTCCGCTTGACGAGACCTGCACGTGCCACACCTGCCAGAACTTCAGCCGCGCCTACCTGCACCACCTGGACCGTTGCGGCGAAATGCTCGGCCCGATGTTGACCACCATCCACAACCTGCATTACTACCTCAACCTCATGCGTGAAGTGCGAGAAGCGTTGGATGAGGGTCGTTTTTCCGAGTTCCAGCGCCAGTTCGCCGCCGACCGCGCCCGCGGCGTCTAGTCAAGGCTGACATGCGGCGCGTGCTGTCATGGCCCATCAAGTTGCTGCGGGGTCTTTGGATCGGGCTGATTGGTCTGATCCTGATCTTCGAAGAATGGGGCTGGGAGCCCCTGGCCCGGCTGCTCGCCTGGGTCGGCCAACTGCCTGGCCTGCGCTGGTTAGAGGCACGCATCCGCACACTGCCGCCCTATGGTGCTTTGGCGATGTTCGCGATGCCCATCCTGACCCTGCTGCCCCTCAAACTACTGGCGCTGTACTGGTTGGGTCACGGCCACACGGCTTTGGGCATCGGCGTGATCGTGGCCGCCAAACTGGGCGGCACGGCCATCACCGCGCGCTTGTTCATGCTGACCCAGGCCTCGCTGATGCATCTGGCCTGGTTTGCCCGTTGGTTTGGCCGCTGGATGGTCTGGAAGACCCGCATCCTGGCTCAGGTCAAAGGCAGCGCATTGTGGCGATCCGCCCATGCATTGGCGCAGCGCGTGCGTCAGTGGATGAGCTGAGCCCCTCTGCCTGTCTCACCAAAACGCCCAATTGCCGTACAACACCACCCAGATCCCCAGGACCCCATTGGTGACGCCGTGGGCAATGACCGGCGCCCACAGCGACCCGGTGCGTTTGTACAAATAAGCATAGGCCAGACCGGCCACAATCGCCCCCAGCCATTGCGTGTGCGCCAGCATGAAGACGATGGTGGACATGGCGATGGCCTTGGCACTCACACTGCCAGGATCGACTTGCTCAAATGCGGGCTTGTCGATCCAGCGCATCAAGAAGGAGCGCCAGAACAGCTCCTCCATCACGGGCACCAACAAGGCGGCCCCGATCCAGCGCACCACGATCAAGTCCCATTCCAGACGCCCGTCACTGTCCACCGGGTGA
>JAZJZP010000429.1:0-3348 GCA_040389805.1 Pseudomonadota bacterium
GACAGCACCACCGTACGCCAGCTGCGGCGCGCTTTGATGCGCAGTGCCCGGCGGTTGAGATGGTGATGGGGCGCCATGGAGGTGGGGTGAAGGTTCGTGCTCATTTCAGAATGACGCTTCGACTTTGGCGAAGGCTGCACGAGGGATTTGCGAGGAGAGGCCAGGGTTGATCTCTTGCCGAGATCTCTTGCCCAAATTGTGGGCACCTGCAGAGATGGTCGTGTCGGGGCGCACGGCCCATCGAACATTGATGTCCAACGCGGTGTTGGCCGGCTGGTTGAGCGAGGGCACCAGCGGATCTTTGCGTGCGGAGGTGTAGCGCAGCCACAGATCCAGCATCCAATGCGCATTGAGGTCAAACGATTCGCGCAAGGAGAGCAGGTTGCGGGGCGATCCACCAAAAGGCGTCACGATCAACGGTTTGGCAAAGTGGGTGTCCAGTCGGGAGAAGACCAGTTGCTGGCGCCAGGCATTGGTGATGCGCCAATCGGCCGCCAACTCGATGCCGCGTGTGGTGGCTTTGGTGGAGTTGCTCACGCGCAAGGTGTTGCTGCCGACCTGCGCATCGGGGTTGTTGAGAAAGTCCTGGTCCAGGCCCAACAAGGGATCGTAGCGGTGGACGAACGCGGCCACGTCCAGCGACAGGTTCTGTCGAACCTGGCTGCGCCAGCCGGTTTCAAAGGCCGTGACCTTTTCGATGATGCGGGCCCCGGGGTTGATCACGCCTCGCCACGGTGTTCCTGCAATGGTGATGTTGACACCCGCGTCTGCCTCAAGACGTGAGGGTGCGCGCACCGCACGCGATGCGGCCATCCAGCTGGACGAGCTGTCACTGATCTTCCAGAGCAGGCGAGCGTTGGGCGCGAACTGCGCGCCGGAGTAGGGGTCATGGTCAACCCGTGCGCCATAGGTCATAAGCACCTTGTTGGGCAGCAAAGCGTATTCATGCTGGGCAAACAGGCGGGTGTTGAGCAAAGTCCGTTTGCTTGGGTTGAAGGTCACGAGCGGAACGCTCTCTATGGAGTCTTCGTACCAGTTGAAGCCGAGACCCCAGGTGATGTCATGGGCGGAGTCTTGGGGGTGCCAGCGATGCCTCGCGTCCACATCAATGGTATTTGACGAGTAATCAAGAAAGTCGGCCTGGACGGTGTGCTGTGTTTGCACAGAGGTTTGCACATGCAACTCAGAGTTGACCGAAAGCTTGTGATCGAGTGAGCCCATCAGGTTGGCCCGCTCAACGGTTTGAACGGAGTCGACGGAGCTCAGGTAGCTGGGTGTGGTGAGGTCGGGTATTGGCAACTGACCATGGTTGTTCGAGCGAGTCAGGTTGCCTTGAATGGATACTTGGCTTCCATTGCGTTGCGATTGGTCCCAGCGAACACCGGCTGTCTGGGTATTGCCCTGGTTGTTGGCTGGGTTGCCTTGAGCATTCTTGAAGTCATCATGCTGATCCCCTTGCGCATACAGGCGCAGCCAACTGTCGGCACCGGTTGCTCGCCCATGGCGCAGGAGGAGCTGGTTGTTCCCGTCGCTGCTCAGCGTGCCCGATAGCAAGTTGCCCTGGGTATGTTCGGGGGGGCGCGTGATGATGTTGATTACGCCGTTGACTGCGTTATTGCCCCAAACCGCACCGGCAGGGCCTCTGATGACTTCAATGCGTTCGATGTCCTCCATTGGGACGCGTTCGGCTTCCCAGATGACGCCCGAATACATGGGGGAGTAGACGCTGCGGCCATCAATCAGCACTTGCAACTTGTTGGCAAATCGGCCCGCTTCACCGCGCACGCCCACGGCCCACCGTGCGGGTGAGAGTTGAGCCACATCGACACCTGGGGCCAGGCGCAAGGCTTCCGGCAAGGAGCGCACTCCTGTGCGAAGGATGTCTTCGCGGGTGATCACATAAACTGCGGCTGGAACGTCGGAAATGGACTGACTTCTGCGATTGGCGGACACGATTTCGACCCGCATCAACTCTTCAAGAGACAGATCGGCGAGGGTCGGGGCCTCCTCCGACGCAGGTGTCGGGCGGGCAATGGCTTGGGTGCCGGTGGCGCTTAACGCCGCCACAGCAACAAGCAGCCACAGCAGTGGCTGGGGGTTATATGACGTCATCCGAGAAATAAAAAACTGCAATTGCTGCCGATTGAATCGGAGATGAATCGATTGGCTCATAGGGTTTTACCTTGCAAGTGCTCCAAAACCCTACCTTCGATCAGGGTGTTTTGTCCGAAATTGTATGAGGTACGTCAGGTATGGGTGTTATCCGAGGTTCGGGTGGGTCGTTGGCTTCACGCCGTACCCTGGGGTTGACGCTGGCGGCTTTGGGCGCGATTGCCTTTTCTGGCAAAGCAATTGTGGCCAAGCTGATGTACCGCTATGGGGTGGACGCGTTCACCGTGGTTGGACTGCGCATGCTGCTGGCCTTGCCCCTGTTTGCGCTCATGGCGTGGTGGGCTGGTCGGCCAGTGGCGGGGCAAGCGCTAGAGCGACTCGATGCACGTACCTGGTGGCAAATTGTCGGGTTGGGGTTTTGTGGTTACTACCTCGCCAGCATCCTTGATTTTCTGGGGCTGCAGTACATCAGCGCCAGTCTTGAGCGTGCCGTGATGTACCTCAATCCGACTCTGGTGTTGGTGTTGGGTGTGCTCTTTCGATCCGAGCGTCCGCGTCCTGCCCAAATTGGAGCGGTGTTGCTGGCCTACGCTGGCGTGGCCATCGTTTGGCTGCATGACTGGGATGCCGTGACGGCCCCTGCGGCAGCGGCCACAGCGGCCGGTCTGGATGCTGTGCAGGCCATGACCGCAGGGAGCTTGTTGGTGTTTGGCAGTGCCTTGTCCTATGCCGTCTATTTGATGGGCAGTGCCAAGCTGGTTCGCCGCATCGGTTCGTCGCGATTGGTGGGGTTGGCCTCCATGGTGGCTTGTGCTCTGGCGCTTGTTCAATGGGCGGTGGTGTTCTGGAGTGATCGGGCGATCGTCGACTGGTTGCCACGGGCGCCCGTCTTGGCGGACTTGCCTTCACGCGGTGGCCAGTTTGCCGGCATTCCATGGGAGGTGTGGGGTTTTTCGCTGATCAACGCGGTAGCCTGTACGGTGCTGCCGGTCTGGTTGGTGATGAGGGGCGTGCAACTGCTGGGGGCATCCATGGCGTCCCAGGTGGGCATGGTGGGGCCTTTGTCCACCATCTGGATGGCGGCGGCCTTCTTGGGTGAGCCGGTCACCGGGCGCTTGATGCTGGGGACCGGGGTGATCTTGTTGGGGATCGTCTGGTTGGCTAGGGCAGGGCCTCGGCCCCATTGAGGGCTGGTTCGTTTTTTTTCAGACGGCCAGCAAGGCCTCACGCAAGCAG
>JAZJZP010000429.1:3393-5844 GCA_040389805.1 Pseudomonadota bacterium
CTTGTGCGGCGATCGACATGGGGAGCACTTGCTGATCGCTCATGATCGACTCGATGTAGCGCGCGGTGGTGCTCGCGTCAAAGCCATCGGGCAACTCGGGCAGTTCGGTCAGGACGCCGTCGAGTGGTGCTCGCGATAGCGACTCATGGTGCGCGCCGTGGATGTAGACATCAAAACGAGGTTGGCGGCGCGGGTCGGCGACGGGTTCGCCTTCGGTGCCACGCAGGAGCAGGGCATTGGCCCGGGTGTGCTCCAGATAGGCCTTGAGCGAGAGGGCGTATTCGGGGTGGGTGTGGTTGACCACGCGCATGGTGCGAGACCCCGGGGCGGCAATGATCGGGTCCAGTAGTTTGGCGACGGTGTGGCCGGGGTTGCGCAAGCCAATGGTCCAGCGCACATCGAGCAATCGAGCCAGTGGCGGGCACAGGGTGGCTGTGTCCATGTAGGCGGGCCTTGCGTCGTTCCACGCGGCTTGCATCTCGGCATTGTTGTGCGCCTCGGGCCAGCCCAGTGCATCAAACACCTGGGCCGTGGTGACTCGGGTCGGGTCATGGCGGGGTCCATGCACCAGCACGGCCACGCCTTGCTTGGCCAGTTGGGCGGCCAGCAACGGGGTCAGGTTGGGGAGTTTGCGGGCACCGTTGTAGGAGGGCAGCACCACCACGCCGGAGGCGGCACTCGGGATCGGCAGGCAGCGCTCCAGGGTGGCGCGCACAAACCCATCGAGCTCAGCGACCTCTTCACCCTTGATACGCATGGCCAGGCAAAACGCACCGATCTCCAGGTCGCTCACCTGCCCGTCAAGCACTTGGCTCATGAGGTCGTGGGCCTGCTCGGAGGTCAAGGGGCGGGCGCCGTCCTTGCCTCGACCGATGACCTTGATGTAGGCAGCAATGCTCATGGTGAACCTGGTGAGTCGCAATTTCCCATTATCGCGGCCTCAGCGAGGCAGTCGTCGGTGCGGCCGTGCTCACAGGGTGCTTGTCACTGGAAGTGGGTGCAGTTTGATGAGTTTGCGCAACTCGGGGATGCATGAGCCGCAATTGGTGCCGCATTTGAGCTGCCCCTGCAAACTGGCGAGGCGCTCGTCGGTATTGCCCTGGCAATGGCTCAGTCCTTCAACAATGGCCGGTTCGGTCACGTTGAAGCAGGTGCACACTTGCCGCCCCTTGCTCTGAATGGCCACCGGCGGTGTGCTGCCCGGTGACAGCAGTGCGCGGCCATACGCGTCGGCCGCCAATTCGTCTTGCAGCAAGGGGCGAATCCAGGCTTCGGCGCTGATGTCGCCCGCCAGCACAAAGGCTTGCAACTTCAAGCCTTCGGCGCTTCGCGCCATGCGCATGGCACGGCGCTGGCCGCGTTTGCGGTCCTGATAACGCAGCACATCAAGGCCATCAATGCCCAGCAAGGTTTCGATGCGGTGGATCACCGAGTCGCTGGCAGGCTCCAGTGCGGCGGCTCGGAACAGCACACCTACCTGGCCGTGTTCGTGCGGTTCACGTCCGAATGGCACGCAACTGGTGAAGGCAAAGGCCGACATCAATGGTTTGAGTGCTTCGCGCACGCTCAGTGCCTGCTCTTGCGGCAACCAGGCCACGGCTAGCAAACGCCAGGGCAGTTGCGCTTTGGTGAGCTTGACGGCGGCGTGCTTGAGCTCCGGTTGTTTGGATTTGGGGCAGAATTTGGACATCGTCAGGGCGTTGACGCCGGTGATGGCCCGGCCCTCGCCATCATGGCCACTGAGGTATTCCTCACCCCAGTGCATGGCAATGAAGGCCTGCATGGGAGCGATGGCCTCGCTGGGCTGGGCGGGCAGGGTGAGGGTGCCGCGGCGTGAGCCCACCTGCACCAGATCGCCCGCCACGAGCGCCAGGCGTTCCATGTCTGCGGGGTTTAGATCAATGGAGGGTTCGCTGACGTGGCCAAACAGGCGACCCAGCGTGCCGGTGCGGCTCATGCCGTGCCATTGGTCTCGTAATCGGCCGGTGTTGAGTGAGTAGGGGTAGCGGGCATCCCTGGCCTCGGCCACGGGCTCATAACGGACGGCCGCGAAGCTGGCCCGCCCATTGTCCGTGGGGTAGAGGCCGTCTTCATAAAGGCGCGTTTTCCCTTGGGTGGCACCTTCTGGCATGGGCCACTGCTGCGGTCCGGTGGTCTCCAGCATTTGATAGCTCAGACCGGTGATGTCCAGGTCACGGCCTCGGGTGGATTCGCGGTGCTCGTTCCAGATCAATTCGGGCTTGTCATAGGGGAACAGGGTAGTCACGTCATTGAAATAGCCGCCACTGAGGTCCGGCAGTCGAGCCTCCAGGCGCCGGCCCAGGTCACTGAAAATGGCCCAGTCGTGGCGGGACTCACCGGCTGGCGGGATGGCGGCGTTGACGCGGCTGATGCGGCGTTCGCTGTTGGTGACGGTGCCGTCTTTCTCACCCCAGGTTGTGGCGGGCAGCA
>JAZJZP010000429.1:5854-11276 GCA_040389805.1 Pseudomonadota bacterium
GGTGGCGAAGGCCTCCTGGACCACCACGAACTCGGCTTTTTCAAGGGCTTTGCGCACCATGGCCTGGTCGGGCATGGACTGGGCCGGGTTGGTGCAGGCAATCCACAGGGCCTTGATCTCGCCTTTGGCGGCCGCTTCGAACATTTCAACCGCCGTTTTTCCGGGCGTGGCTGGAACGGATGGGACGCCCCACAACTGAGCGACTTCGGCGCGGTGCTCTGGGTTGTCCAGGTCACGGTGGGCACTCAGCATATTGGCCATGCCGCCCACTTCACGGCCGCCCATGGCATTGGGTTGCCCGGTCAGTGAGAACGGCCCCGCGCCCACTTTGCCAATTTGTCCGGTCGCCAGGTGCAGGTTGATCAGGGCGGCGTTTTTGTCGGTGCCACTGCTGCTTTGGTTCAAACCTTGGCAGTAGAGCGATAAGGTGGGCGTGGCGCCGCCAAACCAGCGGGCCGCCTGGATCAGGTCGTCCTGCGGGATGCCGCAGGCGGCGGCGACCGTGCTGGGCGCGAAGTCGGTCACGATGGCTTGCAAGGCCTCAAAGCCCATCGTGTGGCGCTCGATATAAGGCTGATCAACCAGCCCCTCGGTCAACATCACGTGCAGCATGCCGTGAAACAGCAGGACATCGGTGCCCGGCAAGATGGGTAAAAAGAGGTCGGCCATATCGGCCGTTTCTGTCTGGCGCGGGTCGGCCACGATCAAACGCATCGACGGGTTGGCGCGTTTGGCGTCTTCAATCCGGCGAAACAAAATGGGGTGGGCGTAGGCCGTGTTCGCGCCGGCGATGAACAGGGTCTGGGCGTGCTGGAGGTCGTCGTAACAGGCGGGCGGTGCATCGGCGCCTAGCGTGGCTTTGTAGCCCGCGACCGCGCTGCTCATGCACAGGCGCGAGTTGGTGTCGACGTTGTTGGTGCCAATCAGGCCTTTGACCAGCTTGTTCAGGACGTAGTAATCCTCGGTCAGCAACTGACCTGAGCCATAAAAACCCACCGCGTCAGGCCCGTGCTGGCGGATGATGGCCGCGAAGCGATCAGCCGCCTCGTCCATGGCATCGTCCCAGCTCACGGCTTTGGGCGATGCTGAACGTGTGGCGCGGCGAAGGGGCGTCAGCAAACGAGTTTGCTGTTGCACGGAGGACGCTGCGGTGAGGTGCAGGGTGCTGCCCTTGGTGCACAGGCGGCCAAAATTGGCGGGGTGCGTGGGGTCGCCCTGCACATTGATGATGCGGCCCTGTACAGACTCGATCAACACGCCACACCCCGTTCCGCAGTAGGGGCAGGTGGAGCGCGTTTGGGTGGAGCCTGTGGTGTTCATGGGGCGTCAGTTCCGTCAGAAAGCTTCTCAGTGGGACTCCATTTTATGGGTTAAACCCCGATAGGGTTATCCCACCTGTGGAGGCGTCACATTGGGCACCCACTCCCACCATTCGTGCTGACCTTCGGCGGTGTTGTCTTGCGTGCGATGAATGTCCCAGGTCACCACATAGTCTGGATTTTCGATGTCGACCCCGGTCGGGGCATGGCGGTAATGGCCTGGCGGGGCTTTGAACCACGCATCCAGGTTAGGCGGCAAAATGAAGTCGGCTTGCTCGACCGTGGCATCGGTGTGTTGAAGGCGCACGGAGATGCCATCTTCGCTGTCGACTTTCACCACCGACCCGGCGTATTGGGTCTGCTTCATCAGCTCGCCTTGCAGGTCGAAGTACGACAGGCCAATGACGCAGGTCTTGGTGATCAGGTCTGTGAGTTGCATGGGCATCAATGGTAGTGGCGCAACGGTGCCACGCCAACTTGCGGCATGTTGGCCAAACCGATGTCGCGTGCATGGTCCTCAAAGCCCTTGTTCTTCCAGAAGAAGGCCCCGGGCATGGTGGTGGGGATGACCAACACATAGAACAAAGCACGGCCAATCAGGCTGGTGGTCACGGCGGTAGTTGCCACCACAAGCCAAGCCAGCAGCACCAGCAGGCCAGGGCCGTCTTGCGCTTGAACCACCATGGTCGTCAACAGGGCGCATGCCAGCAAGACGTTCAAGGCCAGCAGCGTGTTGCGCAACGCAAAGGTGTGGCCAAACGTGGTGCTTTGGATGTAGTACGACGCGCCGCCTTCATGTTCTGCGCTACCCATGTCTTTGGCATGCGCGATGTGGCCGATGCCCTCAATCACCAGTCCCAGTGTCAGCACGCCACCAAACAGCAAGGCCGACTCTTGGATACCTTGCCCGTTGAAGGCGAGGGTGGCGATCACCACAGCGCCAGCCAGCAAGGAGCCCAGCGACAGCGCGCTGCCGACGAAGGCGGTGCTGACTTGCCAGTGATCCCAGAATGGCCTTGCCTTGATGCGGTAGCAACGGTTCATGTAGTACAGGCCCGCCGCACTGCCCAGGATGGCGAGGCCACCAAAGACCGTGGCATACCGCTGAGCGGTGTCGGACCCGATGATGCTGCCAACGTCGATGCCCAACAGGTCTTGCATCAACGATTGGAACAAGCGGTTACTGGGCAAACTGAACAGGATGTGCATGCCCAACATGCCGATGAAGATCGCGATGCCCAGTCCTTCGCGTGACACAGGCGAATGGCGCAGGTTGTTGAATCCACGGTAAAAACGCTTGGGCTTGCCCAGGTGCATGGTCGACATGAACAGGCCAAATGCGACCAGCAAGAAGTTCAAGATCGCCAGCGGTGCATAAAGCGACGACTGAGCAAACGCGACCAAACCGCTGATGCCAGCTTGTGCCCCCAAGAATTGCAAGGCAAAAGCGCCTGCTGAAGCTTGTGCCGCCAAGGTGAACAGTACCAAGGGGTTTTCACGCGAGCTCAGGCGCTGTAGGTTCCAGTGCTTGGCTTTGCCCTTCTTCTGGTCGATGGCTGGGCGGTAGCGGCCCTTCTCGTCCTTGTGATACTTCACGGGCATCGAGTCGGTGCGTTTCATCTCGTCTGGCAGCTGTTTGATCTGCTGGAAGCGGATGTTGGGTTTGGTGATCTCGGGTGAGGGGAACCCGGGGATCTCAACGCGTGCTTGCTCACGACCTTCAGGGACTTTTTCGATGACGCCGAAGTCGAGCGCATTGCCAACGCAGGCCGAAACGCAGGCGGGCTTGAGACCCACCTCAAGGCGGTCGACGCACATATTGCACTTGGAGACCTGGCCCTTGACCGGGTCCAGTTGGGGTGCGTTGTACGGACACACCCAGGTGCAGTAGCCGCAACCAAAGCAGGTTTCAGGGTCTTGCAGCACGGCACCGTATTCCACGTGCTTGGTGTAGGCACGTGTAGGGCAACCTTTCAGGCACACCGGGTCATCGCAATGGTTGCAGGCCATTGAGATGTTCATGCGCTTGTAGTCCGGGAAGCTACCGCCCTCGACATACCCGACCGACCGGAAGGCCAAGTGCGCGGGTGTTTCGTTCTTCTCGGCGCAGGCTGCTTCACAAGCGTGGCAGCCGATGCAGTTGTCAGCCGTGAAGAAAAATCCGTGCTGTTTGTTGCGGTTGGGGTTGGTGCCGACCGCTGGGTTCTCGTTGATGAACATCGAGCGGCCCACGGGGAGCTTTTGCTCCATGTGATCGACCAAGTCAATCTTTTGTCCGTAGCGGTTTTTCTCGGCGATGTTCTTGTCGCGCAGGAATGCGTAGTGCTGCTCCTCGGTGCGGATCTCCCAGATTTTGCGGGGCTTGTTGCCAGGCTGGGCGGGCGCGGTGGCTTGCGCTATCAGGCCTTCAGCCAACAGGGCGTTTCTCGGCGAAGTGTTGTCTTTCATCGGATCATCCTGTGGGTTAGAACGCGCGGCGCTCAAGGTTCAATCGGGCAGCTTCTTGCTGGTCGATCTTCTCGACGCGCACCGCGTTTTGTTTGAACGCAGGTTGACGTGAATGGGGGTCGAGCAATCCAAGCGTCAAGCGGTTGACGCAGTCGTGAAAGTGGAACGGGACGAACAGCATGTCGCGCCCAACGCGCTGGGTGAGCTGCACCATCACGACGGCGTCGCCACGACGGCTCACTAGTCGCACATAGCTTTGGTGCTCAATGCCCAGGGCATCGGCCGCATCCGGGTTCATCTCCATATAGGGCGTCGGGCTGAACTTGTTGCAGTTGCCGATCTTGCCGGTGCGGGTGCGGGTGTGGAAGTGCTCGACCACGCGGCCAGAGTTCAACCAGAACGGGTACTCAGGGTCTGGGCACTCGTTGTTGTTGACAAAGCGCACGGGGATCAAGTTGGCCCGTCCATCGGGCGTCTGGAAATGCCCGTCGGTGTACAGACGAGGGTTGCCCAGGAAGTCCAGCCGATGCTGCATGTCAAAGCCAGCGGACTCGCCAATCTTGGCCGCATCCATGTCGCCCTGGGCCTCGCTGTAGGGCCACTGAATGCCGCGCGCCGCCTCGATCCGGTCGTAACTCATGCCAGAGATGTCCAGCGTGCGACCTTCGCCTTTGGACAAGGCCTTCATCTCATCAAAGGCGCCTTCAGCGGTCTCTGGAAAGTGGATTTTGTTGCGGTCTTCGAAGCGCTTGGCCATCTGGTTGAAGATCCAGAAGTCAGGCTTGCTGTCAGCGTAAGCAGGCAACACGTTGCGCGTGAGGTTGACTCGGCGTTCGGTGTTGGTATGGCAGCCTTCCTTCTCGGCCCAGACCGCCGCGGGCAAGAATACGTGTGCGTAATGGTTGGTTTCCACGTCCTCATACACGTCTTGCACCACCAGGAACTCCAGGTTCTCCATGGCCTTGCGGATGCGTGGTTGATTGGGCATGGAGGTCATGGGGTTGGTGGCGACCAGCCATAACCCCTTGATCTCGCCGGTTTCAATGGCCGGGAAAATATCGGTCTGGGCCAAGCCTCGCGCTGCCGGGAAAAAGCTTTCGTCAATGCCCCAGTAGTCGGCCACGTGTTTGCGGTCTTTTTCTTTTTCAAGTGCGCGGTAGCCTGGCAGGCCAGAGCACGACGACCACTCGCGTGTGCCCATGGCATTGCACTGGCCGGTGATCGATAAGCTGGTGCCGCCTGGGATGCCGATGTTGCCGGTGATCAGGTTGAGGTTGTTGATGTCCACCACACCGTCAGAGCCATGGGTGGACTGGTTGATGCCCATGGTCCAGATGCTCATCGCGGCAGGGGCCTTGGCATAAATGCGTGCCACGGTGCGGATGCGGTCTTCATCAATGCCGCAGATGTGTTGCGCAGTTTTGGGGTCGTAGTCGGCGAGCAAGGCACGCAAGTCATCAATGCCCTTGGTGTGCTTGGCGATGTAGTCGTCGTCTTGCAGACCTTCTTTGAAGATCACATGCATCATCGCGTTGATGAGCACGGTGTCGGTCCCGGGCGTGATGGGCAGGTGGATGTCGGCAAATTGCGCGAGCATGGTCACACGCGGGTCGACCACGATGAGCGGGAATTTGCGTTTTTCCAGCGCTTCTTTG
>JAZJZP010000429.1:11286-20072 GCA_040389805.1 Pseudomonadota bacterium
TGGAACCAAAGGCCATCAGGCAATGCGTATGCTCGAAATCACCGTAGCAGCCCGGGGGGCCGTCAGAGCCGAACGAGCGCTTGTAGCCCGAGACGGCCGAGGCCATGCACAGCGTGGTGTTGCCGTCGTAGTTGTTGGTGCCAATCTGGCCGCGCACCAGCTTGCCCAGGGTGTAAAACTCTTCGGTCAACAGTTGGCCGGTCGATACCACGGCAAACGAATCACGGCCATATTGGGCCTGGATCTCTTTGATCTTGGCGGCGGTCTTGTCCAGCGCTGCGTCCCAATTGGTGGGCTGGAAGGGCAGGTGCGCTTTGTCGCGCATCAAGGGCATGGTGCCGCGCCCAGGCGAGTCGAACAGCTCGTGCTCTAACAGGCCTTTGATGCACAACTTGCCGCGATTGACGTCGGCACCCGCATGGCCGCGGCTGGTGACAATCTTGCCTTGATCATTGAGGCCGATTTCAATGGCGCATCCTGTTGAACAGTAGTTGCAGGTGGTGTACTTCCACTCCTTCACCGGCTTGGCGGGGATGGAAATGGGTTTGCGATTGGTGCGACCAAATATCATGGGTTCTCCTGCTCTCTGGCCGTGCTCGGGGCAGAGGGCGTGGGGACGTTCAAGCCTGAGCTCCGCTCAGACGTTTCTCATTTACTTGCAAGCAGGACCTGCCGTGGGGGCCGTCAGGTCAATGGCGTGGCTGGCCAACTCGTTGAGGTCCAGGTGCACGGTGCCGTTTTCCACCTTGACGCGGAACTTGGGCGTGCAGCCTTCGTCCGGTGCGTTCGCGCAGCCGTTGTCCAGACCGATGGTCCAGTTGTGAAGCGGGCAGGCCACGCTGTGACCGAACACAATGCCCTGCGACAGCGGGCCACCTTTGTGCGGGCAACGGTCAAGCAGGGCAAAAACCTGGTCGTCGGCGGCGCGGAAAACGGCTACTTCACAGCCTTTGTCGCGGGTCACGCGGCGTGCGCCCAGCTTTGGGATGTCTTCAACGGTGCAAATGGGTTTCCATTGGGTCATGATGGTTCCGTACTTTTCGGGAAAAACTTCTCAGCGGGGAGCCACCTCTTGATGGCAAGGGTGGCCCATCTATTAATTCAGCCTGCGAGGCAGGGACCCATCAGAGCGACACGGGCTCGAACTGGCGGGTATCGACCTCGGCCTCCTTGAAATCAAACCAAGGGTCTGGCTCGCCTTCCAGGGCGGCTTGGAGGTTGGCCCACAGTGTTTTGCGGCCAGCTTCGTCGTCAAGGATCTTCTTTTTGACGTAGTCCAGCCCCACGCGGTCGACGTAGTGAACCGTACGCTCCAGGTACCAACCTTCTTGACGGTAGAGCTCGCAGAACGCGCCCGTGTACTCCAGAACTTCAGCGGCGGTTTTGAGCTTGCAGAAGAAGTGCGCCACTACTGTTTTGATGCCGCCGTTGCCTGCGATGTACATCTCCCAACCGGAGTCGACGCCGATGATGCCGACGTCCTTGATGCCCGCTTCGGCGCAATTGCGGGGGCAGCCGCTCACGGCAAACTTGACCTTGTGCGGGGCATACATGCGCCACATCGCGCGCTCCATGTCTTTGCCCATTTGCGTACTGTCTTGCGTGCCCATGCGGCACCACTCCGAGCCCACACAGGTCTTGACCGTGCGCAAGGCCTTGGCGTAGGCGTGACCGCTGGGCATGCCGATGTCTTTCCAGACGTTGACCAGGTCCTCTTTTTTAACGCCGAGCAAGTCAATGCGCTGGCCGCCGGTCACCTTGACCGTGGGGATCTTGTACTTGTCGACGGCATCGGCAATGCGGCGCAGTTCAGCGGCGGTGGTTTCACCGCCCCACATGCGCGGGATCACGCTGTAGGTGCCGTCCTTTTGGATGTTGGCATGGCTGCGTTCATTGATGAAGCGGCTCTGTGGATCATCTCGCGCCTCTTTGGGCCACGTGCTGATCAGGTAGTAGTTAATGGCGGGGCGGCAGCTGGCGCAGCCATTGGGTGTGCGCCAGCTCATGGCCTTGTAGACGCCGTCAATGGTCAGCAGCTTTTGCTGGCGGATGGTGTCGCGTACTTCTTGATGGTTGTGATCGGTACAGCCACACATGGCCTTTTTCTTGGGCGTGGCCGAGTAGTCGCCACCGGCCGTGAACATCAAGATTTGTTCAACCAAGCCCGTGCAGGAGCCGCAGGACGCACTGGCCTTGGTGTGCTTGCGCACCTCATCCAGCGTGAACAGGCCTTTTTCCTTGATGGCTTTGCAAATGGTGCCCTTGTTGACGCCATTGCAGCCACAAACTTCGTCGGAGTCGGCCATGACGGCGGCCTTGTTGTGGCCTTCGTGTCCGGTGTCGCCCATGTTGGACTCGCCAAACATCAGCTTGTCGCGGATGTCGGCAATGCAGCGGCCATCACGCAGCAGCTTGAAGTAGTAACTGCCGTCGACCGTGTCGCCATAAAGGCAGGCGCCGATCAGCTTGTTGTCCCTGAGGACCAGTTTTTTGTACACGCCAGCGAAGGGATCGCTCATCACGATCTCTTCGGTGCCTTCTCCACCGGCGAAATCACCTGCACTGAACAGGTCAATGCCAGTCACCTTGAGTTTGGTCGAGGTCAGTGAGCCGGTGTACCGGCCAATGCCATACAGCGCCAAGTGGTTTGCACACACCTTGCCCTGTTCAAACAGCGGCGCGACCAGGCCGTAGGCAATGCCGCGGTGGGCTGCACATTCGCCCACGGAGTAGACCCGCGGGTCGGTCACGGTTTGCATGGTGTCTGTGACCACAATGCCGCGGTTGCAATGGATGCCGATCTTTTCGGCCAGTGCGGTGTTGGGTCGAATGCCCGCGGCCATCACGACCAAGTCGGCCGGGACTTCCGTGCCGTCTTTGAACTTGACCGACTTGACACGGCCATCGTCGCCACCCACCAGCTCTTGGGTCTGGGCGCCGATCATGAATTTCAAGCCACGCTCTTCCAATGACTTTTGCAGCATCTTGCCGGCCACATCGTCCAGTTGGCGCTCCATCAGCCATGGGGCGATGTGCACCACGGTGACGCTCATGCCGCGCAGCATCAGGCCGTTGGCCGCTTCCAGGCCCAACAGGCCGCCGCCAATCACCACCGCATGCTTGTGCGTGGTGGCGGTTTCAATCATCGTGTTGGTGTCGGCGATGTCGCGGTAGGCGATCACACCCTTGAGGTCCTTGCCGGGTATCGGCAGGATGAACGGCGTGGAGCCCGTGGCAATCAACAGCCGGTCGTATTCGGCTTCGGTGCCGTCCTCGGACTTGACGATGCGCTTGGTGCGGTCGATGCTCACGACCTTTTTATTGAGGTGCAACGTGATGCCGTTGTCCTCGTACCAACTGATGGGGTTGAGAATGATCTCGTCCACTGTCTGTTCACCCGCCAGTACGGGCGACAACAAGATGCGGTTGTAGTTGGGGTGCGGTTCGGCGCCAAACACCGTGATCTCGTACAGATCGGGGGCGACCTTGATCAGTTCTTCCAGGGTGCGGACACCGGCCATGCCGTTGCCCACCATCACCAGTTTCATCTTTTTCATAGCACTAACTCCGCAGCGAGGAATCAAAATCGTTATGCGCTACAAGCTAGCAATATCAGGGCCAGGCTGTTTTGGTGCGCACCAGGCTGGGTCAAGCAGGTGCTTGGCGTGAAGGCGCACCTAAGGCGGGCAGAGTTCTTGCAACTAATCACGATGAATCGAACTGATCGCACCATTCATGTGCGGAGACAACACCATGAGCTTTGATGTAGAAGTGGGGCACGCCAGCCAGCGCGGGCCGCGTGAAGGGCTGGAAGACTTTGCCGCCGTGGCGCGCCCGGCGCCGCATGAAGAGGCATGGGGCGTGATTGCGGCCATTGCCGATGGTGTCTCCAGCGGAGGCCTGGGCCTTGAAGCGGCGCAGACCTCGGTGTTGGGCTTGCTGGGGGATTACTACGCCACCCCGGCCACGTGGGACACCACGGTGGCGCTTGATCGCCTCATCGGTGCGCAAAATGCCTGGTTGGCCGACCACAACCGGCGTCGCCAAGGTTTGAAGTCTGGTGATGGCGGCGGTGCGGCCATGACCACGCTCACGGCGCTGGTCTTGCGAGGCCATGGCTATACCTTGGGTCATGTGGGCGACAGCCGCGCCTACCTGATTCGGCAAGGCGAATGCACCCAATTGACGCAGGACCACACCATGGGGTCGCAGGCGTTCCAAAATGGGCTGACCCGTGCGGTGGGCCTGGACGATGGTGTGCGTGTCGACTACATCGAAGGCGACCTGCAAATTGGCGATGTGTTTGTATTAACCACCGATGGTGTCCATGGCGTGCTCAAGCCCAAGCAACTGCTGGCATTGACTGAGCAAGGCACGGCCCAGGAGTCGAGCGAGGCCCTGGTCAACAAGGCCATCAACAGCGGCGGTCGAGACAACGCCAGCGCACTGGTCATTCGCATCCAAGGACTAGAAGCGGCTCGGCTGGAGGACGCCGAGCGGCGAGGGCGCTTGTTGCCGGTGCCTGTACGGCTGCAAGAGGGCGACGTGCTGGACGGTTTGCGTGTGGAGGCGATGGTGTTCAGCAACAACGTGCACCGGCTTTACCGTGTCCGCTGCCAACGAACTGATCAGGTGTTGGCCCTCAAAACCTTGCATGAAGCACGCGCCAGCGACCCCGAAGAGCGTGACATGTTGGCGCACGAATCCTGGCTGGGCGCCCGTGTCACCGAGCGTGATGCGATGGGTTTGGTCAAGGTCATTGAGCCTCGCAACCCAACGGCCTTCTACACCTTGGCTGAATGGCACTCGGGCACCTCCTTGGGTGACATGCTCAAGCAACCGCGCCGATTTGCCGTGCATGAAGTGGTTCACGGCGCCATCGCGCTGACACGAGCCCTGGGCAGGCTGCACCAATATGGCGTCATTCACCGGGATGTTAAGCCCGAGAACGTGCATTGGGGTGACGATGGCCAATGGCGCTTGCTGGATCTGGGGGTGGCCTTGTCGGGCAAAGAGCCCCAGGCACTGCGTGAACTGCATGCAGGCACACCAAGCTACATGAACCCCGAGCAATGGAGCCGTGAGCCAGGGAGCAACCACGCCACGGCGGCCAGTGATTTGTTCGCGCTGGGCGTGACGCTCTACCAATGGCTGACAGGACGTTTGCCCTACGGAGAGATCGAGCCTTATCAGGCGGGGCGATATCGACGCGATCCGGTGGCGCCATCACGTTTGCGTCCTGATGTGCCCATCTGGTTGGACCACATCGTTCTCAAAGCGGTGGCCCGTGACCCCAAGCAACGGTTTGAAACGGCCGAAGAACTGTTGCTGTCACTGGAGCGCGGCGCCTCGCGTCCCATGGCGGCTTTGCAAGCGACGCCCTTGATGTCTCGCGACCCCGCCGCGCTCTGGAAAATGGCCTTGGGGGTGTCACTGTTGTTCAACCTGCTGCTGATCTATTGGTTGGCCTTTCTGCCCCGGGCATGAAAAAGCCGGAGAGCGAACGCGTCGCTTCCGGCACCACCCGCTTGTAGCGGGGTCGTTTGGCCAGCCCCTTGTGAGCGCTGGCACTGAACTCTTGCGCTGATGTCAGGCCATCTTGCCTGGCGCACGCCCCTTGGTCGCATGGGTTTGTGGGCTGGTGGTGCGCGCGCGGCCACCTTTTTCCGCCCATGTGCGGGTCCAGCGGATCTGCATCACCCGCATCATCACCAGGGCGCATACGGCCAAACCCGCGAACAAGAAAAATCCACCTGCATATGTGCCGAGGTGTTGCTTGGACATGCCCATGGCGTTGGGCACCAAGCCTCCGCCGAGAGCGCCAATTTCACCAATCATGGAACCGGCCACAGCCGTGCTCAAGGGCCAGCGTAGCGGCACCAATTGAAATAAGGCACCGTTGCCCGCCCCCAGGGCTGCGAAGCACACCATGAGCAGCAAGGTGGTCGCCAGCAGGGATTGCGTGCTTAGTCCACACAACACCAGGGTGACGATCACGATGGCGAGCACGGCTGTGAGCGTGTTGATGCCGCCCCAGCGGTCAGAGATCCAGCCGCCAAAGACGCGAAGCGTGGCCCCCATGAAGGCCGCCAGCATGGTCAATTGACCGGCTTGCACCTTGCTTACGCCGAACTGATCGTAGTAGTAAGAGGGTAGGAAGGTCGTCAAGCCAATGAACCCGCCAAAGGTGATGCCGTAGATGATGCTGAACGACCAGCCGTCTTTTTCGAACAGGCAGGCGATGTGTTCGCGAAAGGTCGCGTGCTTGTCGAGGTCGTTGGGCTCTTTGGCAAACACGATCATCACGACCATCGGAATGGCGATGGCCATTGCGGCCAAACCATAAACAGTTTGCCAGCCGAACTTCAGCGCCAGCGGCGGGGCGATCAGCACCGACACGGCGGTGCCGATATTGCCCGCACCAACCAGGCCCATGGCCAAACCCTTGTGCTGCGCGGGGAACGAGCCTGATCCCAGTGACAAGGCCACGCCAAAGCTGGCGCCAGCAATGCCCAGCAAAACCCCCATGGCCAGCAGGTCGTTGAAGGTTTCGACCATGAAGTAGCCAAACAACATGGCCACCGCAATCAAGCCCATCTCCACCAACGTGGCGTTTTTGCGGCCTACATACTGAGCCAAGATGCCCAGAGGAAAGCGCATCAATGCCCCCGCGAAAATGGGGATCGACAACATCAAGCCCTTTTGGGCCGGGGTCAAGTGGTAGGTCTCGGAGATGAACGGTGCCATGGCGCCGTTCAGCACCCAAATGCAGCACGAGAACGCGAAATACAGAAATGACGCGAACAATGTCGGTGCATGGCCCGACTTCAGGAAGGTTTTGAAGCTACTCATGAAAATCCTCAGCGAACGACATGCACCTGCTTTGGGTGCCTGCCTGGGTTGTTGCTGGGTTTAAGCGAAAAGCATGCCAGTTTTTGTGCGCTGGTGCCTCTTGGTGCGCACCAAGTTAGCTCAACGACTCCAAAACCAAGGCAATCACTGGGTCGGCAATTGCATGTCAGTGTTCAAGTTGCTTGCCAATCAGAGACAATCCTCGCAATTGAGCAGGAGTTTTTCATGAGTATCAAGTCAGACCGCTGGATCCGCCAGATGGCACAAGAGCACGGCATGATTGAGCCGTTCGAGCCCAATCAAGTCAGAACCAATGCCGATGGGGGACGCATCGTCAGTTATGGCACCAGTAGCTACGGATATGACATCCGTTGTGCCAACGAGTTCAAGGTCTTCACCAACGTCCATTCCACAGTGGTGGACCCAAAGAACTTTGATGAGCGTAGTTTTGTCGACTTCAAAGGCGATTCGTGCATCATCCCGCCCAACAGTTTTGCGCTCGCTCGCACGATGGAGTACTTCCGCATCCCGCGTAGCGTATTGACCATCTGTCTGGGTAAGAGCACCTATGCCCGTTGCGGCATCATCGTCAATGTGACGCCCTTCGAGCCGGAGTGGGAGGGTTACGTGACGCTTGAGTTCAGCAACACCACACCGTTGCCCGCCAAGATCTATGCAGGCGAAGGCTGCGCACAAGTGCTGTTTTTCGAGAGCGATGAGGTCTGCGAGACCAGTTACCGTGACCGGGGTGGTAAATATCAGGGGCAAACCGGCGTGACGCTCCCTAAGACCTGAGCGTTTTCAGCCGATATCCCAGCATGTCCTCTCCATGGATGATGCTGGGTGATTACGTTAAGTTACACTTGGCCTCTGGGCGTTGAACGCCTTCGGGTGTACTTAACCACAGTTTTGCTGATAAAAACCAAAGCAAGAGGTGGTGTAGCTCGTGCGGAGCATCCATGCAGAAGCTTTTCGAGGCTTCAGGGAGGGAGTGGGTGTGCGTCAATGCCACGTGTTGTACCTCTTTTCGGGTCTATCCCCCATGCGCCGTCCTCTTCAGTCTCCCTCGTTGGTCAACGCTTTCCTTGACAGCCTCCGACCTGAACAGCGCGAAACTGTTCAAGCCATGCAGAACGCTGTTATGGCGGTTGCGCCGCACCTGCGCCAAGAGGTCAAGTGGGGAAACCTGTGCTTTGTCAACGACCGTGACAACGTCATGGCGATCGTGCCGCATAAGGCCAACGCTCATTTGCAGGTCTTCAATGGCGCGGCCTTGATCGGCGACTTTCCCGAGCTCGAAGGCGCAGGCAGAGGCATGCGCCACATCAAGACACGTTACCGCCAGCCGGTTGATGAAAAACTGGTTGGCGAATTGACCCAGGCTTGTTTGCGTGCCTGGGGGTGATCGACTTGGGGTTAATGGCCCTGCAATCATGTCAGTCGGCGACAGGTTCTAAAATGAACCGATACACCGCTTTTGTCCATGCACCTTCTCAACGCTGATCTTCACTGTCACTCCAATGTGTCTGATGGCACATTGACCCCCGAGGCCTTGGCTGAACGAGCCAAGCGCAATGGTGTGCAGCTGTGGGCATTGACCGATCACGATGAGGTGGGCGGGCAGCACCGTGCGCGAGACAGTGCCTTGGCCTTGAGCATGAGCTACCTCAGCGGTGCAGAAATCTCTGTCACGTTTGCCAATAAAACCGTGCACATCGTTGGCTTGGGGTTTGACCCTGACAACGCTGCGTTGCAACAAGGTTTGGTGGACACCCGTGGTGGGCGCGAGCGTCGCGCGCGCGATATGGCCGAGGGCCTGGCCAAGGTCGGCATTGCCGGCGCTTTTGACGGGGCCTTGCGGTATGTGGGCAACCCGGATCTGATCTCGCGCACGCACGTCGCATCTTTTAATGAGGCTGCGACACCTTGAGCAT
>JAZJZP010000429.1:20082-21087 GCA_040389805.1 Pseudomonadota bacterium
TACCTGGTTGAGGCGGGCGTTTGTGCGGATCCCCATGAGGTGTTTCGCAAGTACCTGACTGAGGGCAAACCAGGCTTTGTTGAACATCGCTGGGCTGGTTTGGCCGATGCCGTGCACTGGATCACCGGCAGCGGTGGCGTGGCGGTGATTGCTCACCCTGGTCGGTATGGTTTTACTCCGAACGAGGAGTACGCCTTGTTCAGCGAGTTCAAGGCCCACGGCGGGCTCGGTGTCGAGGTGGTGACGGGCAGTCACACGGCGGCGGAGTACCTCAAGTACGCCGACATGGCCAAAGAGTTTGACATGCTGGCCTCGCGCGGCTCTGACTTTCATGATCCCATCGAGAGTCGCATCGACCTGGGCTCCTTGCCTGATTTGCCTGGTGCCTTGACCCCGGTGTGGCAAGCGTTGGAACACCGCATCCATCACCCCTGAAGGGTTACACCTTGATGCACTGGGTGTACGCTAACGGGCATGGCTCAATTATTTGAAGTTCACCCACTGCAACCCCAGATCCGCTTGCTCAAGCAGGCCGCGGAGTTGTTGCACAAGGGTTGTGTGCTGGCCGTGCCCACCGACTCCAGCTATGCGCTGGCCTGTCGCCTGGATGACAAGGCTGCGGTCGATGCCATGCGTCGCATCCGGGGTGTTGACGAGCGCCATCACCTGACTTTGTTGTGCCGGGACCTGTCCGAGCTGGCCAACTACGCCAAGGTCGACAACCTGCAATATCGCTTGCTCAAGCTGGGGACGCCAGGGCCTTACACCTTCATCCTGGATGCCACCAAAGAGGTTCCCCGCCGGGTGTCGCACCCTTCTCGTCGCACCATCGGGCTGCGCGTTCCCGAACACGCTGCGCTGCAGGCCTTACTGGAGGTTTTTGGCCAACCGTTGTTGTCCACAACCTTGATCCTGCCGGGCGAAGAGATCGCGCTGAACGATGCACAAGACATCCGTGAACGCCTGCAAAAACTCGGAGCAACACTATGAGTAAGACCTACCCGC
>JAZJZP010000429.1:21097-27859 GCA_040389805.1 Pseudomonadota bacterium
GGAGTCGACCACAGTGATCGATTTGAGTTCAGGGACGGCTGAAATCTTGCGCTATGGGCGCGGTGACCTGGCTAGAGTCGGGCTGGTGGATTTGCGTTGACCTTGGTGTCGGTCTGCAAGGCTTGGCTGAGCCAGATGGCATCAAAACCCAGATGCCATTGGCCTTTGACGGACATCAAAGGGACCCCCGGTGATCCTTGGGCCGCGAAGGCCTGTTGACAGGTTTGGTCTTGCTCTATTGGGCATTCACGCCAGGGGATGTGATGGTCATCCAGCCAGCGGCGGGCCTTGGCGCAATAGGGGCAGGTGCTCGTCGTATAGAGAGTGATGTCGCCCGTTTTGGCCACTCGCTGCACGGTGCTCGCGGCGCTCTCGGCCTGCCACCAGTGCAGGGCTTGGCTGCCGCCCGCTACCACAACCACCATACCCAGCAATCCCCACCATGACGGCCGGGCTGGTTTTTGCTTGACCTTCATGGTGTGCTCACTGGGGGTTGGTGGGGGCAGCTTTTTGACCCAGCTTGCTTTCTTGTCCCGCCAAAAGCTTGCGGATATTGGGCGCATGGCGCCAGATCAGCAGCGCACTCATCACGGCGACGCCGATCGTCATTGTGCTGAATCCCCAGCCGTAGGCATGGATGACTGGGGCCGCGAGAGCTGCCGTCAAGGCCGCCAGCGACGAGTAGCGAAACACGACCGCCATCAGCAACCACACCGCCAGCACAAGACCACCCAGCGCAGGGTGAAACGCTAGCAGAACGCCTGCTGCGGTGGCCACGCCCTTGCCGCCTTCAAAGCGAAAAAACACGGGCCACAGGTGGCCCAGAAATGCAGCCAGACCGATGGCGGTCACGTCTGAATCGTCCAGCCCCAGCTGGTAAGCCAGGATCACCGGCACATAGCCCTTGAGGGCGTCAAACAACAGGGTCAGCACGGCGGCTCCCTTATTGCCTGAGCGCAGCACGTTGGTCGCGCCCGGGTTGCCTGAGCCGTAGGTGCGGGGGTCATCCAGTCCAAACAATCGGCTGACAATCACCGCGAATGACAAAGAGCCCACCAAGTAGGCCAGCACGATGCCGACGACAATGGTCAGGCGGGGATCGGTCATAAGAGAATCCATGGTTTCTTCCGAGGGCAACAGGGCGTCAGTGTAGTGGTAGCCTTGCGTCAAACGCATGGGTATATCCCAAGTTGGTGGGGCTGACAGACTACGGACAATCTGCGGGTTTCACGGTTTCTGGCACCAGCACGAATGATCACCTATCAAACAACTCAGTTGTGGCAGCGAACCTGGTTCGTTGCACTCATCGGCGGCTTGGCCGTCGGTGCAGGGGTATGGTGGCTGCAAGAGCACCCTGGCGAGGACTCCGCCCAGCCGGTGGCCTCGTCGGCTTCTGCGGTGGCCCGCCCAGCAGTGCATCGCCATGCTTTGGCATTGCCTGAGGGGGTCGATGCCTATTCTGTGCCGGTCATCTTGAGCGATGGGCGCCCGTCCGATTTCACGCCTGAAGACTGGGCGGCACTGAAGGCTGCGATGTCCCAAGTTTCCAACCCAAAGGCCGAGACGGATCGCATCGTCAGCTATTTGCGTTTTCAGCGCAGTTTCGAGCGATGGCAGGCACTGGAGGGTTCGCAAGATGTGGAGGCGCGCCACCAGTTGGCACGGCAGTTGTTGGATCAGGTGCCTGAGCGATTGGGCAAGAGCGAGGTGACCTTCGGTGAAGGCCTGATGCTCGGTACGGCCTTGCTGATGGACCTGGAGCCCAACGAAGCCACGCGCGCCAAACGCTTGGAGGAGTTGCGGCAAAAGATGAGTGCCAGCGCGCCCAAGACCGACAGTGACCAAATCGAGCGTGAGGCTCAACAATTGGCGGAATACAAACGGCGTCAGGCCGCGATCGTGGCTGACTGGCAAGCCAAGCCTGCCGCCAGCCGTGATCAGGCCAAACTTGAGCGTGAACTCGATGATGCGCGGCGTGCGGTCTACAACACGAAGCCCTAGGCTGATGTTGAACGGGGGAGGTCGATAGAATCCCCGCTACATGACTACATTGTCCAACTCCACTAAACAACGCATCGGCTGGGGCCTGCTGGCTGCAGGTCTGCTCGTGTTCTCCTGGTCGCATGCGTCGGTACTGGCGCCGTTTGCATTGAGCCTGGTGCTGGCCTATGGCCTCAAGCCGGTGGTTGAATCCCTCGTTCGGCGTCACATGCCGCGCCCTTTGGCGGTGTCACTGTGCTTGCTGCTGGCCGTCTTGATGATGGTGGTGCTGTTTGTGTTGCTGGTGCCCATCGTCTCGCAGTTGGTGCCGATGCTGCGCACCCAGGTCCCTGAACTGATCTCGCGCGCCTGGGCCGTGGCGCTGCCCTGGTTGCATCAATGGGGGCTGGAGCTCCCGGCCAGCCTGGACGAGGTTAAGGGCGCTTTGGCTCGCTGGACCAATGGCCATGCCAGCCAATGGGCTGGGGCGTTTTTGAGCTCGGTGCTGATTGGCGGCAGTGGTTTGCTGACCTTGCTGGGTTTTTTGCTGATGGTGCCCATGCTGGCCTTTTACTGGTTGGTGGACTGGGCCCACATTTCGCAAGAGACATGGGCTTTGCTGCCACCGCGCTGGCGGCCGCAGGTTCAATCGGTTCTGCACGAGTGTGATGAGATCATGGGCCAATATCTGCGTGGGCAGGTCTTGGTCATGCTCATTTTGGCGGCGTACTACAGCATCTGCCTGGGCTTGGCTGGCTTCAGCCTGGCGCTGCCTATTGGCGTGTTCACGGGCTTGGCGGTCTGCATCCCTTACCTGGGCTATGGCGTGGGCCTGTTGTTGGCCTTGCTGGCGGGTCTCTTGCAGTTCAGTCAGGCCGACGCCGGTTTGCTGTATCCGCTCGTGGTCGTGGGGGTGATCTACGGCTTGGGTCAAGTGGTGGAGAGCTTCTTCCTGACGCCTCGCCTGGTTGGGTCTCGCATTGGGCTGCACCCGCTGGCCGTGATTCTGGCCTTGCTGTTGTTCGGCCAATGGTTGGGTTTTGTGGGCATCTTGATTGCTTTGCCGTCCAGCGCCTTGGGGGTGGTTCTGGGTCGACGTGCATTGCACGGGTACAAGCAGAGCACCGCTTACCTGGGTTCGCCCGGTTCCGATCAGGAGTGATGGGGTGCTTGAGTTGTCTGCGATGCCGATGAGGCAGATTCCGCTGGACCTGGGGCCGGTCTCCATGCCGGGGCTGGACGACTTTGTGGTGGGCGACAACGAACAGGCCTTGGCATGGTTGAAGGCTTGGCCCGATGCCTGGGCGCAGTCCGGGGCTGTCCGGCTACCGGTGGCTTATTTTTGGGGTCCGGCTGGCAGTGGCAAGACCCATTTGCTGCGCGCCATGATTTCAAGGGCGTTGGATCAGGGGCAGAGCGTCATCTGGGTCAGCCCACAACAAGGCTGCCAGATGTGGGATGCGGACGATCCGGCGGCGCCGACCTTGGCCGTGATCGACGACTGTGAAGGCCTGGACAGCCATCTTCAGCACCTGGCCTTCAATCTGTTCATCGAGGCGGCCAGTGGCGCGGCGGCCGTTGCCGGTGGCGCATTTGATCCTCAGCAAGGGGCGTTGTCGATCCTGGCGTCTGGGTCGGTGCCCCCTGTGGACTTGACCGTGCGAGAAGATCTGCGCACGCGCCTGGGTTGGGGACTGGTGTTCGCCTTGTCACCGCCCAGCGAGGCCAGTGTGCGTGAAGCGCTGCATGGCGAAGCGACACGGCGTGGCATGGCCTTGGCCGAGGGCGTGGTGTCCTACCTGTTGACCCGCTACAGCCGCGATCTGAGTTTTTTGATGGCCTTGCTCGACCGGCTTGACCGGTTTGCGCTGGCTGAACACCGAACCGTGACCGTGCCACTGCTCAAGCAGATGCAGGCACTGGAGATTGCATGAACCTGTGTCTGTTTGACCTTGACCACACCCTGTTGCCCCTGGACTCCGACCACGAGTTCGGCGAGTTCCTGATTCGATCCGGCTTGGCCGACCCTGTCGAATACCGGCGTCGCAACGACGACTTTTACCAGCAGTACCTGGATGGCAAGCTGGTGCTGGGCGACTACATCCGCTTCTCCACCAGTGTGTGGCGCCAAATGGATGCCGTCGCACAACGCGATTTGCAGCGGCGCTTCATGATCGAAGTGGTTGAGCCCGCCATCCATCCCCAAGCGCTGCAACTGGTGCGCGAGCACGAAGCCATGGGCGACCTGGTGGCCATCGTCACCGCGACCAATGAGTTTGTCACCCGTCCGATTGCGGATGCATTCCAAGTGCCCGAGCTGTTGGCGGTGCGACTCCAGCGCGATCCGCAGGGTCGTGTCACGGGCGAAATCGACGGCGTTCCTACCTTTCGCGAAGGCAAGGTCACGCGTGTGGAACAATGGCTGACCGAACGCGGCCGTACTTTGGCCGATTTCGAGCGGGTCAGCTTCTATAGCGACTCGCCCAACGACTTGCCCTTGCTGGACCTGTCCAGTGATCCTGTTGCTACCAACCCAAGTCCGGCCCTGGAGGCCGTGGCCCGTGAGCGCGGCTGGCGCATTCTTCGACTGTTTTCATGATCAAGAGTTTGATAAACAAGATCCTTGGCAAAGGTGCGGACAAGTCCGCCAGCGCCGCCACTGGCGAGCGCAAGACCCGTGCTCCCAAAAGCAAGCGCGTCGATGTGCCCGCAGCGGAGCACGGCATCGACCCCAAGTTGGTGGACGCCCATGCCGTCAAGGTGGTGCAGACCCTTCAAGACGCGGGCTACGAGGCCTACATCGTCGGTGGCGCCGTGCGCGATCTGCTGGTGGGCTTGCGTCCCAAAGACTTCGACGTTGCGACCAATGCCACGCCAGAGCAGGTCAAAGGCCTGTTCCGCCGCGCCTTCATCATTGGCCGGCGTTTTCGCATTGTTCATGTGGTGTTCGGGCGTGGTCGCGAGAACGAAGTCATTGAGGTCTCGACCTTTCGCGCCAACCTGGATGCTGACGCTGCCCAGCAAGTCGCGGGCAACGAGAAGACCTCCCGATCCGAGTTGGCCGGCAAAACCCATGTGGTCGATGCCAGTGGCCGGGTGCTGCGCGACAACGTCTGGGGCCCGCAGGACCAAGATGCAGCGCGGCGCGATTTCACCATCAACGCCATGTACTACGACCCGAGCACAGGGATCGTGGTCGACTACCACGGCGGCATCAAAGACGCCAAGAAGCGCGTGCTGCGCATGATCGGGGTGCCCGAAGCGCGTTACCGCGAAGACCCGGTGCGCATCATCCGTGTGGTTCGTTTTGCCGCCAAACTTGGTTTTGACATTGAGCCCAAAACCCGCGATCCCTTGCTGGCCATGTCTGAGCTGCTGGCGAACATTCCGCAATCTCGGCTGTTCGATGAAATGATCAAATTGCTGCAAACCGGGCATGCGCAAGCGTCCCTGGATCAATTGCGCAAGCTGGGTCTGGACCAAGGAGTGTTCCCGATTCTGGATGCGGTGTTTGATGAAGCCCGCATGCATCCTGGCCGGGAGCAATTTGTCAAACTGGCCTTGAGCGATACCGACCGCCGGGTGTCCGAAGGCAAGCCGGTGGCACCCAGCTTTTTGCTGGCCTGCTTGTTGTGGCATGACGTGCTGGAGCACTGGAAGCGCAATATCGCGGCGGGCGAGCCCTCGTTCCCGGCGCTGCAATCGGCGACCGATCAGGTGTTTGATGCCCGCATTGGCGATATTTCAGGGCGCGGCAAGTTGGCGTCCGACATGCGCGAGATCTGGACCATGCAGCCGCGCTTTGACAAGCGCTCAGGCAACGGGCCACTGACCCTGGTGGAACAAGCACGTTTTCGGGCCGGTTTTGATTTCTTGCGTTTGCGGGCACAGGCTGGCGAGGCGGATGCCCAGTTGTCCAAGTGGTGGGAGGACTTCTCCCTGGCCGATGACCACGAGCGCCGTGACCTGATGGACGTGGCTCGCCAGCAAGATGCAGGTAAGCGCGCGGCACCAGGCAGTCGAGGCCCGGCTGCCGCAGACGAGGGCAGCCCTTCATCGGCCGGACCTGCCGCCAAGAAGCGTCGCCGGCGTCGCCGCAAGCCTGCTGAGGGTGGCGCTGCTGGCGCTGGAGCCACGGGTGACTGAGTTGCCCCGCTTTCGGGCCTTCATTGGCCTGGGGGCTAATCTGGGGCCCGCCAAAGCCAATCTGATGGCAGCCTTGGCATTGATGGCCGAGCTGCCCTGGACCGCCGTAGAGGCGGTTTCTTCGTTCTACGTGAGCAAGCCTGTAGGTGCGCAGGGCCCCGACTACCTCAATGCGGTCGCGGCCTTGCAGACCGGGCTGGGTCCGCAAGAGTTGTTGTCCGCCTTGTTGTCGATCGAATCCCGCTTGGGGCGAGAGCGTCCTTGGCCCAACGCACCGCGCACCATCGATCTTGATTTGCTCTGGATGGCCGGGGCGCAGCGCCAGTCACCCAGCTTGACTTTGCCGCACCCTCGCATGATGGAGCGCGCTTTTGTTCTGGAGCCTCTGGCCCAATTATTGGATCAATTGAGGCCAGAATCGGGTGATCCGAGCTTGCCAGCGCCCGCTGATCGCGCTAAATTGGCCGCCAGGCAAGGAATCTCGCTGGAATAAGTCGGAAATTCGCAGTAGAATCTCTGGCTTTGTTGGTAGGTCAATTCGTGCGACGCGCAATTGATGTCAGATAGGCAGACGGCACACCCCATGGGGTAAAGCGCGTTTCCTCCGCGGAAACCGGGAACGGGTTCTGGCCCGGG
>JAZJZP010000429.1:27869-32497 GCA_040389805.1 Pseudomonadota bacterium
CCCGGGTGGTCTGCAAGTTTGCTGTCTGGCTTGATGCGATTTCGTATTGATTGACCTTTGAATGCATTCATACTGAAAGTGATCCGTACATGACGACCATCCGTGTCAAAGAAAACGAACCGTTTGACGTGGCTCTGCGCCGCTTCAAGCGCACCATTGAAAAGCTTGGTTTGCTGACTGACTTGCGCGCTCGCGAGTTCTACGAAAAGCCCACCGCTGAACGCAAGCGCAAGAAGGCTGCTGCCGTCAAGCGTCATTACAAGCGCGTGCGCAGCATGCAACTGCCCAAGAAGCTGTACTAAATCGCAGTTTCTCTGTCCGACTCTCTGGCTTGCTTGTGCAGCCACCAGAGTCGTTGACTGGACAAGCCCGCGCGGGGACGCCCATGCGGGCTTTGTTGTTTCTAATTGAACCCTATTTTCAAACAGGAGCCGACCATGAGCCTGAAAGACCGCATCACCGAGGACATGAAAAACGCCATGCGTGCCAAAGAGGCCGAGCGCCTGGGCACCATCCGTCTGCTCCTGTCTGCCATGAAGCAAAAAGAGGTGGATGAGCGCGTCACGCTGGATGACACCATGATCGTCGCGATCATCGACAAGCTCATCAAGCAGCGCAAGGATTCCCACCAGCAGTTCCATGCCGCAGGCCGCATGGACCTGGCCGACAAAGAAGCCGCCGAGATGGTGGTTCTGGAGGCGTATCTGCCCCAGCGCTTGAGTGCCGATGAAGTTACCGCCGAAGTCAACGCCATCGTGGTGGAGTTGGGCGCCAGCGGCCCGGGTGATATGGGTAAAGTCATGGGGGCCGTCAAACAACGTTTGGCAGGCAAGGCCGACATGGGTTTGGTCTCTGCGGCGGTCAAAGCGGCATTGGCTGGCTAAACGTCTGTAATCTGGCGGCTTTGACCGCCTGCTTTTGTGGAGAGCACCATGTCCGACAATTTGCCGATCCAGCCCATCAGCCCCGACGTTTGCGTGGCGCCGCAACTCACGCCGCAAGCCATGGCCGCGGCGGCTGCAGCAGGCTTCAAGAGCGTGATCAACAACCGCCCTGATTTTGAAGGCGGCCCGGATCAACCCACCAGCAGTGCCATTGAAGCTGCGGCCAAGGCCGCTGGCTTGCAATACGCCTACCTGCCGGTGCAAGGCGGTTATCAGTCGCCCGAAGAGATCGCGCAGTGCGCGCATTTGTTGGACACCCTGCCCAGGCCCTTGCTGATGTTCTGCCGCAGCGGTGCCCGTTCATCGCGCTTGTTCACCCAAGCTGTGACGCTGGACTGAGGTAGGCGACACCATGGGGCGTTTGAGCGGCTGGTTCGTGCGAGGTGTCGATGGTTTGTCGATCAGGTTGGGGCAGCTCTCGGCCTGGCTGCTGGTGGCGGCGTGCGCGTTGAGTGCAGGCAATGCCCTGATCCGCTACACCTTCAATGTGGGCTCCAATGCCTGGCTGGAGGCGCAGTGGTATCTGTTCGGCGCCGCCGTGTTTTTAGGGGCGCCCGCCTTGCTCAAGCTCAATGAGCATGTGCGGGTAGACGTGCTCTATGGCGGCCGCTCGCCCCGCACCAAGGCCTGGATCGACTTGCTGGGCATGGTCTTCGTGCTCTTGCCCGTGTGTGTGATCGCCAGTTGCTTGTGCATCCACATGGTTCACGACTCGTACGTGCAGCACGAGGTGTCCCCCAGTGCGGGCGGACTGCTGCGCTGGCCTATCAAGGCCATGATTCCCTTGGGGTTTGCCTTGTTGGCCTTGCAAACGGTGTCTGAGGTGATCAAGCGCGTGGGCTACCTGCGCGGTACCTACAACATGGATACACACTACGAGAGGCCTCTGCAGTGATCTCCATGGAACACATGGCGCCGATGATGTTCGGCGCACTGATATTTGTCATGCTCTTTGGTTTCCCGGTGGCCTTTTCGCTGGCGGGATTGGGTTTGGCCTTTGGGTACGGTGCGGTGGCCTTCGGCTTTTTGCCGATCGAGTTCATGGGCAACCTGCCGCTGCGCTTGTTTGGCATCGTCTCCAACGAGTTGCTGCTGTCCATCCCATTTTTCACCTTCATGGGCGCCATACTGGAGCGCTGCGGCTTGGCCGAGGATCTGCTGGAAGGCACGGGGCAGCTGTTTGGTGGCAAGCCCGGTGGGCTGGGTTTTGCCGTCATCATCGTCGGGGCCATCCTGGGGGCGATCACCGGCACCGTGGCGGCCAGCGTCATTGCCATGGGCGTCATTTCGCTGCCGATCATGGTGCGCTATGGCTACAGCATGCGCTTTGCCACCGGGGTGATTGCGGCCTCGGGCACCATCACGCAGCTGATCCCGCCTTCGCTGGTGCTGGTCGTGTTGGCGGACCAATTGGGTCGTTCAGTGGGCGATATGTACAAGGGCGCCATCGGCCCCTCATTGATGCAGACCGGCATCTTTCTGGCCTACACCGCCATGATCGCCATTTTCAGTCCGAAGTCGGTGCCGCCGCTGCCACCGGAGGCCCGCATGGCACGTGGCTGGGGGCTGTGGAAGCGGGTCTTGTGGGGCATGTTGCCCTCGGTCGTGCTGATCTTCATGGTGCTGGGCACGATCTTCCTGGGCTTGGCCACCCCCACCGAGGCGGGCGCCTTGGGCGCGCTGGGGGCCATCGTGTTGGCGGCCATGCACAAGCGCCTGAATACCAAGCTGCTGTGGCAGGCCATGGACACCACCATGCGCGTGACCGCCATGGTGATCTTCATTTTGGTGGGCTCCAGCGTGTTCTCGCTGGTGTTCCAGGGGCTGGATGGCGGCCGATGGGTGGAGGACATGCTGTCGCACCTGCCTGGTGGGCAACTTGGCTTCCTCATCGTCGTCAATATTTTCGTGTTCTTCCTGGCGTTCTTCCTGGACTTCTTTGAGATCGCCTTCATCATCATCCCGCTGCTGGCCCCGGTGGCGCACAAGCTGGGCATCGATCTGGTCTGGTTTGGCGTGCTCTTGTGCGTGAACATGCAGACCAGCTTCATGCACCCACCCTTTGGGTTTGCGCTGTTTTATCTGCGTGGCATTGCCGACCAGATCTTCAAAAGCGGCGCCATCAGCAAGCCCATCCAGTCAAGAGACATCTACCTGGGCGCCATGCCCTGGGTGGCGATGCAATTGATGCTGGTGGCGGTGGTGATCTTCTGGCCGCAGTCGGTGACCTACTGGCTGGACAAGGAAGAGGCGGTCAATGTGGACAACATCAAGATCGAGATGCCCGTGGATGACTCTGTGGCCCCCTCCGATCCGGTGATGCCGGATCAGTCGGAAGAGGCGCTCAAGGGCGCTGACCCGGCGGCCAGCGCACCCTGAATCAGATCAGAGTTTGGCCGACTGCATGTAGCGGTCAAACGTGGCTTCGGTGAAGCGGAACCACAGGTTTTGGTCTGCGCGGAATTTGGCGTAATCCGCGTAGACCTTGCGCCAGTTCTTGTTCTTCTCGTTCAGCTCGCTGTAGATGTCCATGGAGGCCTTGAAGGCCGCGTCCATCACCGACTTGGGCATCTGTACCAATTGTGCCTTGGCGGCCACCAACTGCTTGAGTGCCAGTGGGTTGTTGGCGTCATAGCGTGCCTGCATTTCGATGTGGGCGTGCGATGACGCCGTCTCGATCATGGCCTTGTATTCAGGCGGCAGGCTGTTGAAGGCTTTGCTGTTGATGAAGAAGTTCAGCTGCGGGCCACCTTCCCACCAACCGGGGTAGTGATAGAAGGGCGCAACTTTGTGAAAGCCGAGCTTCTGGTCATCGTATGGGCCGACCCATTCGGCCGCATCAATGGTGCCTTTTTCCAGGGCCTGATAGATCTCGCCACCGGGGATGTTTTGAGGCACCGAGCCCAGCCGTTCGATGACCTTGCCGGCAAAGCCGCCAATGCGCATCTTCAAGCCCTTCATGTCCTCTAAAGACTTGATGGGTTTGCGGTACCAGCCGCCCATTTGCGCGCCAGTGTTGCCGCCCGGGAAGTTGATGATGTTGTACTGGGCATAGAACTCGCGCATCAGCTTGAGGCGCTCATCTGGCGCGAGTTCAGGCCGAAAGGGATGGCGCAGCCAATGGCGAAGGTTTCATCCTTGCCGACGAAGTAGTAGGGCGCCGTGTGGGCCATCTCGACGGTGGCGTTTTGCACGCCATCGACCACGCCAAAGGCGGGCATCAACTCGCCACCGGCATGGACCGAGATTTGAAACTTGCCGCCCGACATTTCGCTCATTTTTTTGGCGAAGACATCGGCCGCGCCAAAGATGGTGTCGAGCGATTTGGGGAAGCTGGAGGCCAGGCGCCAGCGGATGTTGGGCTCCGCGCGAACAATGGCGGGGGCGACACCAGCGGCCAGCACGCCGACCAGGCCGGCGTGGTTGATGAAGGAACGACGTTGCATGACAAGCTCTCCTAGAAGTCGGCCGATTCTAGGAGGCGGGTGGCCCTTGTTTCACCTCATGGAGGCAGGGGCTTACCCGATTTCCCAATAAATCAGGGGAACGATGGTGTGTGTGCAACAGTGCGTCGGTCAGTGTCCGGCGATCTTCATCTTTTCGATCAGGATGGAGCCCACCGTCTTGCTGCCATAGGTGTACTCATCCGCGCCCACGGCCACGATTTGTTTGAACATCTCGCCC
>JAZJZP010000430.1:0-1744 GCA_040389805.1 Pseudomonadota bacterium
GGTCATCGGTACGGCCCAGGCATTGCACACGACCATCGGGATCAATGCGCGCCAAGTCCCCGGTGCGGTACAGGCGGTCGTCATGAGCCTGGCTGCGCCAGGGGTTGGGCAGAAATTTCTCGGCCGTCAAATCGGGTCGACCCAGATAACCAGCCGCCACCCCGGGGCCGGTGATGCACAACTCGCCGACCTCGCCGCGTGGCATCAGGACCAGGCCGTTTTCAAGCGCCGGGTTGATCACGAGCAGGCCGTAGTTGGGCAGGGGACGCCCGATGGTCACGGGCTCGTTCGCCTGCAACTCGGCCAGGCTGGCCGACACGGTGGCTTCGGTCGGCCCGTAGGTGTTGAAGACCTGACGGCCAGGCCTGGCCCAGCGCGCCACCAGCGACTGCGGACACATTTCGCCGCCCAGGTTGATCAGGCGCAGGCTCGGCACGTCCTGGTGAAACAAGGCCAGCAGCGTGGGCACCGCGTGCAGCACGGTGACCTGGTGTTCAATCAAGGCCTGCGGCAGGGCTTCCGGGTCAGAGGCGACCTCTTTGGGGGCAATCCAGAGCGTGGCACCAGCCAGGTAGCTGATCCAGATTTCCTCGAACGACATGTCGAAGGCTATCGAGAAACCCTGGTACACGCGATCGGTCTCACGAACGCACAGCATGGTGTTTTCGCTGCGCAGAAAGTGGCAGATGCTGCCCTGCTTGATCTCGATGCCTTTGGGCTTGCCGGTCGAGCCCGAGGTGTAAATCACATAGGCGGGGTGCGAGGGCAACAAGCCCTCGCGGCGCACCAACTCGGGCGTCGGCACCAACAAGGCCTCGGCCGTCCAGACGCTGGTGCTGAGGTCGGCCAGACGCGGCGCGAATTCTTCGCAACTGACCACGCCGAACGCCTGGGCATCTTCCAGGCAAACCGCCATGCGCTCGACCGGGGTGTCAGCATCAAACGGCAACCACGCGGCACCGGCCTTGGCAATCCCGGCCTGCATCACCAGCAGACCAATGCCACGCGGCAACCACAGACCAAGTAGGTGACCCGGACGCACACCGGCTTCAATCAAGTGGGAGGCCACCTGATCGGCCCGTGCATTGAGCTCATGATACGTCAGCGCCTCATCCGCAAAGATCAACGCCACCTGGTGAGGAACGCGGGCGGCCGTCGCTTCCAGAATATCGGCGAGCACTTCGACGCGAATCAGCTCCGGCTGAATAGGCCCCGACAAAATATCAGCATGAACAGCCTGCCCTCCCAGGAAGCGGTCGTCCAAGGGCAAGGGAGCAGAAAAATCGGTCAACGGCATGGGCGTCATGAAAGGTCGGTTGCGAAGAGATGAAATGAGTCCGGTTTACTTACCCACCCGCGCGCTTGACCGTCCAGCCCTGCTTTTGCAGAAAACCCATCACGGTATCGCAATGGTCACCTTGCACTTCAATGATGCCTTCTTTGACCGTGCCACCACAACCACACGCGGCCTTGAGTTGTTTGCCCAACTGGGTGAGTGCATCAGGCTCCAGCGGCAAGCCTTTGACGAGGGTCACGCCCTTGCCTTTGCGGCCTTTGGTTTCACGCGAGACACGGACAATGCCATCCGCCGAGGGCTTGGCCACCTTCTGACCGCACACGCATTGCGCAATGGCTTGGCGACAGTCAGGGCAGGTTCGACCCAACTCGGTGGAGTAGACGAGTCCACCGCTCATTTTTTGATGTTTCATAACAGCATGACAAAATCAGATCAAGGTTGAAGGCA
>JAZJZP010000431.1:0-3696 GCA_040389805.1 Pseudomonadota bacterium
CTGGCGTCGGCGCTGGCGTGGCATTGCTGGCGGGTGTGGCCATGTTCCTGCGGTCACGTCGTCGTGCGGACACGGGTGAGACCTCCTTCCTTGAAAGCCGCTTGCAACCGGATTCGTTCTTCGGTGCCAGCGGTGGTCAGCGCGTGGACACTCGGGATGCCACTGGTGCTCCTTCTTCGATGAGCTACTCGCTCAGTCAGCTGGATGCCATCGGTGATGTGGATCCCGTGGCCGAGGCCGATGTGTACCTGGCCTATGGTCGTGACCTGCAGGCAGAAGAGATCCTCAAAGAGGCCTTGCGCAGCACGCCCGAGCGTTTGGCCATTCGCACCAAGCTGCTGGAGGTCTATGCCAAGCGCCGTGACACCAAGGGCTACGAGCAACTGGCCTCTCAGCTCTTCAACCTGACCGGTGGTCATGGTGAGGACTGGGCCAAGGCGCAGGAAATGGGTTTGGGTATCGATCCCGAAAACCCCCTGTACCAGCCGGGCGGTCAGCCTTCGGCCAACATGCCTTTGAGCGTTGACGTGCCCAATGATGCATTGGGTGCCAGCACCATTCCGCACTCGGTCATGCCAGCACCGAGTCATCTGGACAATCGCGTTGCTGAAGTTGCACCGGCTGCGGCTCCAGAGGCTGATGATCTGGTTGATCTGGATCTGGACATCTCGGCACCTATTCCGCTGTCTGATGAGCCTGAATTCGCTCATACGCCGGTCGAGATGCCGGCGCCCGCGGCAGAGGATTTTGCTGACTTGCCGTCACTGGACTTGCCGTTTGAGCAAGAACCGGCCCCGGTGGCGTTTGCGCCTGCTGAGGATAAAGGTCTGGATTTCGACCTGCCGCTGGAGCCCGCACAATCGCCTTCGATGGCAGCGCCATCCTTTGATCTGTCAAGCATCAGCCTGGATCTGGATGAGCCTGGATCGAAGGACGCTGGCTTGGTGCTGGATGAGAGAGCGCCGGATTTGGCAGCGCCTTCGGATCCGATGGAGCGCAAGTTCGAGTTGGCAGAAGAGTTCCGCCAGATCGGTGACGTCGATGGTGCACGCGAGTTGCTCCAGGAAGTGGTTGCCAATGCGACTGGTGGGCTGAAAGCCAAGGCCCAGTCCATGCTGGACACGCTGAGCTGAGTCGCATGTTGATTGAGCAGCCGAGGGCGACCCGCCGGGTCGCCCTCGGCGTTTCTTATCGTGGCACCGCCTACAAAGGTTGGCAAAGCCAGGCCAGCGGCGGCACCGTTCAGGACTGCCTTGAAGCCGCCTTGTCAAAATTTGCCACCCAGCCTGTGAAGGTGATGTGTGCCGGGCGCACCGATACCGGGGTGCATGGCATCAATCAGGTCGTGCACCTGGACACCCCCTTGGACCGTGACCCGTTCTCCTGGGTGCGGGGCACCAACACCTATTTACCGCATGACATTGCCGTGCAATGGGCGGTCGAGGTGTCGGCCGATTTCCATGCCCGTTACAGCGTCAAGGGGCGCCGTTACGTCTACATCGTGCTGGAGTCGGCGGTTCGGCCGGCGCTGGAGGCGGGGCAGGTTGGCTGGGTGTTCAGGCCGCTGGACCATGCTGCGATGGAGCAGGCCGCGCAATGCCTCATCGGCGAGCATGATTTCAGCTCGTTTCGCTCCTCCCAGTGCCAGTCCCCCACGCCAGTCAAGACCTTGCACGCGATCACCATTCGCCGCTGCGGTGGGCCCACGGGGGCCTATTGGCGCTTTGATTTCGAGGGTAATGCCTTTTTGCACCACATGATCCGCAATCTGATGGGTTGCCTGATTGCGGTGGGCACCGGGGCACAGCCCCCGTCTTGGATGGCGTGGGTGCTGGCATCACGCAACCGCAAGGTCGCCGCGCCGACGTTCTCTCCCCATGGACTCTACTTTCTGGGGCCTCGCTATGACGAGGTTTGGGGTTTACCATCGGATGTTCCTGCTTTTCAATGGTTGCCGGACTGATCGGCCACCATGCCCACATGAGTTCTTCACGTCACTTGTCTGCTGATCACCGTACCCGCATCAAGATTTGCGGCTTGACGCGCGAGACCGATGTGGATGAGGCCGTGGAGGCTGGTGCCGATGCCCTGGGCTTCGTGCTGTATGAAAAAAGTCCCCGTTACGTGACTTTGGACAGGGCGCAGGCGCTGATTCGCCGTTTGCCACCTTTTGTGACACCGGTGCTCTTGCTGGTCAATGCACCCGACACCCTGGTGCAAGAGACCATCGCTGCGGTGCCCCAGGCCTTGTTGCAGTTTCATGGAGACGAGACAGCTGTCCAGTGTGAGCAGTCTGGCCACCCTTACATCAGGGCCGCTCGGATGTCGCCAGATTTCGATTTGTTAAACTTCTCGCTTCGCTTTCGCAGCGCGCAGGCCATTCTGGTGGATGCCCATGTGGAGGGTTATGGCGGTGGTGGGCAGGTGTTTGACTGGTCGTTGTTGCCGTCGGGCTTGCCTCAACCCATGATCCTCTCAGGGGGATTGCATCCCGGCAATGTGCGCGAAGGCGTGTTGGCAGTGCGGCCTTGGGCCGTGGATGTGAGTTCCGGCGTGGAAGCCAGCAAGGGCATCAAGGATGCCGGGCTGATGCGCCAGTTCTGTCAGGCCGTGCGGGCGGCCGATCGGCAATGTGCTGAAACCTCTGTGCCCCGCACGGATTGAATCGATAGAGACCTTCATGCTGAAATACGATCAACCCGACGCACGCGGCCACTTTGGTCCTTACGGCGGTGTTTTTGTGTCCGAGACCCTGATCCATGCGCTCGATGAGCTCAAGGCGGCCTACGAGCACTACCGCCATGACCCGGCCTTTCAGGCCGAGTTTCGCCACGAATTGGCGCACTTTGTTGGACGCCCCAGCCCGATTTATCACGCGGATCGCATCAGCCGAGAAATCGGTGGTGCGCAGATCCATTTCAAGCGTGAAGACCTCAACCACACCGGCGCGCACAAGGTCAACAACACGATCGGCCAGGCTTTGCTGGCCAAGCGCATGGGCAAGCCCCGCGTGATTGCCGAGACCGGGGCAGGCCAGCATGGCGTGGCCACAGCCACCATCTGCGCGCGCTACGGCTTTGAGTGCGTGGTGTACATGGGCGCTGAAGACGTCAAGCGGCAGTCGCCCAATGTCTACCGCATGCACCTGCTGGGCGCCAAGGTGATCCCGGTCGAGTCGGGCAGCAAGACGCTGAAAGACGCGCTCAATGAGGCCATGCGCGACTGGGTCACCAATGTCGAAAACACCTTCTACATCATTGGCACGGTGGCGGGCCCGCACCCGTATCCGGCCATGGTGCGGGACTTTCAAAGCGTCATTGGCGAGGAGTGCCTGACGCAGATGCCGGCCCAGATTGGCCGTCAGCCCGATGCCGTGGTGGCCTGTGTGGGCGGGGGCAGCAATGCCATGGGCATCTTCTATCCCTACATCCAGCACGAAGGCGTGCGCCTGATTGGTGTGGAAGCGGCTGGCGAGGGTTTGGAGACGGGCAAGCATTCGGCGTCGCTGCAAAAAGGCACGCCCGGCGTGCTGCACGGCAACCGCACCTATCTGCTGCAAGACGTCAATGGTCAGGTCACTGAAACCCACTCCATTTCTGCGGGCCTGGACTACCCAGGGGTCGGCCCTGAGCACGCCTATCTCAAAGACATCGGTCGCGCCGAATACGTGGGCATCACCGACCAGGAGGCCTTGGC
>JAZJZP010000431.1:3706-6254 GCA_040389805.1 Pseudomonadota bacterium
CGGCCTTCCACCGCTTATGTCGCACCGAGGGCATCATCCCGGCCCTGGAGTCCAGCCATGCGGTGGCCTATGCCATGAAGCTGGCGGCCACCATGCGTCCTGATCAGCACGTGCTGGTCAACCTCTCGGGCCGTGGCGACAAGGACATCGGCACGGTGGCCGATCTGAGTGGCGCCGAGTTCTTTTGCCGGCCCTCGTGCCGTGGTTTGACGGTCAAGGGAGGAAATCAAGCATGAGCGCGCCCTACCGCATTGATGCCGCTTTTGCGGCGTTGCGCGACCAGGGCCGCAAGGCCTTGATTCCGTTCATCACCTGTGGGGACCCCTTTCCGGAGCTGACGCCCGACCTGATGTGGGCGATGGCCGATGCTGGTGCCGACGTGATCGAGTTGGGCGTGCCGTTTTCAGATCCGATGGCCGATGGCCCGGTGATTCAGCGCGCCGCTGAGCGGGCCTTGCTCAAGGGCATTTCGCTGGTGCATGTGCTGGCCGATGTCAAACGCTTTCGTGAGCGCAACGCCCACACGCCCGTCGTGCTGATGGGCTATGCCAATCCCATCGAGTGTTATGACCAGCACCATGGCGCAGGCTCCTTCGTGAACGATGCCAAGGCCTGCGGTGTCGATGGCGTGCTGGTGGTTGACTACCCGCCTGAAGAGTGCGAAGAGTTCGCGGCGCGCTTGAAGGCGGCGGGCTTGGCCCCCATCTTCTTGCTGGCTCCCACCTCGTCTGAAGAGCGCATGGCCCAGGTGGGCCGTGTGGCGGCGGGCTATGTGTACTACGTCTCGCTCAAGGGGGTGACCGGCGCAGGCCATCTGGACACCGATGCCGTGGCCAGAATGGTGCCCTTGATCAAAAAACATGTACACACCCCCGTGGGTGTGGGGTTTGGCATCCGCGATGCGGAAACGGCCAAGGCCGTCGGGGCGGTGTCCGATGGGGTGGTGATTGGTTCCCGCATCGTGCAATTGCTTGAGACGCAAACGCCCCATACTGTCGTCAAGGCCGCGCGCGATTTCATCACTGAGATCCGCGAAGCCCTCGATTCTTTGAAAGAGGCCTGATATGAGTTGGCTTGAAAAACTGCTGCCCCCGAAGATTCAACACACCGACCCATCCGAGCGTCGTTCGGTGCCTGAGGGGCTGTGGATCAAATGCCCATCGTGCGAAACCGTGCTCTACAAGAACGACCTGGAGGCCAATGTCAATGTGTGCCCCAAGTGTGGACACCATCACCGCATTGGCGCCCGTGCGCGTCTGGATGCCTTCCTGGACGCTGAAGGGCGCTTCGAACTGGGGCAGGAAGTTTTGCCCGTCGATGCGCTGAAGTTCAAGGACAACAAAAAATACTCCGACCGCCTCAAACAAGGCATGGAAGCCACCGGCGAAACCGATGCCTTGGTGGTCATCGGGGGTTCGGTGCACAGCATCTCCATCGTGGCTGCCTGCTTTGAGTTCGACTTCATGGGCGGATCGATGGGCTCGGTGGTGGGTGAGCGGTTTGTGCGTGGCGTGGAAGCGGCCGTGGAGCAAAAAACCCCGTTCGTGTCCTTCACCGCCACGGGTGGCGCGCGCATGCAGGAGGGCCTGTTGAGCCTCATGCAAATGGCCAAGACCAATGCCGCCTTGACCTTGCTGGCCAAAGCCAAGTTGCCGTACATCAGCGTGTTGACCGACCCGACCATGGGCGGTGTCTCGGCCAGTTTTGCCTTTGTGGGCGACATCGTGATTGCCGAACCCAAGGCCTTGATTGGTTTTGCGGGGCCACGGGTGATTGAAAACACCGTGCGGGAAAAGTTGCCCGAAGGCTTCCAGCGTTCGGAGTTTCTGATGCAAAAGGGCGGGGTCGACATGATCGTTGACCGCCGTGAACTGCGTCTGACCATTGCGCGTGCGTTGGCGATGTTGCAGCGCCAGCCTGCCGACGCTTTGGCACTTTGACAAGGCCCTGTCGAAGACAGCGTCTTCGATCTGTTCCATCATGCGGGCTGCGCTGGTTGCAGCCCGTTTTGTTTTTTATCCCCTATGAGCACCCCCGATAGCCTGGACACCTGGCTGGCCCATTGCGAGCGCCTGCACCCTGTCACCATCGATCTTGGCCTGGAGCGTGTAGCCCAGGTGTGGCAGCGCATGGCGGTGACGCTGGGTACGCCTTGCGGTCGCGATGGTGAGGGTGGCGACGTGCCGGCGGTGTTCACCGTGGCGGGCACCAATGGCAAGGGGTCGACCTGCGCCATGATTGAAAACATCTTGCTTTCGGCGGGGTTCAAGGTCGGGGTGTACGGGTCGCCGCACCTGGTGCACTTTGAAGAGCGCTGCCGCGTCATGGGGGTGCCCGTCAAGGCGGACGACCTGCTGCCGCATTTTGCGGCGGTCGAGGCGGCTCGGGGCGAGACCGCCTTGACGTATTTTGAATTCACCACGTTGGTTATTTTGCGCCTGCTCGCGCTGGCGGGGCTGGATGCGGTGGTGTTGGAGGTGGGTTTGGGCGGACGCCTGGATGCCGTCAATGTGATTGATGCCGACTGCGCCATCATCACCAGCATCGA
>JAZJZP010000432.1:0-7683 GCA_040389805.1 Pseudomonadota bacterium
GCTCATGCTCACATCTCCGACTTGATGGGAATGGTGCGCTTCTTCTTGCCACCAAACAGGCTGGCATCGGTCGCTCCATCGGAGCAGCCATTGCCAAACGTGAAGCCGCAGCCACCACGCATATCGAAGGCATCTTCGGCGTACTCACGGTGCGCTGAGGGGATGACGAAACGATCTTCGTAGTTGGCAATCGCCATGACGTGGTACATGTCTTCCACCGTATTCTTGTCCAGGCTGACCTGGTCGAGCACACGCTTGTTCTCGGCACCGTCCACATGGCGACTGCGCATATAGGCGCGCATGGCCAGCATGCGTTCCAGCGCGCGGGTCACCGGGAAGGTGTCGCCCGCCGTCAGCAAGTTGGCCAGGTACTTGACCGGGATGCGCAACTGGTTGACGTCCGGGATCTCACCGTTGACACCCAGGTCGCCCGAATTGGCGGCCGATTGGATGGGCGAGAGCGGTGGCACATACCAGACCATGGGCAGCGTGCGGTACTCGGGGTGCAGTGGCAAGGCCACCTTCCACTCCACCGCCATCTTGTAGACGGGGCTGTTGCGGGCGGCCACCAGCCAGGCTTCAGGGATGCCGTCCTTGCGCGCCTGCTCAATCACCTTCGGATCGTGCGGGTCCAGGAACAGGTCCAGCTGGGCCTGGTACAGATCACGGTCGTGCTCAACGCTGGCCGCCGCCTGGATCTTGTCGGCGTCGTACAGCAACACGCCCAGGTAGCGGATGCGACCCACGCAGGTCTCGGAGCACACCGTCGGCTGACCGGCTTCAATGCGCGGGTAGCAGAAGATGCACTTCTCGGCCTTGCCGGACTTCCAGTTGTAGTAAATCTTCTTGTAGGGGCAGCCCGAGACGCACATGCGCCAACCGCGGCACTTGTCTTGGTCGATCAACACGATGCCGTCTTCTTCGCGTTTGTAGATCGAGCCCGAAGGACACGAGGCCACGCACGCGGGGTTGAGGCAGTGCTCGCACAGGCGAGGCAGGTACATCATGAAGGTGTTTTCGAACTGGCCGTAGATGTCCTTCTGGATATCGTCGAAGTTCTTGTCCTTGCTGCGCTTGCTGAACTCGCCACCCAGGATTTCTTCCCAGTTGGGACCCCACTCGATCTTCTCCATGCGCTTGCCGGTGATCAGGCTGCGCGGGCGAGCGGTCGGCGGTGCCTTGGACTTGGGCGCCGATTGCAGGTGCTCGTAGTCGAAGGTGAAGGGCTCGTAGTAGTCGTCGATCTCGGGCAGGTTGGGATTGGCGAAGATCTTCATCAGCAGACTGAGCTTGCCGCCTTGACGGGGCTCGATCTTGCCGTTGGCCTTGCGAATCCAGCCACCATTCCACTTGTCCTGGTTCTCCCATTCCTTGGGATAACCAATGCCAGGCTTGGTTTCGACGTTGTTGAACCAGGCGTACTCAACGCCAGGGCGGCTCGTCCAGACGTTCTTGCAGGTCACCGAACAGGTGTGGCAACCAATGCACTTGTCCAGATTCAGGACCATGCCGATTTGGGCGCGGATCTTCATGCATGTACTCCTTGCGAGCTGGTGCCGGTGGCTTCTTCGCCATCCAGCCAGTCGACCTTGTTCATCTTGCGCACCACCACGAACTCATCGCGGTTGGTGCCGATCGTGCCGTAGTAGTTGAAGCCGTAGCTGAACTGGGCGTAGCCGCCGATCATGTGGGTGGGCTTGAGCACGATGCGGGTCACCGAGTTGTGGATGCCCCCACGTGTGCCCGTGATCTCCGAGCCCGGGGTGTTGATGATCTTCTCTTGCGCGTGGTACATCATGACCATGCCCGGGTTGACGCGCTGGCTCACCACCGCTCGTGCCGCAATGGCACCGTTGGTGTTGAACAGCTCGACCCAGTCGTTGTCGACGATGCCGGCGCCCTTGGCGTCATCCTCGCTCAGCCAGATCACGGGGCCACCGCGGTTGAGCGTGAGCATCAACAGGTTGTCCGTGTAGGTCGAGTGAATGCCCCACTTCTGGTGCGGCGTGATGAAGTTCAGTGCGATTTCCTTGTGGCCGTTGGGCTTGAGGTCCTGCACATCGGCCAGGGTCTTGAGGTCCACCGGCGGACGGTAGGACACGAAGCCTTCACCAAACGCAATCATCCAGGGGTGATCCATGTAGAACTGCTGACGCCCGGTGAGGGTGCGCCATGGGATGTACTCATGCACATTGGTATAGCCGGCGTTGTACGAGACCTTCTCGCTCTCCAGCCCAGACCAGGTCGGCGAGGAAATGATCTTGCGCGGCTGCGCCTGGATGTCACGGAAGCGAATCTTCTCGTCTTCGCGGTGCAGGGCCAGGTGAGCGTGCTCACGACCGGTCTGCTTGGACAGCGCCTCCCAGGCCTTGACGGCGACGTGGCCGTTGGTCTCTGGGGCCAGCATCAGCACCACTTCGGTGGCATCGATGTCGGACACAATCTTGGGCATGCCTTGGCTGACGCCTGCTTCACGCACCAAGCCATTGAGCTCGCCCAGGGCGTGGACTTCGTCCTTGGTGTCCCAGCCGATGCCCTTGCCGCCATTGCCCAGCTTGTTCATCAGCGGGCCCAGCGAGGTGAAGCGCTTGAAGGTGTTGGGGTAGTCGCGCTCCACCACAAAAATCTGCGGCGCCGTCTTGCCGGGGATCAGGTCGATCTCATTGCGCTTCCAGTCCTGCACGCCAAATGGCTGCGCCATTTCGGCCGCCGTGTCGTGCATGATCGGATTCATGACGAGCTCCTTCTCGACGCCGAGATGGCCCACGCAGACTTCGGAGAACTTCTGGGCAAAGCCCTTGTAGATCTCCCAGTCGGAGCGGGCTTCCCAGGCCGGGTCCACCGCGGCGGACAGCGGATGGATGAAGGGGTGCATATCGGAGGTATTGAGGTCGTTCTTCTCGTACCAAGTGGCCGTGGGCAGCACGATGTCCGAGTACAAGCAGGTGGTGCTCATGCGGAAGTCGAGCGTGACCAGCAGGTCCAGCTTGCCTTCAGGCGCCTTGTCGTGCCACTTGACCTCTTCTGGCTTGGCATCATCCTTGCCCAGGTCCTTGCCCTGCACGCCGTGCGTGGTGCCCAGCAGGTGCTTGAGGAAGTACTCGTGGCCCTTGCCAGATGAGCCCAGGATGTTGGAGCGCCACACGAACATGTTGCGCGGCCAGTTGACAGGATTGTCCGGGTCTTCGCACGACAGCTTGAGCGAGCCGTCTTTCAGCGCGCCCACCACATAGTCTTTAGGGTCCATGCCCTTGGCTTGCGCATCCTTGACCACCTGGAGCGGATTGACCTCCAGCTGCGGCGCCGACGGCAACCAACCCATGCGTTCAGCACGCACGTTGTAGTCGATCATGCTGCCACCGTACTTGGCCTTGTCGGCCAGGGGCGACAGCACCTCGTTGACGCCCAGCTTTTCGTAGCGCCACTGGTCGGTGTGGGCGTAGAAAAAGCTGGTGGAGTTTTGTTGCCGTGGGGGACGCGACCAGTCGAGGGCGAAGGCCAGCGCCGTCCAGCCCGTTTGCGGACGCAGCTTCTCTTGGCCCACGTAGTGAGCCCAGCCGCCGCCGGATTGACCGATACAGCCGCACATCATCAGCATGTTGATGATGCCGCGGTAGTTCATGTCGCAGTGGTACCAGTGGTTCATGGCCGCGCCGATGATGACCATGGACTTGCCATGGGTCTTGTCGGCGTTGTCCGCAAACTGGCGGGCCACGGTGATGACCTGCTCACGGGGCGAGCCGGTGATCATCTCTTGCCAGGCGGGGGTGTACGGAACGTTCTCGTCGTAGGACTTGGCGCCGTCGTCGACCAGCTTGCCCTGGGCATCTTTCAGACCGCGGTGAACGCCATAGCTGGCCACTTGCAGGTCGAACACTGTGGCGACCCACACCTCGCGGGCCACACCCTTGTCCTGGATGGTGACGCGCTGCATGGGCACGTTGCGCAGCAGGATGTCGCTTTGCTTGTTGGCCGGGAAGTTGGGGGTCTCGATCCCGCCGAAGTAAGGGAAGGCGACCTTGTTGACGTCGGCGGTGTTGGTCTCTGCCTGTTGGGCATCTTCCAGCACAGACAGCTTCAGGTTGACCTGGCGGTCCCCAATGGCTTCCTTGTCTTCCAGGTTCCACTTGCCCTGGCCGGCACTGCCGTCCGCCGCCCAGCGGAAACCGATGGAACCGTTGGGCACCACGATGGCGCCTTGGTTGTCATAGGCCAGGGTCTTCCATTCGGTGTTGCTGCCGGAGGCCAGCTCGCCGCTCATGTCGCTGGCGCGCAGGTAGCGGCCAGGCACCAGTGCCTTGCCATTGGGCGTGTCCTGCTCTTCGAGCATGACCAGCATCGGTAAGTCGGTGTAGCGACGCGCGTAGCTATCGAAATAGGTCGAGCGCTTCTTCTCGCCTTCGCCGAAGTAGAACTCCTTCAGGATCACATGGCCCATGGCCATGGCCACCGCCGCATCGGTGCCCTGCTTGGGGTGCATCCAGATGTCGCACAGCTTGGCCACTTCAGAATAGTCGGGCGTCACGGCCACGGTCTTGGCGCCCTTGTAGCGCACTTCGGTGAAGAAGTGGGCATCGGGGGTGCGGGTCTGAGGCACGTTGGAGCCCCAGGCCATGATGAAGGTCGAGTTGTACCAGTCGGCCGATTCGGGCACGTCGGTTTGCTCGCCCCAGACCTGCGGGCTGGACGGAGGCAAGTCGCAATACCAGTCGTAGAACGACATGGCCACGCCGCCGATCAGGCTCAGGTAGCGCGTGCCGGCGGCGTAGCTGATCATGGACATGGCCGGGATCGGCGAGAAGCCGATGATCCGGTCAGGACCGTATTGCTTGATGGTGTAGACGTTGGAGGCTGCAACGATCTCGTTGACCTCTTCCCAGCTGGCGCGCACAAAGCCACCCAGGCCTCGCTCTTTTTGCCAGCTGCGGCGGGTGTCGGGGTTGCTCATCAGCGAAGCCCAGGCATCCACCGGGGTTTTTGACACGGTCCGTGCCGCACGCCAATGTTTGAGCAACTCACCACGCACCATCGGGTGCTTGACGCGGTTGGCGCTGTAGAGATACCAGGAGTAGCTGGCACCGCGAGCGCAACCACGGGGCTCGTGGTTGGGCAGGTCGTCGCGGGTGCGCGGGTAATCGGTCTGCTGGGTTTCCCAGGTGACGATGCCGCCCTTGACGTAAACCTTCCAGGAGCAAGAGCCCGTGCAGTTCACGCCGTGGGTCGAGCGCACGATTTTGTCGTGCTGCCAACGGGTGCGGTAAGCGTCTTCCCAGGTGCGGTCTTCGCCCGTGGTGACGCCGTGTCCTTCCGAGAACCCTTCCTTGGGTTGCGCGAAGAAGGTCAGTCGGTCCAGAAAGTGACTCATGTATAGCTCCTGTCGGATTCACTTGTGGGGATCAGCACGGCTGTTCAGCGTGCTCGCGGGCATAGAACCACCAAGTGGTCACGATGCACAGCAGATAAAAAACGATGAAGGTCATCAGGGCCAGCTCGGGGCCGCCGGTTGCGGCGATCGAGGTGCCATAGCTCTTGGGGATGAAGAAGCCCCCGTAGGCGGCGACCGCACCCGTGAAGCCCAACACAGCGGCGGCTTCGGTATTAGCTTCCTTGATGGCGGTGGCGGTGGCGGCCTCGTCGTTGCGAAGCACCTTGCTCATCTTCAAGTTCAAGAAGATGACCGGAATCATGCGGAAGGTCGAGCCATTGCCAATGCCGGTGGTCAGGAACAGCACCAGGAACATCAGGAAGAAGCCCTTGAAGTCACCCGCCTGAGGGCCCCAGGGCAAGGCATAGGCACTGTTCGCGCCCTTGGGCAAGAAGTACAACACGCCGCACACCGCGATGGCCATGACCACGAAGTTCCACAGCGTGACGCGAGCGCCGCCCAGCTTGTCGGCCAACCAGCCACCCACGGGGCGGATCAGCGCACCCACCAGTGGCCCCATCCAGGCGTAGGCCAGCGGGTTCACGTCCTTGAACTGCGACTTGATCAGCAGCGGAAAGCCTGCGGCGTAGCCGATGAACGAGCCGAAGGTGCCCAAGTACAGCAGACACATCAACCAGTTGTGCTTATTGCGAAAGATGGCTGCTTGCGTGGCAAACGAGGCCTTGGCATCGGCGATGTCGTTCATGAAGAACCAGGACGCCAGCGCGGCCAGCACGATCCATGGCACCCACACGAAGGCGGCGTTTTGAGCCCAGACCTCGACCTCTTGGCCCGCCTTGTTCACGATGTGCTGCGAGTCACCGCCGAACACCCCGAACACGCCCACCGAGATGATGATGGGGCTGAGGAACTGCACCACCGACACGCCCAGGTTGCCCAGACCGGCATTGACCCCCAGCGCCGAGCCCTTGCGCTCTTTCGGGAAGAAGAAGCTGATGTTGGCCATGCTGGAGCTGAAGTTGCCCCCGCCCAGACCGCACAACAGGGCCAGGATCAGCATGGTGGGATACGGCGTGGTCGCATCTTGCACCGCCATGCCGATGCCCACCGCGGGGATCAGCAGCGAGGCCGTCGAGATCGCCGTCCAGCGGCGACCGCCAACCAGGGGCACCATGAAGGAGTAGAAAATACGCAAGGTGGCGCCCGACAGCGCGGGCGCCGAGGCCAGCCAGAACAGCTGGTTGGTGGTGTACTTGAAGCCGAGCTGCGGCAGGTTCACGGCCACCACACTCCAGAGCTGCCACACGGCAAACGCCAGGAACAAGGCGGGCACCGACACCCACAGGTTGAGCTTGGCAATGGCCTGGCCCTCGGCGGCCCAGAAGGCCTTGTCTTCAGGGGTCCAGACCGTGAGCGTACCTCCGGGCTTGGCCTGCTTCACAGTGGAATTTTGGGTTGACATTTTGTTTTCCTCGGTAGTCAGGAACGGTTGCCCACTTGGGCGCCCTGGGGTTCACCGCCAAGTACGTCGCGGCCGTGAACTTCAGTGAAATACATCCAGATCAGCGAGACCCAGACCACGCCATACAGCAACATGAACGCGCTGGAGCGCACGCCCGTCATGTCCAGCAAGAAGCCGAACGCGATGGGCAGCACGAAGCCCCCCATGCCACCGGCCAAGCCCACGATGCCGGAGATGGCGCCGATGTTGGTGGGGTAGTCGTCGCTGATGTACTTGAAGACGCTGGCCTTGCCAAAGGCGAAGGCGATGCCCAGGGCGAACATCAGGGCCGTGAAGGCATAGACGTTCAGGCCGATGTGGAAGGTCTTGGCACCATTGATGGTGATGATGGTGAAGTCGGTTTGCGGATAGCTCAGCAGGAACAGGCAGATCCAGCTGGCCCACAGCACCCACCAGGTGACCTTGTGGGCGCCATGCTTGTCGGACAGATAGCCCCCGATGGCGCGCAACACGCCGCCAGGCAAGGAGAAGCAGGCGGCCAGCAAGGCGGCCACGCGGATGTCCAGACCGTACTCACCCACGTAGTACTGCACCATCCACAGGCTCAGGCCCACATAACCACCAAAGACGATGCTGTAGTACTGGCAGTAGCGCAGCACACGAGGGTCCTTCAGTGCCCTGAGCTGCTCGACAAAACTGGCCTTGGAATGCACCAAGTGCGAAGGATCAGAGGCACTACCCAACCAGAACAGAATGGCCGTGCCCAGCATGACTGCGGCATACACCTGCGGCACCATGGCCCAGCCAAAGGCCACGACCAGCGCGGGGGCGACAA
>JAZJZP010000433.1:0-1682 GCA_040389805.1 Pseudomonadota bacterium
AGAGGCCTTGCCAATAGGCGAGGGATTCTTGGCCTTGCGGGCCGCTCATGCGGGCTTGTTCATCGATGGCAAAGCGCAGGGGTGATTCGGCGGGCTTGAGTGCCAGGGCTTGGCCGTTCAGGCGCGCACGGTAAGCAGCGGCCAGTTCGGCATTGAAGACGCTGGAGGCCCAGCCATCGAACACCAGGTGGCTGGCCACCAGATGCACCACGGCGCGGCCATCGGACAGGCGCAGCAGGCTGACGGCTGCCAAGGGTGAGCGGTCCAGTGGGAAGTCGCGCAGGCTGGCGTCGGTGCAGAAGGTGTCCAAGGCCGCGTTGGCATCGCTCAGGTGGCGCAGGTCGACCTCGGCGATGGGCACGGGGCCTGCGGCGCTCAGCACCTGTTTGGGCTGGTCCAGATCAAAACAGAGGCGGAAGGCCTCGTGGCGCTCCAGCACATCTTGCACGGCGGCCTTGAGCGCGGGCAGGTTCACATCGCCCGACAGGCTCAGGCAGAAGGACTCGTTCAGCGCGCGGCGGGCGTTGTCGTCATAACTGGCCGCCAGCCAGCGCTCGGTCTGGCCTGGGGTGAGGGGGGCTTCGGTGAGGGTGTCTTGAACGGTGGGGGCGGGCAGGCCGCCATTGGGCGAGTGGCCATCGCGCGGGGCGATGAAGCCCAGGGCCATCAACTCGTCCAAGGATTGGGTGAAAACTTCGACGATGCGGGCGGTCTCGGCCTCGCCCATGGCTTCGGTGACGAAGTGGCCGAACTGCTCGTACAGGTGCAGGCCATGGAAGCGGGTCAGGTAATAGAACAGGCTGACGTACTTGAGGTTGTCGTCCCAGCTCAAACGCCACAGCGAGGCGCAATGCACGGCCTTGACCGGCGCGCCCCGTTGGGCAAACACGGCATTGAGCCGGTCGACCATGCTTTGTGTGCGCTCGTTGAGTGTGCGGTAGAACTCGCGCCCGCCTTGCTTGAGGTGCTGCAGCGAGGCCTTGGCCGCGGCCAGTGCCAAGGGGTGGCGCACGAAGGTGCCGGCGAAGTAGGTGACACCCGCTTCAGGGTAGGAGCCATCACCGTATTGCCAATGGCCGCCGTCTAGCGCGTCCAGCCAATGCGAGGCACCGCCAATGGCCGCAAATGGCAGGCCACCGCCGATGACCTTGCCGAAGGTGGCGATGTCGGCACGCACGCCGTAGAACTCTTGCGCACCGCCAGGGGCCACGCGAAAGCCGGTGACCACTTCGTCAAAGATCAAGGCGCAACCGGCTTCGTCGGCGATGTGGCGCAAGGCCTGCACAAAGGCGCGCGGTTGCAGCGTGGGGTACTTGTTCTGGATCGGCTCGATCATGATCGCCGCCAGCTCATGGCCGCGTTCGCGCAGCACGCGCAGCGAGTCGTCGCTGTCGTAGTCCAGCACCAGCACGTTCTCGACCGCGTTGGCCAGGATGCCCGGAGCCGCCGACAGCGAGCGCAACTGCTTGGTGCCGCGCACGATCACTTCATCAAAAATGCCGTGGTACGAGTTGGTGAAGATGGCGATGGTCTTGCGGCCCGTGACGGTGCGGGCGATGCGCATGGCCCCCATCACGGCTTCTGAGCCCGTGTTGCAAAAGGCCACGCGCTCCATGCCGGTGAACTCGGAGATCAGATCGGCCACGTCGGCGGCCAGGGGGTGTTGCGGGCCGACTTCAATG
>JAZJZP010000433.1:1692-6332 GCA_040389805.1 Pseudomonadota bacterium
CTTCAATGCCGGCGTCCAACTGAGCCTTCATGGCTTGCACCACGTAGTCAGGCTGGTAGCCCAGCAGGTTGGCGCCAAAGCAGGACAGCAGGTCGATGTACTCGTTGCCGTCCAGGTCCCACAGGCGGGCACCCTTGGATCGGTCGGTGACGATGGGGTAGACCAAGTCCTTCCACAAGGGGTTGAAGCCGGTGACCACGCGTGGGTCGGCCATCACCTTGCGGTTCTTTTGGCTGAAGGCCTTGGACTGGCCGGTGCGGGCGTTGTACTTGGCAATGAATGCGTCCAGCCATTGGCGCTGGGCGGGGGTGAAGTCGGTGTGCGCGTCCAGCGTGATGCGGGCCGAGGCGCCAAAGGGCTTCTCTAGCAACGCCATCTTGGAGGGCTGGGCGGCGTCTGTCAGCGTGGGGGCTTGGGTTGCCGTGCGGGGGGCGGTTACCGATGCTGCTATCGGGCCAGTGATCGGGCCGGTCGTGGCCGTTGACGAGGATGAGGCCACCAGCGTGGTCGGCGCACCACCTTGGCCTGACAACAGCGCCAACTGCTGCGCCATCAACTGCATTTGTTGCTGGATCAGTTGGTGCACGGCGCCACCGGCGGGTGCGCCCTGGCCGGTGAAGTTGGTCGCCTGCATTGGTGTGAAGGCGGCCACGGGTGCAGCGACCTGGGCGGGCGCGGGCGCGAACTTTTCGGGTGACAGTTGGCCATCCAGAAACTCCGCCAGTTTGCCCAGGGTGTCGAGGTCTTCTTGCAGGCGCCTAAAGCGCAGCTTGATGCCAAAGGTCTGCTCCAACTCCAAAGTCGCCTGGGTCAGTGACAAGGAATCCAGGCCCTGATCGACAAAGCTGGCGTCACGGTTCACAGACTCCGCAGGAATGCCGGCAACATCGTTGAGGATGCGGGCAAGTTCCTGTTCAAGACGGGGTAGACGGCTCATGACGGGGGCATCCTCGGGGGCGAGAGAAACAGGGGTGGTGTCGGGCAGGGTCGCGGTCGCGGCGGCCGTCAAGGCTGCGCCAGGGCGACGGGCAAACCAGTAGCGGTCACCATGGAAGGGGTAGCCAGGCAGGGGCACGCGGCGTGCATTGGCCGGCACGGGCCAGGCCACGCTCAAGCCTGCACACCACAAGGCGCCTATGCCTTGCAGTGCGCGGATGGCGGGCTCGCCAGGGTCTTGGGCCGGGCCCAACAAGGACACGATGCGCGGCACGGTGTTGTCGGTGGTGCGGTGTTGGCGCAGCAGGGCGGTCAAGGCTTGACCGGGGCCCACTTCGACAAAGACCGTCTCGCCCAAGGCGAGCTCGGCCTGGACGGCGCGGCTGAATTGCACCGTGGCGCGCACCTGGCGTGCCCAGTAGTGCGGGTCGGTGGCGTCACTGGCCTGCAGGGGTGCGCCGCTGATGCACGAGTACACCGGGATGCTGGGTGCGTGCAGTGTGGCGAGGCTGAGGGCCTGTGCCACGCGGGGCAAGGCGCCCTCCATCGTGGCACTGTGAAAGGCGTGGGACACCTTGAGCTTGGTGGTGCCGATCTCTTGCGCTTCAAGCTGGGCCGACAGGGTAGCAATGGCCTCAAAGCTCCCGGCCACGACGGTGAGCGTGGGGGCGTTGGCGGCAGCGATCTCAATGCCTGCGGGCAGCAGCTTGCTGACCACGTCAACGCCAGCGCGAACGGCCAGCATGGCGCCAGGGGGCTGTTCAAACATGGCTTGACCACGCTCGATCACGGCGCGCATGGCGTCGGCCAGCGAGAACACCCCCGCGTGACAAGCGGCGGCGTATTCACCAATGCTGTGGCCGATCATGGCCTGTGGCCGGATGTTCAGGCTCTCCAACCAAACCGCTAAGGCGTAGGACACGCTGAACAGTGCGGGCTGGGCATGCCGGGTTTCGGCCAGCTTGGCAGCAGCCTGTGCATTGCTGGGGTCGGCATCGACCAGCCAGGTGCGCAGGTCCTGGGCGAGGGCGGGCGGCGCCACGGCCAGGCATTTCTCAAACGCGTCGCGAAAGGCCGGGGCCTCGTCCACCAGTTGGCGTGCCATGCCGGGGTGTTGTGAGCCCTGACCCGGGAACATGAACACCAGCCGTGGCGTGGACTTGGTGTGGGTGGCAATCTTGGCTTGGCGCAGGGCCTCCATGGCGGAGGCCACATCGCGAGCCACCACGGTCAAGCGGTGGGGCATGGCTTGACGGCCACGCGTCAGGGTGTTGGTGATGGCGTCCAGCGGCGTGTCGGGGTGGCGCTCCAGGTGATCGGCCAGATCGCGGGCGCGCTGCAGGGCCGCTTCGGGCGTGCGGGCCGACAACGGCCACAGGTGCAGGTGAGTGCCGCTGCTGGCGGCTTTGTTGGCAAGGTCGTTGGCGGAAAGGGCCGCGCTTGCCGGGGCTTCTTCCAGGATCACATGGGCATTGGTGCCGCCCACGCCAAACGAGCTGACCGCCGCACGCCGCACTTGCTGACCGCGTGGCCAGGGGCGGGGCTGTGCCACCACCTCAAAAGGCGTGCTCGCAAAGTCAATGTGCGGGTTGGGCCGTTTGAAGTGCAGCGTGCCCGGGATGACTTGCCGGTGCAGCGACAAGGTTGCTTTGATCAGACCGATCACCCCGGCGGCGGCCACCATGTGGCCCAAGTGCCCTTTGACCGATCCGATCTGACAGAACTGGGTGTCTGGGGTGTCACTGGCCCAGGCACGGCTCAGGGCCGCGATCTCGATGGGATCGCCCAGTGAGGTGCCGGTGCCGTGCGCTTCCACATAGCCGATGCTGCGAGCGTTGACGCCCGCGTGGTCCAACGCAATGCGAATGACATCGGCCTGCCCGGTCACGCTGGGCGCCGTGAAGCTGGCCTTGTCGCCGCCATCGTTGTTCAGGCCCACGCCCTTGATGACGCCGACCACCGTGTCGCCATCGGCCAATGCTTGCGACAGCCGTTTGAGCACGACCACCCCGCCGCCACTGGCAAACAGGGTGCCGGACGCGTCGGCGTCGAAGGGGCGGCAGCGTCCATCGGCCGACTCCATGCCGCCTTCCACGTGCAGGTAGCCACCGGCCTGGGGCACCACCACCGACACCCCGCCCGCCAAGGCCACGTCGCATTGCCCTTGAGCCAGCGCATGCCAGGCCTGGGCAATGGCCACCAAGGAGGTCGAACAAGCGGTGTGGATGGACACCGCCGGGCCGCGCAGGTTCAAGCGGTTGGCCGCGCGGGTGGCGATGTAGTCCTTCTCGCTGGCCAGCATGGTGGCGAATTCGCCGTATTGCTGGATCAGTTCGGGGTTCTCTGCGCGCATGGCGGGCAGGTAGGTGTTGTTGGCGCTGCCGGCATACACGCCGATGCGGTCGTCGCTGCGGGTGGGGTCAATGGCGGCGTCTTCAAGCGCGGACCAGCACAGCTCCAGGAACAGGCGCTGCTGCGGGTCGAGCACGGTGGCTTCGCGGGGCGAGATGCCAAAGAAGGCTGCATCAAAGCGGTCGGCGTCTTCCATGACGCCGCGCGCCGCGACAAAGTTGGGCCGTTTGCGCAAGGACTCGGGCACCGAGGGGTCGAGTTCGTGCGGCGCAAAGCGGCGGATGCCTTCGCGATCGGCCAGCAAGTTGGCCCAGAAGGTATCGACATCGTGGGCGTTGTCGGCGCGCACGGACATGCCGACGATGGCGATGCCGTCTTGGCCGTCAGGGTTGATCGCGGCGGTGCGCTTTAGCTTGTTAGGTGCCGCAGTGCCTTGCAGGCTTTGCGCCATGCCCGCAATGCTGGGGCGGTCATAAATGTCCGCCACCGACAACTTGAGACCCAGGGGCTTGAGCTGGCTGACAAAGCGCATGACCAGCAGTGAGCGCGCGCCCAGGTCAAACACATTGGCGTGGTCGTCGAGCTCGTTGAGGCCCAGCAGCTCTTGCCAGAGTCGGCGCAATTGCTCGGTCACGCTCAAGGGCGCTTGCCCTGATGAAGAGGATGTGCTCTCGGGCGATGACACCTCTGGCAGCGGCAGGTGGCGGCGGTCGATCTTGCCGCTGGGGGTGGTGGGCAGCTTGTCCAGCACGATGAAGCGCACCGGGATCATGTACTCGGGCAGGCGCTCACGCAGCCATTGGCGCAAGGGGCTGAGCAGTTGCGGCACCGCTGGACTGCCGGGACGCAGCACCACATGGGCGACCAGTTGGCGACCTGAACCCGGCACATCGGGCGCGGACACGGCGGCGTCCTGGATGTGCTCATGGGCCATCAAGGCCAGTTCGATGTCGCCCGGTTCGATGCGAAAGCCGTCGACCTTGAGTTGCTGGTCGATGCGGCCCAGGTAAGTCAACACACCATCCGCATCGCGGCGAACCAGGTCACCTGTGGCATACCAGCGCCCCGGCAGGCCCGCGGGGCCGTCCAGAAAACGCTCGGCGCTCAAGTCGGCTTGGCCGAGGTAGCCGTGGGCCAGGCAGGGCCCGCCCAGCAGCAACTCGCCCGTGTCGCCCGCGCTCAAGGTGCCGTGTTCGGGGTCGCGCAAGGCGATGGCGACATAGGGCAGCGCGGTGCCAATGGGAGGGATGCCGGGCCAGCTGCTGGGGGCGCCGCTCAGTTCAAACGCGGTGACGACGTGGCTCTCGGTGGGGCCGTAGTGGTTGTGCAAGACGGCGTGAGGCTGTCGCTCA
>JAZJZP010000434.1:0-2897 GCA_040389805.1 Pseudomonadota bacterium
AACAACGGATAAGCAGTCGGCGGTGCCAACCCACCTGACGCTGGCTGGGCGTTTGCTCATGCTGGATGGTCGGACTTGGCGCTGGACTGAATTGCGAGCACGCCGGGAGCCCACCTGTCCGGTGTGCGGCCCGCAGTGTGCTGGATGAACCGATATTGATGAGCAGGACGCGACCCATGAACCACCCCAAAGAACTGCTGGAACGCAACTTCCCCACGGCCGACCAGGATGTTCGGCATGCTGGCAAGCAGCCCTCGCGCTACGCGGGCGAAGACAGCAGCTATGACTTGGCCTTTGCCGACCCCGAGTTTTTATTGAACCCGGAGTTGCGCCCGGTGCGCATGCAGCTGGAGCTGCTCAAGCCCGAGATGGTGCAGCGCGAAGAAGGCATCGAGTCGACCATCGTGATGTTCGGCAGCGCCCGCATCCTGCCCGCCGATGACGCCCAGGCCCGCCTGGCCAGTGCGCAAGCCCTGCCCGAAGGCCCTGAGCGTGAACGCGCGCTGCGTCAGGCGCAGCGCCTGGTTGACATGTCGCGCTACTACGAAGAGGCGCGCAGTTTTTCCAGCATGGTGACCACCAATTCGGCGCAAATGCTCACCCCCATCCACGTGGTCACCGGCGGCGGCCCCGGCATCATGGAGGCGGGCAACCGTGGGGCGTTTGAAGTGGGCGGCAAAAGCATCGGCCTCAACATCGTGTTGCCGCACGAGCAAGAGCCCAATCCGTACATCACGCCCAAGCTGTGCTTCCAGTTTCACTACTTTGCTTTGCGCAAGATGCACTTCCTGATGCGCTCGGTGGCATTGGTGTGCTTCCCGGGGGGCTTTGGGACGCTCGATGAGCTGTTCGAAGCACTCACCCTGATGCAGACCGGAAAATGCCGCAAGCGCCCGGTGCTCTTGTTCGGGCGAGACTTCTGGACCAAACTGCTCAATGTGGATCACCTGGTCGACACCGGCATGATCAGCCCCGAAGATGTGCACCTGTTCCGCTACGTTGAAACGGCCGATGAAGCCTGGGAGACGCTCCAGGAGGTCTACGGTTTGGGTAAGCCCAAGGCGGACTCGGCGTGCGGTTGGTAATCCTCTAGTCCAAAGGCTCACCCCATGACACCTGCTGCTGTCCGGATCATTGGCGCCCCCACCGACGTGGGCGCCAGCATGCGTGGCGCGTCCATGGGTCCGGAGGCACTGCGCGTGGCAGGTCTTCCAGAGGCGTTGGCGCGACTGGGGGTGGTCGTCAACGATGCAGGCAATCTTCACGGCCCGGCCAATCCTTGGCGACCCCCTGTGAATGGTCACCGCCACCTCAACGAAGTGCTGGACTGGAACCAGCAGGTCTTTTTGGCCGTCACTGGCGCACTGGCTGCCGGTGAGTTGCCGCTGTTGCTGGGGGGCGACCATTGTCTTGCCATGGGGTCGATCGGTGCTGTGGCCGCGCATTGTCGGGGCTCCGGTCAGAAGTTGCGCGTCCTGTGGTTGGATGCCCATGCTGATTTCAATACCTGCGATATCACGCCCAGCGGCAATTTGCACGGCATGCCGGTGGCGGTGCTGTGTGGCCATGGTCCTCAGGCCTTGGTGCAGCTGGCCTCCGGTGGGCATTTCAAGCCCGCCCTGTCGCCTGACGACCTGCGCCTGATCGGCGTGCGCAGCGTGGATGACGGTGAGCGCCGCTTTGTGCAGGCGCAAGGCCTGGAGGTCTTTGACATGCGCCACCTTGATGAACTGGGCATGCGCGCCGTCATGCAGCAGGCCTTGATGGGCGTGGACGACCACACGCACCTGCATGTCAGCTTCGATGTGGATTTTCTGGACCCGGACATTGCCCCCGGCGTTGGCACGGCGGTGCGGGGTGGCCCCAGCTACCGCGAAGCCCAGTTGTGCATGGAAATGATCGCCGACACCGGCCGTCTCGCTTCGCTGGACGTCATGGAGCTCAATCCGGCCCGTGACCTGCAAAATCGCACCGCCGAATTGGTGGTCGATCTGGTGGAAAGCCTGTTTGGCAAATCCACCTTGATGCGCATGCGCTCCTGAGCGCGCATACCAGGGTTGTCCCTCCTTAATGTTGGGTCAAGGGTGGTCGATAACCACTCATGAGCCTGCCTGGAAAAACCGCTTTGATCCTGACCGGAGGGGGTGCCCGCGCCGCCTACCAGGTTGGTGTGCTTCAGGCCATGATGCTGATTCGTCGCGACAGCGGCGAAACACAGCGAGGCAATCCCTTTCAGATCATTTCCGGCACCTCGGCCGGGGCCCTCAATGGCATGGGCCTGGCTTGCCGGGCGGACCACTTCGAATTGGCGGTGCGTGCCATGGTCGAGGTGTGGCGCGACATGCGTTGCGAGCAGGTCTACCACTCCGATTCGCTGGGGGTCATCCGCAACGGGGCCCAATGGTTGACCTTGTTCTCACTGGGTTGGGCCATGGCCCGTTGGCGCCGGGCTCGTCCGCGCTCCTTGCTTGACAACGGACCCTTGCGAGAGTTGCTCCCTGATCTGTTTAATATTAGCCGTTTGCCCAAGTTGATGGAAGACGGCCACCTGCATGCCGTGGCGGTGTCTGCCTCCAGTTACACCACGGGTGAGCACGTGACCTTCTACGACAGCGTGGCGCCGATCACGCCCTGGGCACGCTCCCAGCGCATCAGCGTGCGCGACCGCATGACGGTGGAGCATTTGATGGCATCCAGTGCGATCCCTTTCGTTTTTCCGGCCGTGGAAATGGGCGTCAATGGGCGTCAGCACTATTTTGGCGACGGCTCCATGCGCCAGGCCGCGCCCATCTCGCCGGCCATTCACCTGGGGGCGGATCGCATTTTGGTGATCGGCGCCGGGCGCTTGCATGAGCCGCCGGCCCCGCGCGAGCGGCCACGCGCGGCCGCAGCCGCGG
>JAZJZP010000434.1:2907-5884 GCA_040389805.1 Pseudomonadota bacterium
CCCCGCGCGAGGCGATCCTGGAGTATCCCAATTTGGCGCAAATCGCAGGCCATGCCATGTCCAGCATCTTCCTGGACGCTCTGGCGGTGGACATCGAGCGCATGCAGCGGGTCAACAATACCTTGAGCGTGATGACCCCCGAGGCGCGGGAGCAAACGAGCTTGCGTCCGGTTGATGTGCTGGTAATCGCACCCAGCCAGCGCATTGACGACATCGCCGCCCGCCATCTGTGGGCGCTGCCGCCGGCGGTGCGCGCCATGCTGCGTGCGGTGGGGGTGTATGGACGTGGCAAAACGGCGCGTGGCTCGGCCTTGGCCAGTTATCTGCTGTTTGAGTCGTCCTTCACCCGAGAGCTGATTCACCTTGGTTTCACCGATGCGCTGGCCAAGCGCGACGAAGTGACGGCATTTTTCGGTTGGGGTGCGGCCGCGGAGGGCATCACACCCCCCGGCGACGAGGTTCAGGCGGGCGCCCAAGCCGGCACCGCCGCCCCTGCGAGTCCTGCGGACGACGCCAGTGCTTGCATTGCAAGGCGACCTCGTGCTAGTATCGAGAGCTTCGCACTTTGAGTGTGCGGAGATTCATTGCCTGCTTTTGGACTTTTTAAGTCACGGTAAGCACAGGATTGTGGGACAAGGATTTTTCTTTGTTTTGCGCCGTGTTAGCCACTTGAGCGGGTCTCAGATATTTGAAAGGTCTCCCTATGTACGCGGTCATAAAAACCGGTGGCAAGCAATACAAAGTTGCTGCTGGCGAAAAGATCAAAGTAGAACAGATTACTGCGGACGTTGGCCAAGAGATCGTGATCGACCAAGTTTTGGCTGTCGGAAGCGGCGCTGAACTGAAGGTCGGCACGCCCTTGGTGGCTGGTCGTCACGACAAAGTGCGCATCTTCAAGATGCGTCGTCGTAAGCACTACCAAAAGCGCCAAGGCCATCGTCAGAACTTCACAGAGCTGCAAATCAGTTCCGTGAACGCCTGATACTGGTCTCAACCCCCTTTTTGAAGCTTCCAAGGAGCGACAACCATGGCACAGAAAAAAGGCGGCGGTTCCACGCGGAACGGCCGCGACTCCCAACCAAAGATGCTCGGCGTCAAGGCTTTCGGTAGCGAAGTCGTGACAGCAGGCTCGATCATTGTCCGCCAACGTGGCACCCGCTTCCATGCAGGTACCAACGTCGGTATGGGCCGCGACCATACTCTGTTCGCACTGATCGACGGCACCGTGTCCTTCGCCGTCAAGGGTTCCATGAACCGCAAGACGGTGGTCGTGACTCCGGTCTGATCGTCATTCAGCGGCTCTGATTTTTACGAGTCAGTGCTGCTGACACAAAGCCCCGGCTCGCCGGGGCTTTTGCGTTTTTCCTGCCGCTTGCTGAGGCAAGGGCATTCTGTCGATAATCATCGGCCGAACCCGTTCCGACGGACAACACAAGGACAACAGCCCCATGAAATTTGTCGATGAAGCCACCATTGATGTGGCCGCAGGCAATGGCGGCAGCGGCGCCGCCAGTTTCCGTCGTGAAAAGTTCATCCCCTTTGGTGGGCCCGACGGTGGTGATGGCGGACGTGGCGGGCATGTGTTTGTCCAGGCCGACCGCAACATCAACACCCTGATCGATTACCGCTACGCCCGTAAGCACATTGCCCGCAACGGCGAGCAAGGTCGCGGCGCGGACTGTTTCGGTGCCGCCGGCCCCGACATCACCCTGCGCGTGCCCGTGGGGACCATCATCCGCAACGCCGAGACTGGCGAGCTCATCAAAGAGATGTTGGAGCACGCCGAGATCTTCTTGCTGGCCAAGGGCGGTGATGGCGGTTTTGGCAATTTGCGCTACAAAACGGCCACCAACCGTGCGCCCACCAAAAAGACCCCCGGCTGGCCGGGTGAGGCTTACAAGCTCAAGCTGGAGTTGCGCGTGCTGGCCGATGTGGGCTTGCTGGGCATGCCCAATGCGGGCAAGTCCACCCTGATCACGGCGATGTCCAACGCCCGCCCCAAGATCGCCGACTACCCCTTCACCACCTTGCACCCCAACCTGGGTGTGGTGCGCGTGGGGCCGGAGAAGAGCTTCGTCATGGCCGACATCCCGGGGTTGATTGAAGGCGCCTCTGAAGGCGCGGGTCTGGGGCATCTGTTCCTGCGCCACTTGCAACGCACGCGCGTGTTGCTGCACGTGGTCGACCTGTCCCCGTTCAACGACGAAGTCGATCCGGTCAAGCAAGCCAAGGCCATCGTCAATGAGCTGAAAAAGTACGACAAGGCCTTGTACGACAAGACTCGCTGGTTGGTGCTCAACAAGCTGGACATGGTGCCCGCTGAAGAGCGTGCAGCACGCGTCGCTGACTTTGTGAAGCGCTACAAGTGGAAGGGCCCGGTTTTTGAAATCTCGGCGCTGAGCCATGAAGGCTGCGCGCACCTGGCGCTCAAACTCTACGACTTTGTGGCCAGCATTCAGAAACAAGAGCAAGACGCTGCCCTGCTGCCCGAGGACGTGATCGAGTCCGGCGAGCTGGGATCGGGCGCAGTCATGGCCACGACCGTGCCTGACTTTGAAACCCTCGTGAACCTGCCACCCAAGGTGCAGGCCACCGCCACCCAGGTGACCGCCAAAAAAGCCGCCGCCAAGAAGGTGGCTGCTAAAAAAGTGGCGGCCAAAAAGGTTGTCGCCAAGAAAGTGGCCAAAAAAACCACGCCCAAGTTTGATCCGGATGAGCCAGCGCCCTACGTGCCTGACGTCGACGATCCACGTTTCCGCTGAGCCTGGACTCGCGCACCTGACCCATGAATGACGTCCTGAAAAATGCCCGCCGCATTGTGGTCAAGGTGGGCTCCAGTCTGGTGACCAACGAAGGCCGAGGGATCGATGGCGATGCCATCGGCACCTGGTGTCGCCAGATGGCGGCGCTGGCCCAGGATGGCCGCGAGGTGATCATGGTGTCCAGCGGGGCCATTGCCGAAGGCATGAAGCGCCTG
>JAZJZP010000434.1:5894-9697 GCA_040389805.1 Pseudomonadota bacterium
CCGTCCCAAAGAGCTCCATGAGCTGCAAGCGGCGGCGGCTGTGGGCCAGATGGGCCTGGCACAGATGTACGAAAGTAAGCTCAGCGAGCATGGCCTGGGCAGTGCCCAGGTGCTGCTCACGCACGCTGATCTGGCCGACCGTGAGCGTTACCTGAACGCCCGCTCGACCTTGTTGACGCTGCTCTCGCATCGCGTTGTGCCTGTGATCAATGAGAACGACACCGTGGTCACCGACGAAATCAAGTTTGGCGACAACGACACCTTGGGCGCGCTGGTTGCCAACCTGGTGGAGGCCGATGCCCTGGTCATCCTGACCGACCAGAAGGGTCTCTACAGCGCCGACCCGCGCAAGGATCCGGCGGCGCGTTTCATCGACGTGGCCACGGCGGGGGATCCGGCATTGGAGCAAATGGCCGGTGGCGCCGGCTCCAGCATCGGTCGTGGCGGCATGATCACCAAGGTCCTGGCCGCCAAGCGTGCGGCGGGTAGCGGGGCCAATACCGTGGTCGCCTGGGGGCGTGAGCCCGATGTACTGGTGCGCCTGTCGCAGGGCGAGCCCATCGGCACGCTGTTTGTCGCCACCACCGCCAAGGTGGCCGCGCGCAAGCAGTGGATGGCCGACCATCTGCAACTGCGCGGTGCCGTGGTGATTGACGACGGCGCTTTGGTCAAATTGCGCGACGAGGGCAAGAGCCTGCTGCCCATCGGCATGACCGAGGTGCTGGGCGAGTTCCACCGTGGCGACGTTATCGCGGTGCGCAACCGCCAGGGCCAGGATGTGGCGCGTGGCTTGGCCAACTACGCCAGCAGCGAAGCGCGCCTGATCTTGCGCAAACCCTCCCATGAGTTTGAAAACTTGCTGGGTTTCACGGGTGAAGCCGAAATGATCCACCGCGACAACCTGGTTTTGGCATAACGACGTTCGATCGATGACGCCGAGTCGTCCGTCAATTCGGGGGGGATCCCCTGAAACCTGGGGTTCACCCTGTCTGTGTTGCCGCTGCTTTCCGCGTTGAATCATGGACTCGGTGGCGTGGCGCAGATCAGGTCACCGATGAATCATCGAACGATGGGAGGCCTCGTGTGCTGTGCAATCAAAGGAACCAGATGAACGTGAAGAATAAATGGCAGGTGACCGCTGCGGCGGTGGCCTTGTTGATGGGGCTGTCTGCCACGGGGCATGCCAAATCACTCATGTGTGTATGGGATGTGGCCGGCAAGGGTGGCGATGTGTACGCCTCGTCGGTGGATTACGCCCTGGCCATGCAAAAGGCAGGCGCTGACCTCGAACTCAAAAGCTACACCGACGAGCGTGTGGCCATAGAAGACTTCCGCGCAGGTCAATGCGATGTGGTGATCGCCACGGCATTTCGCACGCGCCCCTTCAATGCAGTCGCCGGCTCCCTGGACAGCATTGGCGCGACCACCATTGTGCGCAACGGCAAGATCGATATTCCGGGCAGCTATGAGGTCGTTCGCAAGGTGATTCAGGTGTTTGCCACGCCGCAGGCCAACAAGCTGATGGTTGAAGGTAACTACGAAGTGGGCGGTATTTTCCCTCTGGGTGCGGCCTACCCCATCGTGCGTGACCGCAAGATCAACTCGGTCGAAGCCTTGGCGGGCAAACGGATGGCAGCCTTTGATTACGACAAAGCCCAGGCCGTGATGATCCAGCGCATCGGCGCGCAGCCGGTTTCGGTCGACATCACCAATGTGGGGACCAAGTTCAACAATGGCGCGCTGGATTTTGTCGCGCTGCCGGCGGTGGCGTTCAAGCCATTTGAGCTCCACAAGGGCATCGGCACCAAGGGGGCCATCGGCCGTTTTCCCATCATGATCCCCACGGTGCAGTTGATTTTCAACCGCAGCAAGTTTTCTGACGGGTTTGGTGAAAAGTCGCGCGTCTACTGGGCGGGTCAGTTTGACCACGCCTTGCGCCTCATCGAAACGGCAGAGAAGGGCATTCCTGCCGCGATGTGGGATGAGCTACCACCCGAAAATTTGCCCAAGTACGTGCAGATGTTCCGAGAAGCACGCTTGGTGATCGCCAAAGAGGGCCTCTACAACAAGCGTGGTCTCAACATCATCAAACGTGCGCGTTGTGAAGTGAATCCAGCGGATGCCGAGTGCTCCAGCAAGAGCGAAATTGAATGATCTGATCGAGGGATGAACCAAGGGGCGCTGATGGCGCCCCTTTTTTGTGGTTCAGCGCTAATTTACCGTGGATGGTCGGTGATCACCGGGTCGCTTGGGGCGCAATCGACCTCGATGTCGGCACCATCAGACCCATCAAGACGCCGTGCACCACGCATATTGCCGCGCAAGAAACGGTTGGTCGGCCCATGAGGGTCGGGTAAAAACCGAGCCAGCTCGGACAGGGCCATCTCGTACACCCCGCGCTTGAACTCGATCACGGTTTCCAGCGGCACCCAGTAGTCGTGCCAACGCCAGGCGTCGAACTCGGGGTGGTTGGTGGCGCGCAAATTCATGTCGGTGTCGCGGCCCATGAGCTGCAACAAAAACCAGATCTGCTTTTGGCCCTTGTAATGGCCACGCGCATCCTTGCGGATGAAGTGATTGGGCACTTCATAGCGCAACCAGTCGCGGGTACGCGCGACCACACGGACATGGCCAGGGTGCAAGCCCACTTCTTCGTGGAGCTCGCGAAACATCGCCTGCTCAGGCGACTCTCCGTAATTGATGCCGCCTTGTGGAAATTGCCAGGAATGGGTGCGAATGCGCTTGCCCCAAAAAACCTGGTTCCGATGATTGAGCAGGATGATGCCGACGTTAGGGCGGAAGCCTTCCCGGTCGAGCATAATCAACTCCGAATTTTTCAACTAATTTCATTATTGCACCGAGTGTTTGAAACGCAAGTGCCTGTCTCTTCAAAACGGTGAATTTTCCTGCCCATGAAAGCCTCCCAGTTCTTCATTTCGACCCTCAAAGAAGCCCCCGCCGACGCCGAGATCGTCAGTCATCAGCTGATGATGCGTGCCGGGTTCATCAAGAAACTGGGCGCGGGTCTGTACAACTACATGCCCATGGGCCTGCGCACGATCCGCAAGGTCGAGGCCATCATCCGTGACGAGCTGACCAAGGCGGGCGCGGTCGAGCTGTCCATGCCCGTGGTGCAGCCTGCCGAATTGTGGGAAGAAACCGGTCGCTTCGAGAAGATGGGCGCCGAGTTACTGCGCTTCAAGGACCGCCATGGCCGCGATTTTGTGATCCAGCCGACCGCCGAAGAGGTGATCACCGACATCGCCCGTCAGGAGCTGCGCAGCTACCGTCAATTGCCCAAAAACTTTTACCAGATCCAGACCAAGTTCCGCGACGAGCGCCGTCCGCGCTTTGGCATCATGCGTGGCCGCGAGTTCACGATGAAGGACGCCTACTCCTTTGACCGTGATGTCGAGTCCGCAGGCAAGACCTACGACGGCATGTTTGCCGCCTACAGCCGCATCTTTGAGCGTCTGGGTTTGCAGTTCCGCGCCGTGGCCGCCGACACCGGCGCCATTGGGGGCGACCGCTCGCACGAGTTCCAGGTGATCGCCGACACCGGTGAAGACGCCATCGTTTACTGCCCCACCAGCGACTACGCGGCCAACATCGAGCTGGCCGAAGGCCTGACCCTGATCGCTCAGCGTGGAGCCGCTTCTGCGGCCTTCGAGAAGGTGGCCACCCCCGGCAAGAGCACTTGTCCCGACGTGGCCGCACTGCTGGGCCTGCCGCTGTCGCAGACCGTCAAGTCCCTGGTCCTGGCCACCGATGAGTTGAACAAGCACGGCGAGATCGTCAAGTCC
>JAZJZP010000434.1:9707-11347 GCA_040389805.1 Pseudomonadota bacterium
GTCTGGCTGTTGCTGGTGCGTGGCGACCATGACCTCAATGAAGTCAAGGCCGGCAAGATCGAACTGGCGGATGCGAATGGTCAGGTGATCGGCCTGAAGGCCGGTTTCCGCTTCGCCACCGAGGCCGAAATCGTCGAGCACTTCGGCTGCAAGCCCGGCTACCTGGGCCCGGTCCAGCTGCTCAAGCCCGTCAAGGTGATCGCTGACCGCACGGTGGCCAAGATGGCCGATTTCGTGTGTGGTGCCAATGACGAAGGCTTCCACCTCAAGGGCGTGAACTGGGGCCGTGACCTGCCCGAGCCCGATCTGGTGGCTGATCTGCGCAACGTGGTCGAAGGCGACCCGTCGCCGGACGGCAAGGGCGTGCTGGCCATCCAGCGCGGCATCGAAGTGGGCCACGTGTTCTACCTGGGCAACAAGTACTCCAAGGCCATGAACGCGACCTTCCTGGACGTGGATGGCAAGCCCAAGCACTTTGAGATGGGTTGTTACGGTATTGGGGTCACCCGCATCCTGGGGGCCGCCATCGAGCAACGGCACGACGAGCGCGGCATCATCTGGCCAGAGTCCATTGCGCCGTTCACGGTTGTGATCTGTCCGGTGGGTTACGACCGATCCGAAGTCGTCAAGGCCGCCGCTGACACGCTGTACGCCGAGTTGAGCGCCAAGGGGGTGGACGTGATTTTGGATGACCGGGGCGAACGGCCGGGCGCCATGTTCGCCGACTGGGAGCTGATTGGCGTGCCGCACCGCGTGGTGCTGGGCGACAAGGGCCTGAAAGAAGGTCTGGCCGAGTACCAGGGGCGTCAGGATAAGGATGCGGCCAAGGTGCCCGTGGCCGAACTCCTGAACCACGTGCTGTCACGCCTGCAAATCGCTTGACCGCTCAGGCGCCAGATGGTTTAAGGTTGGAAGTGATGTTGTCTGTTTCTCCTGTTCGCTGGCGTGGTGTGCTGACGGCGGTCGCTTTGACCGTCGGCTGCGTGCTGGCACGCCCGGTGTGGGCAGGTGCGCAGGCCGAAGAGCCGTTGGCCGATTCGGTGCGCACGGCCTTGGCCGCGGCGGTGAACCGGGCGGCGCCCCCGGTGCCGGTGTTTGCCGACCAGGCGCAGCGCGAGTCTTTTGAGCGCTGGGCGGCGGCGGCGGGTGAGCGACTCAAGAAGCGCAAGCCTGAGGAGCAGGTGCGCCGGGAGTTTTTGCAGACGGTCTGGTACGAGGCCAAGCGGGCGGGCCTGGAGCCGTCGCTGGTGCTGGGGCTGATCCAGGTCGAGAGTGGTTTTCGCAAGTACGCGATTTCATCGGTGGGCGCACGCGGTTACATGCAGGTCATGCCATTCTGGTCGCGCGTGATTGGGACGGGCGATCCGAGCACCTTGTTCCACCCTCAAGCTAATTTGCGTTTTGGCTGCATCATCTTGCGCCACTACCTGGATGTGGAGCGGGGCAACCTGTTCCTGGCCTTGGGTCGCTACAACGGCAGTCGGGGCAGGGCGGAGTATCCCAATGCGGTGTTCGGGGCCTGGCGGCAGTGGAATCTGACCGACGATGCTCGGGTGCAGGTGGCGGATTCCGGCCTGAGTCGCGGCACCAACCGCTGAGCGGTAGCCGGCCATTACCGGCCTGAGCAAGCTGTCCAACAG
>JAZJZP010000434.1:11357-11781 GCA_040389805.1 Pseudomonadota bacterium
GAGTAGTACGGGCCTCTCATCCCAACTCTGAGATGGATTGGTTGTATTTGCATCAACAACGTGGTGTAATTGCATCATGCCTAAATCACCCGTCATTGCAGCCACCATATCGCCGAAGGCGCCAGGGAGCCCTCTTGTACTCTTGGGCTTGCGCGACTTCACCGTTGTGCCCACGAAGGGCCATCAGGTGATCAAGCGCGGCATCTCCAGCCAGGTCATCGAGCCCGTGAGCCAGTATCTGGGACTTGGCAAGGGGGCGCTGGCGGAGTTCATGGATCTGGATCGGGGTACGGCAACAAGGCTGTCTTCAAAGGGACAGGATCTGCCCTCGCATGCGGCTGAGACGTTGTTGCGCCTGCTTGAAATTCACGACATGGCGGCCGACATCTTTGCGACCGAAGATGGGGCTTCAACTTGGCTGCGA
>JAZJZP010000434.1:11791-13053 GCA_040389805.1 Pseudomonadota bacterium
CGTCGCACCCGCTGTTGGACAACGAGCGACCACTGGATGCCGCCAAGACATCGTACGGCGCTCAGGCCGTCAAAAATCTACTGATGTCCACAAAGTACGGTGGTGCAGCTTGAGTTTTGTGAGCGTCTGGCGAATTGGGTATTGCACAACGCCATTGCATGATGAGTCGGCCATCCTGATGAGCCAAGGCATAGGCTCGACGTTCTTCGATGGCCGCTGGCACAACAAATCAGGTAGACAGGTTGTCTACGCAGGTTCAAGCCGCGCTTTGTGCCAGCTCGAAAAGAGGGTGCACACGGGCGGCGTGGCGGTCAAAAACCAAATCCTCATGCGACTGGATCTGCCCGACGATGCAGTCCTTCATGACGCCATCAGTCTAGGTCTGGCTGATGACTGGGCCGCTGATGCCGCTTTGACGCGCGCCCTTGGTGATACTTGGCTGTTTTCCGGAGAGAGCCTGGGGCTTTGGGTGCCCTCCTTCGTCGAGCCGCTCGAGCGCAACCTGCTGCTGAATCCCGCCCACCCGCAGTACGGCCGCATCAAGTTATCCGTAGAGCGCGATCCTTTTGAATTTGACCCCCGGATGTTTTGAAGGGTGGACATGAAATTCAGGTCAATTTTGTTGGCGATGTTGACATCAACGGTGTCTTCTTTGGCGGTGGCCAGTCTGTCCGTGGCCGATCTTTCGGCGTCGGGCGACGGTCTTTTGACCGTGGATTCGCAGTCGGGTTTGGGGTGGTTGGATTTGACGCAGACGCGTGGTTTGTCGATTGATCAAGCGTCAGGTGGCAATTGGTTCGCCCAGGGCTTTCGTTTTGCCAGTTCGGTGGAGCTGAACTCGCTGGCGTCTCACGGCTTCAACGGGGATTTTGTCGACATGTTGGGTGGGTGGCCTGCATCGCCGGCGTTGAGTGCTTACATGGGTGGGGCAATCACCGTGCTGTCTGGCGCGATCGGTGGGGATGCGCCGCGTGGCGATGGTCTGGTGCCGCTCGAAACCGTGATGGTGGCGCGCGATCTGGTCATTAATCCAGGCCCAATATTGAACGACTATGACCAAGGCGCCAGTATCACCACGGCATTGATGGCGTTGATCGCGCCACGCGATCCTGCCCCACTAGGTACTTTTGTTCGTCGCGAGAGCCTTTTGCAAGGCGTTCATGTCAGCAATCCTGATGCAGGCGTGTTCTTGGTCAAGGACGTCGCTGCTGTGCCTGAGCCCGATGCCCTGCTGCTGCTGGGGGTCGGGTTGGTCGGCGTGT
>JAZJZP010000435.1:0-5209 GCA_040389805.1 Pseudomonadota bacterium
ACCCATGATTTGGGCATAAGTGGCATTGCCGTTGGTATGCCGCGAGCGATCAATGCTTTGACCAGTGACAGCTTGCAATGAGGCGAGCCTTTTTCCATGATTGAATTTAACCTAGTTGGTTTAATTTGGCAAGTTGGTTAATTATCCACCTGCCCAGAATTTGAAGTCAGCGGCAGGCCTCAGCGCAACGGCTTGACCCTCTCACCGGTTCGGCGCTTCACATAGTGCTCAGTCATTTCCCGGCGCTTGTGCCCCAGCAGCAATTGCGAGTGCGCCAGGTCGCCCGTGTCGGTCGCGGCCTTGGCCCTGATGTCCCGGAACTGAAACGACACGCCCGCCGCCTTGCGGGCCTTATCAAAGCGTGAGCGCAAGGCATCGGTGCGCAGCGGCTTGCCGTCATCGTCTTGGATCAGGAAGGCACTGGTTCGCTCACGCGGTCGGGCGTTCATCCGGTCGATCAACGCTTTCAACTCGCCGGTCACCTCAATGGCCCGCTTGGCGCCCGTCTTGTTTTGCACGATCCACAAGGCGCCATCGTGGATGTCGGCGCGCTTGATCTTGAGTGTCGGCGCCAACAGAGAGGGCACAGGCAGACCTCCTCGGATCGGCGTTCATGTGCGCCGGAATGGGCTTGGTTTCTTTTTCTTGACCAGCGAGGGCAGAAATCGGGACTGGTCGAAGCCTACGCGCTGGCGCAGAAGCTCTTCGCTGTCGATACGCTCTGCCAGGTTCTTGATATCCCGCGCTGTCACACCGGCTTGCGTGAAGTGTCTCTGCCAGTCGTTCACAACACTGATGACGAAGGCAACTTCGCCCGCAGCCTCCGCAGGCTGCAAACCAAAGGCATCGCACTGCGACATCGCGTTTCCGAGCGTCGAGTCTCGGCCATCAGCGCCGCAGATGAATTCCTGGTAGCCCTGCCCTGAGTTGCTCGGCAGCACGTCATACGCTGGCGCCAACTTCACGCAGTAGTTGTTGAACGGGTCCGCGACCAGCAGGGCGTGATTCTTCTCGTGGTCATCGGTGTTGTCGACCAAGATATTGAAGACCATGCGACGAAAGAGCTCGCGTGCGTCCCGCTGGTTGACATCGCCCTTGGTGACGCCCCTGCGCCGGAGAATCCGCGCCAGTTCGGGGTACCCCATCTCAGGCTCTGAGCCGGACGCAGTAGCTGCGCGGATGGCGGTTCCCGCCGACATGCTGTGAATACGCTGGTCTTTTGTCCGGTCGAAACGACGAACGGCAATGGCGTTTGCGCCTGCAAGGCGAAGGACCTGTGTCTCAGCCACGGTGATGCCCACGCGCTGGGCCAGCGTCATCGTCGCATGCTCGATGAGTGGCATATCGACTGGCTCGTTGTTGAAGAACTTGACGACCCACTGCTCGCCGTTGATTCCTATGAGGGCCTTGGGCTTGGCGCCGCCAAGCGGGCTGCCTCCGCCTGCAATAATTTTGGCCTCTTGGGCGCTGATGGGCTCCGATGCCTCAATCTTGGCAACCACCTCACTGAGCTGTTGCACGTCCTTGAGCCGAGGAAGCGGACTCGTGGCTCGGGGACTGTAGGTGCTTGCCGACGTAGAAACGCCGAGCGCGCCAAATCGGTCGTCGCCAGCGTAGTACAGGTACTCCATCAGGGAAAGGCGCTTGGGCTTTTCCACGAATCGAATGACCTTTTCGCCCCAGCGGTCAGGCCGCGCATCGTCGACAGCGCCGACCGCACGCGGCGCATCTGCAAACAAGCGGCCTGGTGGCAAAAACTCGTTGTCGATGAGCGGGAGGTCCTCGCTCAGCGCGAACCCGCTGGCCAGCCACTCCGTGCCGTAATGCAAAGAAACACCCTTGCCAGCGGCGACAAGCTTCAGGGCGCCAACGTAGCGCGGTGTAGCTGGGTCGCCCAGGTACCAAAGGTACAGGTCGTCCAGGCGCATTTCAGCTCCCTGTCTTGTCGGAGTTGCCCGCAGCGCGCAAGCGCGCCTCTGCGGAGGACTGAGCGCGTGCGCGGCCCAAGTCCACAGCCGCACGGACATCCATCTCAAGGGCGCCCTGGTCGTGTTCGGGCGCGGCGAGATGCCTCAGTTCACCATCGCGCTTGATGAGCCACAGTGCGGTCGCGACAATACCGATGCCAACAGATGGATCACCGGCTTCGAGCCGCTGAAGGGTGGGCACGGTCACCCCCAAGCGTTGCGCCCAGGACCTCAATGACTCCTTGCGGCGCAAACGAGCCACAGCCAAGTCGGCGCCTAATTTTTCGATGGCACCGGCAGTAGCAGGCGGAAGTTGAAGGAGGGCACGTGCAGTCTTTGGCATGCACATAGATTACAACAAAAATAGCATTTTTGTAAACATCTATAATCACATTACAGCCAGGCAGCTCAAAGTCATTTTGCTGCGCTTGCCTACCTTTGGCTACCACCGTTTTCATAGGTAAGCCCCGCACAGTTCGCTGTTCGGGGCCCTTCTACAATTCGGGCCATACACTCGCCCGTTGAGCCTTCTCCCCCATGAACCCCGTCAGCCCGCTGCCCGCATTGGTTGCCTTGACCCTTGCGCTGATCACAGCGTGGGCAGTCTCTCGCTACACCTTACAGCCGACGGCACACCAAAGCCGACATGCGTCCATTGACGGACTACGTGGCTACCTCGCATTTTTTGTCTTTCTCCACCACGCCTGCATTTGGTACTTTTACCTTCGAACCGGCCTGTGGGCTGAGCCTCCATCGCATTTTTATACCCATCTTGGACAAAGCAGCGTAGCCCTGTTCTTCATGATCACTGGCTTCTTGTTCTTCAATAAGCTGCTCGAAGCGAAGGTCAAACCCATTGACTGGAGGGCGCTGTATTTATCAAGACTATTTCGCATTACACCGCTGTACCTGGTACTGATCGCGCTTGTCTTCGTCATCGTCGGCCAACACAGTCAATGGACCCAGAAAGAAAACACCATTGACCTCCTGCAACACCTGGCTGATTGGTTGTTCTTCACCTTTCCCGGGGCCCCTGACATCAACAGCATGCCCAATGCATTCACCATCGTGGCTGGTGTCACGTGGTCGCTGACCTATGAATGGTTTTTCTACATCAGCCTGCCTGTGTGGGCTTGGCTCATTGGCACCAAACCTCAGCGCACCTGGCTCTTCAGCATGGGCCTGCTGGCGCTGACAATAGCTGTGCTGTACCACCCCAATGGGAGGCACCTGAAGTCATTCCTGAGTGGCGTTCTGGCGGCCTATTTGGTGCGCTCAGAGAAATGGCGCCAACTCGCTTCAAGCCCCACCGCGTCCCTGCTTGCCATCGCAGCACTCACAACCTCAGTCCTGGGCTTTCCAACCGCCTACCAAAGCATGCCCTGGGTTTTACTGACATTCGTGTTCGCCATCATCGCCGGAGGCAACACACTGTTTGGCGCACTGACCACCAAGGCGTCTCACAGCCTAGGTGAAATGGCTTACAGCATCTATTTGCTTCACGGCCTGGCGCTATACGTCACGCTAAACTGGGCAATAGGGGCCACCGCTGCACGCGCCCTGTCGGCCACCGAACACTGGCTGCTCGCGATCCTGATCACCCCGATGCTCATCATCCTCACGCTGCTGAGCTATCGCCTCATAGAGCGGCCCGGCATGATGTTGGGCCGCACCCTCAGCAACAAGCTCAAACACGACTGATCGCGCGACAAGATGAACATCCTCATCATCAATTTGCCAAGGCATGCCGACCGCCTCGCCTTCCAGCATGAGCAAATGCAGCGACTTGGGCTGTCGTTTCAAGTACTCAACGCAGTCGATGTCACCACGCTGCCAGAAGACACCTTCCAAAAGCTTGCCGACACGTGGGAGCGCCCCATGCGCAAGGTCGAGGTTTGCTGCTTTCTCAGCCATAAAGCCGCCTGGCAATTGGTGCTGGACCACAACCAGCCAGCCTTGATTCTTGAAGACGATGCCTTGCTGGCCAACACCGTCCCCTCATTACTCGCCGAGCTGTCAAAACAAAAAGAGTTCGACCTGGTCACATTGGAAATACGCGCCAGAAAAAAAATCATTGGCCAACACAGCATCCCGATCACAGCGGCGTTATCTTTGCGCCCCTTGTTTCAAGATCGCACCGGCGCAGCTGGTTATGTCCTGTGGCCCTCAGGCGCCAAAAAATTGCTGGACAAAGCAGCGACCGGACGCGCCGCCATTGCGGACGCCTTCATCAGCAGCCATTACGCTTTGAATGCATTTCAGGTTGACCCAGCCGCCATTGTTCAACTCGACATGTGTGGTCACTATGGCCTGCCCTCCCCCCTGACCACCACCTCATCCATTGGCAGCGTCGACAGGCCCGTCGCCACCAAATCACCATGGCAGTTCACCGTGCGCCGCCTCTTGGCACAACTGCGCATGGCGGGGCGCATTCTGAGTGTCTGGCACAAAGCCGAGCGACGTTACGTCGCACTGAACAAACAACACTTCGAGTAAGCCGCACACCGCGCATCGCCCAAGGCAGCAACACCGATGGCGCCCCACTTCACTGGCAAAATAGGGCCATGTCCAGCACCGCACCTAACATTACCGCCGAGTCACTCGCCGCTGAACTTGCTCGCGTCACCGTGGTACTGGTCACCTACCAAAGCGCCCACTGCGCAGCCGACCTGGGACGCTGTTTAGACCAATTCCCCAACGTCACTGTGGTGGACAACGCCAGCACTGATGACACGGTGGCTCAGTTTCGCCACCACCTGCCACAAGCCCAGGTGCTGACCAATCAACGCAACCTAGGCTTTGGTGCCGCCAACAACCGTGGCGTATGGGCCGCCAGCACCGAGTTTGTTCTGCTGCTCAATCCAGACTGTTTGATCGACGTTGATGCCGCCTTAGCGCTCATTCGCAGTGCAGACGCCCACCCCAGCGCATCCGTCATCGCGCCGCAACTGCTTGATCGACAAGGTCGCCCAGACATCAGCTATTACTGGACCCCCAACACTTGGCCAGCCAAGGGGCCCGGCGCAGAAGCCGACACGTGCGTGGGCTTTGTGTCAGGTGCCTGCATGCTGATCCGACGCGATGCCATGCTGAAGGTCAACGGCTTCGATGAAGATTTTTTCCTCTACTCCGAAGATACCGATCTGTGCCTGCGGCTGGCCCAGCAATGCGGAGAAATCATCGTCGACCCACAAGCCTTGGTCACGCACTTTTCAAGGGGTTCCAGCGGCGGTAAAGGCCGC
>JAZJZP010000435.1:5219-7631 GCA_040389805.1 Pseudomonadota bacterium
TCAAAGCCGAGTACCTGCGTGGCTACCATCACATCCAGTCCAAATTTTTGTTTGAGTTCAAACACAAAAAACAGCAAGCCTCCACACTGCGGCGCTGGCGTTATTGCTTGGTCGCGGGGCTAGAAATGCTGGTTCGCTTGGTGATGTTTGATTTTGCAAGAGCAGCGCGTGTGCTCGGACGAATAACAGGCGCCTGGCGATATCCCGATGACATGAAATCACGACAGACCAAATCTTGAAGCTACTCACCAAATCACGCGGCATCTTGCGCGACACCTTGCAAAATCTGAAGCAAGGCATTCGTGCGGCCAACAGGCACCGCCTCTACCGTCGGCGGATGAAAAAAGGGGTGGACTACGCCGCCTGGATAGTTAGCAATGACACGCCCTCCGACCAAGACCGAGCGACTTGGCCGCATTGGCTAGACACGCACCCCGATGCACCAACGTTCAGCCTGATCTTGCCTCTGGGGGAGAACAGTGATGTCGAGCTGCTCAAACGCAGCATCGCCAGCGTTCAATCGCAGCTCTACCCCCACTGGCAACTCATCGTGACCACGTCGGAACCGGGGAGCGCGATCCTGCCCCCATCAGCCACCGAAGACAATCGGATTCAAATCCTGACCGGCCGAGACACGGTCTTGTCGCAAGCCAAGGGCGCATGGGCGGCCTTGCTTCAAGTGGGCGATCGACTGCGCGAACATTCACTACTGCTGATGGCTCAAGCGGTGCAGGCCAATCCTGATGCAAAAATCATTTACCCAGATGATGATCAGATCGACCGCCATGGCCAACGCAGTGCCCACCATTTCAAGCCTGACTGGAACTACGACTTCCAGCTGTCGGCCAATTACATGGGCAACGCCTGTTTTATATCGACGCCCCATTTGATCGGGGCTGGAGGGTATGCCCATCAGGCGGGGGTAGCTCAGTCTTACGACACCACACTGAGGTGCATTGAAGGCCTGCAAGCGCATCAAATCGTGCATGTGCCCCATGTCTTGTGGCACCATGCGGCGACAGCCCGTCATTCCCTTGATGGGACTTTTGTCCAGGCCCTCCAGGCTCACCTGGACCGCGTCTCGCCAGGCGCCAAAGCCAGCGCCACGCCGCAGGGGTTTCTTCGGGTTCACTACGTCTTGCCTGCGCCACCCCCTCTGGTCTCGATCGTCATCTGCACGCGCAACCAGTACAAGCTGCTGCACACCTGCATCCAATCCATTACACAAAAAACGACTTATCCCCGCTTCGAAATCATCATTGTTGACAACGGCTCGGACGAAGACCGAACCCTGACCTACTTGAGGCAATTGCCGCAACAGGATTCGCGCATCCGCGTGATCAGGGATGACAGCCCCTTCAATTATTCCGCCCTGAACAACATGGCGGTGGAGCATGCCCAAGGCGAGGTTGTAGCCTTGCTCAACAATGACATTGAGGTCATCAATGGCGACTGGTTGACCGAGATGGTGGGGCATGCGCTACGACCAGAGGTGGGGTGTGTCGGTGCCAAACTACTGTACCCGGATGACACTGTGCAACATGCTGGGGTGCTGGTGGGTGGTGGCACTGATGCCCCGGATGCCATCGCAGCCCACTACTTGCGCGGCATTCCGAGCGAAGCCCCCGGCTACGCCAATCGTGCCATCGTTACCCACCAATTGACGGCCATCACAGCCGCCTGCCTGGTCATTCGCAAGGCAACCTTCGCCAAGGTAGGAGGGCTGGATAGCGAGCACTTGGCGGTCACCTACAACGATGTGGACTTTTGCCTGCGGGTGGGTGAGCTGGGGCTATGGAATGTCTTGACCCCTCATGCGACGCTTTACCACCATGAATCAGTGAGTCGGGGGCGAGACGCGTCCAGCAAGAATATGGCCCGCTTCCTGCCAGAATTGTTGTATATGCAGCGACGTTGGGCGAGTCGCCTAAAGCGCGACCCTTGCTACAACCCCAACCTCAGCCATCAGAAGCCCGATTTTTTACTTAATGCTGGCGCCGAGTCAAAACAACAACCCCGTGATTGAATTTTGGTCTAGGCGCAACCCAAGCCATGGCTGCTCGCTACCGATAAGGAAAGCTCCCCAGAAGAGACAGGGAATCGCAAGTTGGCTCGCGGTCCAGCCGCATTCACAACGGTACAATGCATCTCAATGGCGATCCATAGCCACTTTACCTAAACGACTGTGCAGTCAAGGTGCCCAAAAATTGCGCCTATCCAAGTTCATCGCATCCAGGTGACAGCAAGAAAAAATAATATGAAATGCATCAATAGAAACAAATGCGACATATCTTTTTGGCAGTCAACGTCTGTGCATTTTTAGTGGAATTCAACTTACCATTGGCCAGCAAAAATATAGCTCATAAGATTAAATAAAAAACCATGCTCAACAAATCATCTATTCTCATTACC
>JAZJZP010000435.1:7641-11724 GCA_040389805.1 Pseudomonadota bacterium
AACAGGCTCTTTTGGTCACACTTTTGTTCCAATGACTCTGGCTAAATACAACCCGAGCCGTCTGGTTATCTTCTCCCGAGATGAGATGAAGCAGTGGGAGATGGCCAAGTTATACAAAAATGATGCGCGGGTACGATTTTTCATCGGTGATGTGCGAGACAAGGATCGCCTGGCACGCGCACTGAAGGGTATTGATTATGTGGTCCATGCGGCGGCAACTAAAATTGTGCCAACGGCAGAATACAACCCATTTGAATGCGTCAAGACTAATATAGTTGGCGCCATGAACCTGATTGATGCGTGTATTGACCAGGGTGTCAAGCGCGTTGTCGCACTGTCAACCGACAAGGCCAGTAATCCGGCCAATCTATATGGTGCAACCAAGCTGGCATCAGACAAACTATTCATTGCGGGTAACTCATACAGTGGCACCCAAGATACGCGTTTTGCGGTTGTTCGCTACGGCAATGTGATGGGTTCACGCGGATCGGTGATTCCATTTTTCATCTCTCAGGCAGCAAACGGTTCATTGCCGATCACCGATGTGCGCATGACGCGGTTCATGATCACGCTTGAAGAAGGTGTTGATTTGGTGTGGCACGCCTTTGACGACATGGCCGGTGGCGAAATTTATGTGAAAAAGATTCCGTCCATGACCATCACTGACGTTGCTCGGGCAGTCGCACCAGACGCAACCCATGACATTGTGGGAATTCGTCCGGGCGAAAAACTGCATGAGCAGATGATTGGCGCCGAGGATGCTCCGCATACTTATGAGTACGATAAGCATTACAAAATTCTGCCGGCGATTCACAACTGGAGTCAGGATGCGGTTCGCATCAATAACGGCAAGCCTGTGCCCACGGATTTCATTTATTCGTCCGATAACAATCCTGAATGGATGAGTGTTGAACAGTTGAGCGCCTGGATTGCAAAAAACGGCGACACGATCGGAAAGATCTGAGCCCATGATTCCTTATGGTCGCCAAGACATAACACAAGCAGATATTGATGCGGTGGTCGACGTACTGCGTTCGGACTTTCTGACCCAGGGCCCAGCCGTACCGATGTTTGAGCAGGCGGTTGCCACCTATTGTGGGGCCCAGCATGCCGTTGCCGTCAACAGTGCCACTTCCGCGTTGCACATCGCTTGCCTGGCCCTGGGGCTGGGGCCGGGTGATTGGCTCTGGACCACACCGATTACCTTTGTTGCCAGCGCCAACTGCGGTTTGTATTGTGGGGCGCAGGTTGATTTTGTCGACATTGACCCTCGCACCTACAACCTGAGTGTGGAGCGACTTGCTGAAAAACTGGTCCAGGCAAAGAAGCTTGGAAAGTTACCCAAGATCGTAGTTCCGGTGCATCTGTGCGGTCAGCCTTGCGACATGGAGGGCATTCATGCCCTGAGCAGGCAATACGGCTTCAAGGTCATTGAAGATGCATCCCACGCCATTGGCGGCAAATACAAGAGCGAGCCGATTGGCCGGGGGCATTACAGCGACATCACGATCTTCAGCTTTCATCCCGTCAAGATCATCACCACCGCTGAGGGTGGCATGGCATTGACCAATGATGCTGAATTGGCTCACAAAATGGGATTGCTGCGCAGTCATGGCATCACCCGCGAGCCCGGGCGCATGACGCACGAGCCCGATGGCCCTTGGTATTACCAGCAAATTGACCTCGGCTTTAACTACCGGATGACTGAATTGCAGGCCGCATTGGGTGTCACGCAGATGACTCGGCTGGATGGCTATGTCGCCAGACGACACAGCATTGCTGATCGCTACGACGAGGACTTGGCAGGCTTGCCTGTCACCCGTCCTTGGCAGCACCCAGACAGCTATTCCGGCCTGCATCTGTATGCCATCCGTCTGCAACTCGACAAACTCACGAAGTCACATCGGCAGGTGTTTGAATCCCTCCGAGACCATGGCATTGGGGTGAATCTGCATTACATCCCAGTGCACACGCAGCCTTATTATGAGCAGATGGGCTTCAAGGCTGGCGACTTCGCTGAGGCGGAGCGTTACTACGCCGAGGCCATCAGCCTGCCGATGTATCCCAATTTGTCGGAGGCAGAACAAGATGAGGTGATCAAGGCATTGCGCGAGGTACTGTTGACATGAGTGACTCTGAGACGAAGGCCGTGCGCAACCGCCTCGCTTTGGGCACGGCACAGTTCGGAATGAACTACGGGGTCGCCAACCGCTCCGGCCAGGTGCCTATCGACGAGGTCACAAGGATTTTGGCGCTTGCGCGTGACCATCGCATCGATACCTTGGATACCGCCATGGACTATGGCGACAGCGAGGCCTGCATTGGCGAGAGTGGCTCTGCTGGTTTCAAAGTCATCACCAAGTTGTCAGCCGTTCCAGAGCATGTTTCTGATGTTGAAGGCTGGGTGCGCAGCAAAGTGGAGGCGTCCTTGCAGCGACTGCGGGCAGCGTCTGTCTATGGGCTGCTGCTGCATCGACCGCATCAACTGCCGGGGCCCGGAGGCAAAGAGCTGGCGCGGGCGCTGCAAAGATTGAAGGCCGAGGGGCTGGTCGAGAAGATTGGGGTCTCGATTTATGCCCCAACGGAGCTGGACAGTGTGCTTCAGGCGTGCCCCTTGGATTTGGTCCAGGCGCCCTTCAGCCTGATCGATCAGCGGTTGCACACCAGTGGCTGGCTGGATAAGTTGCATGGTGCTGGGGTTGAAGTCCACGTCCGCTCTGCTTTTTTGCAGGGCCTATTGCTGATGCCGCGAGCTAGCATCCCCGATAAGTTCAAGCCCTGGGTACCAGTGTGGGATGCGTGGCATGAATGGTTGCAGCAACATGGATCCTCTGCAGTTAATGCATGCATCGGCTTTGTTCAGACATTTCCGCAAGTCGAGCGAATTGTGGTTGGCGTCGATAGTCTGGCGCAATTCAGTCAATTGATTGCGGCCTCAAATGTCGCACTGCAAGCGGACTGGCCCTCCATCAGTGTGGAGGATGAAGTCCTGATTAATCCCGCGAATTGGAATGGGTTATGAATGTTGTCGCCATCATCCAGGCTCGGATGAGTTCAACCCGCCTTCCTGGCAAGGTGCTCATGCCCTTGGCCGGTAAGCCTGTACTGGATCATGTAGTCAGCCGCATCGAGCATTGCAAGACCATTCAAAAAATCGTAGTGGCGACCTCGGTGGATTCCACTGACGACGCCATTGAAAGTTGGTGCCTTGCTCGCGGTGTTTCATGCCACCGGGGCAGCCTGCATGACGTGCTGGATCGCTATTACCAAGCAGCCAAGTCAACCCAGGCCGACGCCATCGTGCGCATCACTGCCGACTGCCCTGCCATCGATCCCACGATCGTCGATGAAGTGGTTCAGGGTTATATCGATGGTGGATTCGAGTTTTACGGATTGGCAGGAGAATTTCCCGATGGCCTTGATTGCACGGTGTTTGCCTTCTCTGCCATTGAGCGCGCCTGGAAGGAGGCAACCCTGCCTTCCGAGCGCGAACATGTCGGCCCCTACATCGAGAAACATCCAGAACTGTTCAAGAGCGGTGCGCTGACCAATTTCACCGGGCTGTCCCATCACCGCTGGACGCTCGATGAGCCGCGTGATCATGAATTTTTGCAGGCGATTTTTAGCCGCCTGTATCGCCCGGGAACGCCATTTCTTGCCCGCGATGTGCTTGCCTTGCTAAAGGCTGAGCCGGAGCTCGCGGACATTAACAGCAGCATCATTCGCAATGAGGGCTACCTCAAGTCACTCCAATCGGACAAGGAACGCAATGTATAGCCTTGAAGAACTCAAAAACAGCCAAGGCGTGGCTTTGTATAACCACGCCAAAACCTTGATTCCGGGCGGAACGCAGCTTCTGTCCAAGCGCCCTGAAATGTTTGCGCCAGATGTCTGGCCTGCTTACTACTCGAAAGCCAAGGGCTGCCGAGTTTGGGACCTTGATGGGCGCGAGTTCATCGACATGTCCATCATGGCCGTGGGTGCCTGCATCCTGGGCTATGCCGATGACGAGGTGGATGACGCTGTGGTCGGCGCGTTACGCAATGGGGTCAACAGTTCGCTCAATTGCCCTGAAGAGGTCCA
>JAZJZP010000435.1:11734-12829 GCA_040389805.1 Pseudomonadota bacterium
CCCTTGGTTCGGCATGGTTCGCTATGCACGCAGCGGTGGTGAGGCTATGGGGTTGGCGGTGCGCATCGCCCGTGCGCACACGAAGCGTGACACCGTGTTGTTCAGTGGGTATCACGGCTGGAACGACTGGTATCTGGCCGCTAATTTGTCCGACGGCAATGGTTTGGATGGGCAGTTGATGCCGGGCCTGGAGCCCAATGGCGTCCCCAGAGGATTGGCGGGTACCGCCATCTCATTCGATGCCAACAACATCGAATCCTTGCGTGAAAAGGTCAAGGGCCAAGAAAACAAGATCGCCGCGATCATCATTGAGCCCGCCCGTGGCGAAGATGCGCCTGCTGGCTACTTGAAGGCCTTGCGCGAACTGGCCACCGAGATCGGTGCCGTCTTGTTGTTTGACGAGATCACCAGCGGATTTCGCATGTGCGCTGGCGGCATTCATCGAAACTATGGTGTCTATCCAGACATCGCCGTGTTTGCAAAAAGTATGGCCAATGGCTATGCCATGTCAGCCATTCTGGGCACTGAAAAGGTCATGCAGGCGGCGCAAACCACGTTCATCTCCAGCACAAACTGGACAGATCGCATTGGGCCAACGGCGGCACTTGCGACACTGAAAAAGTACCAGCGCGAGTCGGTCGAAAAGCACCTGATCGCAGCCGGCAACCGAGTGAAGGATATCTGGCGTGAAGCAGCCCTGGCCAATGACATAGAGATCAAAGTCACCGGATTGCCGACCTTGGCAGCGCTCAGCTTTACGAATACGCACCAAGCCGAATCCAATACGAGGTTCACTATTGAAATGCTTCGTCGGGGGATCCTAGGCTTCAGGCAGTTCAAGCCGTCCTTTGCACACGATGCGCAGGCGTTGGATGCCTACGCGTTGGCTACTGCACAAGTGTTTTCGGAGTTAGCGTCTGATGTTGAGTGCAAGAACCTTGACACGCCTAAACACCACTCCGGGTTTCAACGTCTGACAAAAGAATAAATCATGGAAAAAGACAACACGCGACAGAACTGGATTGATGGCGCAGGTACGACCCATTCGGGTCTAGTCCATCAAGTGGTCGGTGACTTTTCGGTGATCGAGTGTGA
>JAZJZP010000436.1:0-13417 GCA_040389805.1 Pseudomonadota bacterium
AAGTTATCCACGCAGATCCCCAGCATTTCCCCCGACTACCCACAGACTTATCCACAGGCCGCTCTGCAGACGCCCGTATGATCGACCCATGTCCGCAGTATTCCCCATTCCCTTTTCTTCGTCAGGCTCTGCCTCGCTGAGTTCCGACGAAGTCGCCCGCTTGCGGGTCCCCCCTCACTCCATTGAAGCCGAGCAAAGCGTGCTCGGCGGCCTGTTGCTCGACAACAGCGCCTGGGATCGAACCGCGGACTTGCTCACCGAGAGCGACTTCTACCGCTACGAGCACCAACTGATCTTCACCGCCATCCACCAGTTGGTCAACGCGTCCAAGCCCGCCGACGTCATCACAGTATTCGAGAATTTACAAACCCTGGGCAAATCGGCCGACGTGGGCGGTATCGCCTACATCAATGCTTTGGCCCAGAGCGTGCCCAGCGCGGCCAACATCCGCCGCTACGCCGAGATCGTGCGAGAGCGCGGCGTCCTGCGCAAACTGGTCACCGCCAGTGACGAGATCGCCACCGCCGCATTCAACCCGCAAGGTCGCCAAGCCTCCACCATCCTGGACGAGGCCGAAGGCAAGATTTTCAAGATCGGTGAAGAAGGCAACCGCAACAAACAAGGCTTTCACGCCATGACCTCGCTGGTGGTCGACCTGCTGGACCGCGTGCAAGAGCTGGCCGACAACGGCGCTGAAGAAGTCACCGGCGTGCGCACCAGCTACATCGACCTCGACAAGATGACGGCGGGTTTTCAAAAGGGCGATTTGATCGTGTTGGCTGCGCGCCCCTCCATGGGCAAGACCGCCTTGGCGCTCAATATTGGTGAAAACGTCGCTGTCAACGAAGGACTCCCGGTCGCCGTGTTCTCCATGGAAATGGGTGCCTCACAGTTGGCACTGCGGATGGTCGGCTCCATTGGCCGCATCAATCAGCAGAACCTGCGCACGGGCAACCTCTCCAATGACGAATGGGGTCGCCTGAGCGAAGCCGTTGAGAAACTCAAATCGGCCAATGTGTTCATTGACGAGACCTCGGCCTTGTCCCCCAGCGAATTGCGCGCACGTGCTCGCCGCCTGGCCCGTCAGTTCGGCGGCACCTTGGGCCTCATCATCGTCGACTACCTGCAGTTGATGAGTGGCTCGGGTGGCAATGAAGAAAACCGCGCCACCGTGATCGGCGAAATCTCGCGGGGTCTCAAGGCGCTGGCCAAAGAGCTGCAATGCCCCGTGATCGCCTTGTCGCAGTTGAACCGAAGCGTGGAAACCCGACCAGACAAACGCCCCATGATGAGCGACTTGCGCGAATCCGGCGCCATTGAGCAAGATGCCGACGTCATCATGTTCATCTACCGCGACGAGTACTACAATAAGGAATCAAAAGAGCCAGGCGTTGCCGAAATCATCATCGGCAAACAGCGTAATGGCCCAGTGGGCACGGTCAAGCTGGCCTTCCTCAAGTCCAACACCCGGTTTGAAAACCTCGCACCGGGCAGTTACGGCACCGACGAGTACTGACCAACAAAAAGGCTCCTCACGGAGCCTTTCTTCATAGCGGGCTAGACACCCCCCCAGCGAGCGATCAGTCGCGCTCGCCACCCACGATGCCCAGGATGCTCAGCAGCGACTGGAACACGTTGTACACGTCCAGATAGATCGCCAGCGTGGCCGTCACATAGTTGGTTTCGCCACCATCGATGATGCGCTTGAGGTCTACCAAGATGAAGGCCGAGAAGATCACCACCGCCATGGCCGAGATCGCCAGCATCAGGGCGGGCAGTTGAAGCCAGATATTGGCCACACCAGCCAGCAAGATCACGATGGCGCCCATGTACAACCATTTGCTCATGTTCGACAGGTCGCGCTTGACGGTGCTGGCCAAGGTGGCCATGCCGACAAACACCAAACTGGTCCCACCAAAGGCCAATGCGATCAACCGACCGCCATTGGAGAAGCCCAGCACGCCGCCGATCAAGCGCGACAGCATCAAACCCATGAAGAAGGTAAAGCCCAGCAACAGCATCACACCAATGCCGGAGTTCTTGTATTTTTCAATCGCGAAGAAGAACCCAAACGCAATGGCCATGAAGGCGATGAAGCCAATCGCCGGGCTGGCTGAGAAGAAGCTGAATTTCATGGCCACGCCGAGCCAAGCCCCCAGCACCGTAGGCACCATGGACAAAGCCAACAAGGCGTAGGTGTTGCGCAGCACGCGCTGACGTTCGGCACCAAATGCACCGCTGTAAACGACGTCCAAAGGTTTCAGTGATTGATCCATGCATCCTCCAGCAAACTGCCTCAGACCCGCCACCCACGAAGGTGCACGGTCACTTTGAGGCGACGGGCCTATTTTAGGCCAATGTCACCAAGACAGGTCAAGCCCACGAAGGGGCTGAAACTCACGAGGTCTCACGCAGCGCGCCGCCGCAACGACTCGTACAGACACACCGCAGCCGCTGCCGCCACATTGAGTGACTCCTCGCCGCCCGGCTGCGGAATCGACACGGTCTGGGTGCATTGCGCCATCACCTCAGGGCCCACGCCCTGCCCCTCATGCCCCATCACCCAGGCGCAGGGATCAGGCAGCGGCGCTTGGGGGAGCAAATGGTCCGAGTACGAACTGGTGGCGATCATGGGCACCTGAAGCAGAGTCAAATCCTCCGGCACCGCCTGTTCCACCAAGTGCAACGCAAAATGGGCCCCCATGCCAGCGCGCAGCACCTTGGGCGACCACAACGCTGCAGTCCCCTTCATGGCGACCACCTGGACCACCCCCATGGCCGACGCACTGCGCAAAATACTGCCCACATTGCCCGCGTCCTGCACCCGGTCAAGCACCACCGTCGGCACCCCTGTGCGAATACCGGCCCCCTTGACCTCACCACCCACCGCCAACGCCACCAAAAATCCCAGCCTGGCCGGAGACTCCAGACCGGTGAATCCTTTCCAGAGCGCTTCAGGCACCACCACCACCTTGTCAGCCTGACGAGCCATGGCGGACAGCGCCAGTCCCTGCACATCATGGGCGGGCGCCGTGCCATGCTCACCCACCCACGCGGTGTCGGCGATCACAGCCACGGCCACCCGCTGCCCTCGGGCCAAGCAGGCCGAACACAGGTGATCCCCTTCCAGCCAGACCTCGCCAAGCTTGCGGTAGGCGACAGGGTCCTGCGCCAGCTTGCGCAAACGCTGCACCAAGGGGTTGTCGCGTGAGGTGATGTGTTGAACGGTGGCCACTGTCGGAGCTCGCTTCAGTTGGATTGCTCTAACACCGCCCGAACCGGGCCAAAGGTACGCCGGTGGGCATCAATGGCGCCATGTTCACGCAGCGCCGCCAAGTGGTCGGCCGTCGGGTAGCCCTTGTGGGTGGCAAATCCATATTGCGGATGTGCCTCATGCAACTGCAAGCACCAGCGGTCACGATGCACCTTGGCCAGAATCGAGGCGGCCGATATGGCCTGAACCTTGTCGTCGCCCTTGATGATGGCTTCGGCTGGTATCTTGAGCACCGGAATGCGATTGCCATCAACCAACACCAGCCCCGGCTTGAGCCGCAAGCCCTCAACGGCGCGCTTCATGGCCAGCATCGTGGCCTGCAGGATGTTGAGCTGATCGATTTCTTCAACACTGGCCTCGGCAATGCAGCAGCACAGCGCTTTGGCACGGATCTCGTCATACAAGCGCTCACGCTGGCGAGCACTGAGTTTTTTCGAATCGGCCAAGCCCACGATGGGTTGTTGCTCATCCAGGATGACCGCTGCTGCCACCACCGGCCCCGCCAAGGGGCCTCGACCAGCCTCATCCACGCCGGCAACCAGGGTCTGGACTTGCCATTGCAGTCCCAGTTGTTGCGGCTCGGTGTTGTTGGGTTTAGCCACGATGACGACTCTCTAAAACTTGCGCGATGGCATCGCTGGCACAGCGGGCGGTATCGCGCCGCAATAAATGGTGGAGTTCCGTGAACCGCTGACGCACCTGATCGGCCTTGGCAGGCTGGTCCAGCCAGGCCAGCACATCAGCCGCCAGTTGCTCGGGGGTGGCGGCATCCTGCAATCGCTCGGGCACCACAAAATCTCTGAGCAAGATGTTGGGCAAGCCCACCCAAGGCAAATAGCCCATGTTTTTCATCAAAAACCAGCTCAAGCTGCTGACCCGGTAAGCAATCACCATCGGTCGCTTGAACAAGGCCGCTTCCAGGGTGGCCGTGCCGCTGGCGATCAAAGTGACATCACAGGCGGCCAAGGCCTCGTGCGACTGGCCATGCAGCAACTCCAGCGGAGCCTCTGGCGCATATTGGGCCACCAGGGGCTCGACCATGCTGCGCAGACTGGGGACCACCGGCATCACGAAACGAAGATCGGGGCGCTGCCGACTCAGCAAAGCGACGGTCTGCAAAAAGGCCGGGGCAATGTGTTGAACCTCGGAACGCCGACTGCCCGGCAACACCGCCACCACCGGAGCTTGCAGAGGCAAACCCAAAGCCTGCCGACTGGCATCGCGAGGCGGCTCCAGCGGGATCGCATCGGCCAGCGGATGCCCCACATAGGTCGCCGGGATCCCTTTGGCCGTGTACAACGCGGGCTCGAACGGAAACAAGCACAACATGTGGTCCACCGAGCGTGCAATCTTGTTGATCCGCTTGCCACGCCAAGCCCAGATCGACGGACTGACGAAATGCACGGACTTGATACCCTGGGCCTTCAGGCGGGCCTCAAGCCCCAGGTTGAAATCTGGGGCATCGACACCCACGAACACATCAGGCCGCTCACGCAACAAACGATCACCCAACTGGTCACGAATGCCCGAAATCTCACGGTAGTGACGCAAGGCATCGACAAAACCAAAGACGGACAGCTTCTCGTGCGGCCACCAGGCCTCAAAGCCCTGCTCTGCCATGCGCGGGCCACCAATGCCTGCCGCTTGCAAGTTCGGCCATCGCGCCTTCATGCCGCCCAGCAGCAAGCCTGCCAGCAAATCGCCAGAGGGCTCGCCCGCGACCATCGCCACGCGCACCGCGGAGTTGTCCATCAAAGAACTCCCCAACGGGCGCTAACGAACGATGCCACGTGTCGATTGTCCCAGAAAGCCAATCATCATCGCCACATCAAGTGCCGCCTCGGGATAGGTTCCGGCCAACTCAGCAATCCGGACCTTGGCTTCTTCAAGGGTCAAATCCTGACGATAGAGCGCCTTGTGCATGTCCTTGACCGCCTTGAGTCGCTCGGCGCTGAAACCTCGGCGACGCAAGCCCTCCAGGTTGACGCCGCGCGCCTCCGCCATATTGCCTTGCGCCATCACAAACGGAGGCAAGTCCTGGCCCAACGCCGTGGCCATGCCCGTCATCGCGTGTGCACCAATCTTGACGAACTGATGCACGCAGGTAAAGCCACCCAAGATGGCCCAATCACCCACATGCACATGGCCAGCGATGTGCGCGTTGTTCGCAAAAATGGTGTGATTCCCAACCTGGCAATCGTGGGCCAAGTGGGTGTAGGCCATCATCCAGTTGTCATTGCCTAGGCGGGTAATGCCTTCATCCTGAGCCGTGCCCACATTGAAGGTGCTGAATTCGCGAATGGTGTTGCGATCGCCGATGACCAGTTGCGTCGGCTCGTTGTCGTATTTCTTGTCCTGCGGAGCGCCGCCCAGCGAGGCGAACTGGAAGATCCGATTGTCCTTGCCAATCGTGGTGTGTCCCTCGATGACGCAGTGCGGACCAACGGTGGTTCCTTCGTCAATGCGTACATTCGGGCCCACCACGGTATAGGGGCCAATGCTGACCGTCTCGCCCAGTTGCGCCTGGGGATCGACCACAGCGGTGGTGTGGATGTTTGCCATGTTTGCGTGCCTCGACTCAAGCCACAGTGCGCTGAGTGCACATCAGTTGTGCCTCCACCGCCAACTCTTCACCCACCCAGCCCTTGGCTGTGAATTTATAGATGCCTGACTTGGCCCGATCGATCACGACGTCCAGAATCAACTGGTCACCCGGCTCCACAGGTCGCTTGAAGCGTGCGTTGTCGATGCCGACAAAGTAGTAGACGGATTTTTGATCCGAGTTGATGCCCATGCCATCAAACACCAGGATACCGGCGGCCTGGGCCAGCGCTTCCAGCATCATCACGCCGGGCATCACCGGACGACCAGGGAAGTGCCCCTGGAAGAATGGCTCATTGATCGTGACGTTTTTGATCGCCTTGATGCGAACGTTCTTTTCAATCTCCAACACACGATCCACCAACAGCATGGGGTAGCGGTGAGGAAGCTTTTCAAGAATCTTGTGAATGTCCATCATGATGGGTTAGTTGCTTTTCTAGTGTGCGAACACGTTCGCGCAGGGTGTACAAATTACGCAGCGTAGCGGCGTTCTTTTCCCACGATGCGTTGTCGTCGAAGGGAAATACGCCGCTGTACAGCCCGGGTTTATGAATGGACCGCGAGACCAGGGTTGCGGCAGAAACATGCACCCCTTCGGCCAAGGTCAGGTGACCAAGGACCATGCCGCCGCCGCCAACAGTGCAATGGGCTCCGATGGTGGCACTGCCCGCCACACCGGCACAACCCGCCATGGCCACATGAGCCCCAACCTGCACGTTGTGTCCGATCTGGACGAGATTATCAAGCTTCACGCCGTCTCCAAGGACGGTGTCATCCAAAGCGCCGCGGTCCACACAAGAGTTGGCACCAATTTCAACATCGTTGCCGATGCGCACAGCCCCGAGCTGTTCTATTTTCTCCCAGCGACCTTGGGTCGGTGCAAAGCCAAATCCATCAGCACCGATCACCACACCACTGTGAAATAGACAGCGCTCGCCCACGACGCAGTCAAAACCAATGTTGACGCTTGATGACAGCCGTGTTCCCGCGCCGATGCGAGCACCCCGTCCGATCACCGTGTGCGGACCAATCACCACGCCATCGCCAATGACCGCATCGGCTTCAATCACCACCAGCGGCCCGATGCTGACACCGACCCCAATCCGGGCACTCGGGTCAAGCACCGCAGATGGATGAACCGACGCGACCGCTACTGGCCGAAACTTTCTCGCCCACCACTGTGTCAAACGTGCGAAATAAAGATAAGGATCATCAGTGACGATGGCCGCACCCCGAGCGAGCGCATCGTCCTTCAGTGCAGCCGACACGATCACACAAGCCGCCTGGGTGGTGGCCAGTTGTGATCGGTACTTGGGGTGCGCCAAAAAAGCAATGGTGTCGGACGTGGCTCGCTCCAACGGCCCGATGCGGGCAATCTGAAGCTGGTCAGACCCGACCAACTCGCCACCCAAGGCCGCCACAATGTCGCCCAGAGAGACCGACGGCGACGTTGGAGTCACCGCGTCAAGCACTGCATCCACGATCACTTGCCTGCGTTCGCGCTGAGGGCCTTGATCACCTTCTCGGTGATGTCAACACGGGGCCCGGCAATCACCGCTTGCTCGACGATCAGGTCGTATTTTTCTTGCTCGGCGATGGCGACAATGGCTCGCTTGGTTCGGTCCAGCACCGAAGCCATTTCCTCGTTACGACGCTGACTCAGGTCCTCTTGGAACTCGCGGCGTTTGCGCTGAAGCTCACGGTCTTGATCGACCAAGCTGCGCTGGCGGCGAACGCGCTCACTCTCGGCCAGCGTCGGCGCATCTTTGTCAAACCGCTCCGAGGCGGTTTTCAAGCGTTGATCAATCTCGTCAAGATCTCTTTTGCGACGATTGAATTCCGCATCCAATCGCGCATCAGCCGCTTTGGAAATCGAGGCATCACGAACGACACGGTCAAGGTCAACCGCGCCGATCTTGAGCTCCTGAGCATGCCCGATGACCAGGGTCATCAGCAGGCACGAAGCCGTCAAGGACTTGAGAAAGAGTTTCATGGTCAGAAGGCCGTGCCGATCTGGAACTGGAGTTTCTGGATCTTATCCACGGAAAACTTGCGAAATGGCTGTCCGTAGCTTAGCTTGAGGGGGCCCACTGGAGAAATCCAGCTCAAACCGACACCCACCGAAGCTCGCAGGTCGTCGAGTTTGACAGGTTCGCCCTCGCCCCAGACATTACCAGCATCCAGATAGCCAAACAAGCGCAGGCTTCTATCATTGCCTACACCAGGGAACGGCACATAAAGCTCATTGTTGATGTTGATGCGTTGGGTACCACCAATGTAGGCCCCGGTGATATCAATCGGCCCCAGGGAGTTTTGGTCAAAGCCCCGGACCGTGCCCAGACCACCGCCAAAGAAGTTCTTGAAAACTGGGTACTCTTTGCCGCCCAGCCCCTTGCCATACCCCAACTGTCCATTAAAGCCAAACGTGATGCGGTTGGTCAAGGGCCAGTACTGCTGGTACTGATATTCAGTCTTGATGTAGTTGGTATCGCCAGCAATACCCCAATCAATGTTCACGCGCTGGTAGCGACCTTGGTTAGGTGAAATAGCGCTATCACGAGAGTCACGGGCCCAACCCACGGTCAACGGCACCGACAAGCTCTTCTGACCAAAGGTATCACGGTACTTCTGGTAGTTGAGCGGCAGGCCCGTCTCCCCTTGGATCTCGGTTTGTTCGGCCCCTAAACCAAAGAACACGGTGTCGTATTCAGTGAAAGGCACCCCAAAGCGGACCGCGGCACCGGGGGTGACAATCTTGTAGTCTTCGCCCTGGCTGTTGATCGGCCGTGAGGTCCGGTAGAACACGTCAAACGAGCGCGAAATACCACCGTCGGTGAAGTAAGGATCAACGGTACTGACCACCACCGTGCGGTTGTATTTACTGGTATTGAGCTCTATCCCCAGATAGTTGCCCGTGCCAAAAATATTATCTTGCTTGATCGACGCGGTCAGCGAGAGCTTTTCAGCACTGGAGAACCCGGCGCCCAGCATCAAGTTACCCGTGGGTTTTTCTTCCACGGTGATGGTCAGGTCCACTTGGTCCTGCGTCCCAGGGACCTCGACGGTATCAATGCCAACCTGCTTGAAATAGCCCAACCTGTCCACACGATCGCGCGACAGCTTGATCTTTTGACCGTCGTACCAAGCCGCCTCAAACTGGCGGAACTCGCGGCGGATCACCTCATCACGGGTGCGGGAGTTACCCGCCACATTGATGCGGCGTACATACACACGGCGCTGCGGCTGAGCATTGAACACCGCCACGACGGTGCCCTTTTCACGGTCCAACTCCGGACGGAACTCCACCCGTGCGAACGCATAGCCAAATGCGGCGAACCGATCCGTGAAGGCCCGGGTCGTGGCCGCGACATCCTCGGCTCGGTAGGACTCGCCTGGCTTGACGCCAACCAGCGAACGGAAAACCTCTTCCTTGCCCAAGTAATCGCCTTCGAGCTTCACCCCGGTCACGGTGTAGAGCGGACCTTCAGACACACTGATGGCGATGGAGATGTCTTGTTTGTCAGGCGAAATGGCCACCTGGGTCGACTCGACACGGAACTCCAGATACCCACGATTGAGGTAATAGGCCTTCAGGGTTTCGAGGTCGGCGTTGAGCTTGGCCCGTGCGTATTGGTCGGACTTGGTGTACCACGTCAACCAACCACCGGTGGTCAGGTCCATCTGTGACAGCAAGGTGCCCTCAGAGAACGCCTTGGTACCCGTGATGCGAATGCTTTTGATCTTGGCGGTTTCACCCTCGGCCACACTGAACGTCACATTGACGCGATTGCGATCCACCGGCGTGATGGTGGTCACCACCTCAATGCCATACAGGCTGCGCGACAGGTATTGGCGCTTCAACTCGGTTTCGGCACGGTCAGCCAACGCACGGTCGAAGGGCTGACCTTCGCCAATGCCGATGTCCTTGAGCGCCTTGACTAGGTTGTCCTTGTCGAACTCCTTGGTGCCCACAAACTCGACCTTGGCAATGACAGGGCGCTCTTCAACGACCACCACCACGACGTTGCCATCGATCTGGATACGAACATCCTTGAACAGGCCCGTGGCGAACAAGGACCGCAAACTTGCCGCCCCTTTGTCATCGGTATAGGTATCCCCTACGCGAAAAGGCAACGAGGCAAACACCGTCCCGGCATCAGCGCGTTGCAGTCCTTCGACACGAATATCCTTGAGCACAAAAGGCTCGACCGCAAAAGCAGCTGTGTGGAGCATGGACACGGCCACGATAGCGGCCATCAGGGTCGGCTTGAGCCGATGAGTAGTTTTGGAAGGGAATTGCATGCAAAGATCAGTGCGAGCCCAACAGTCGGGCCAAATCGTTATAGAGGGCAAGTGACATCATCGTAAGCATGATGGCCACACCACCGCGTTGCAACCGCTCCAGCCACACTTCTGAGATGGGCCGGCCAGTGAGTCCTTCGAAAAGATAATACATGAGGTGTCCCCCATCAAGGACGGGCAACGGCAAGAGATTGAGCACGCCCAAACTGACGCTGACCAATCCCAAAAACCCCAGGTAATGTACCCAACCCATCTCCGCAGAGCGCCCCGCGTAATCCGCAATGGTCAAAGGCCCACTGAGGTTCTTGATCGAGGCTTGGCCCACGACCATTTTGCCCAGCATATCCAAGCTCATGCGAGAGACTTCCCAGGTTTTGTGCCAGGCCCGAACCAAACCCTCGACCGGGCCATAACGCACCTCCAGCATCGCCGGCGGCGATCCGATCGACACATCAATGCGCGGCAGTTTCTCGCCCTGCACGTCTTTCATCACCGGCAGCACCGTCAACTCCAATGACTGGCCGGAGCGAGACACGGTCATCTGAAGTGGCACGGCCTGTCCAGCTTGCTGCCCACCCGTTCGTATGAGTTGACGCAATTCAGCACCATCCACCGGGACCTTGCCGTTGAGCCGCAGGACACGATCACCGGACCGCAATCCAGCCTGCTCAGCAGGGCCGCCCTTAAGTACTTCGCCGATGAGTGGCTCCGTGTAAGGGCCATTCAAGCCGATTCGCTCCAGCAAGTGAGCGTCAACCTCGGAGGCCGGTATGTGGCTGACCGCCAGCAGCAAGGTGCGATGAGCGCCTCCGACCTGCGCCACCTGCAAACGCAGGTCGTGAGCGCCCAAGGCAGCCTGGGTCAACTGCCACTGCACATCGCTCATGGAGCGTGTCGGCTCCCAGTCCTGATCATCAGAGGCATGGTCACCCTGCATAACAGGAGCCACGGCCAAAATCTCGTCTCCGACTCGCAAGCCCGCTTGTTCAGCCAGACTGGCCGTGATCGGCTGTGCCAGCAAAGGCTTGAGCTCAGTCACACCGGCCCAATTGACAATCGCGTACAGCAGCAAAGCCAACAGCAGGTTGGCCACAGGCCCCGCAGCCACGATGAATGCGCGCTGAGGCAAAGGCTTGCGGTTGAATGCTCGGTCAAGCTCGGCCACAGGAACTGCGCCTTCACGCTCATCCAGCATCTTGACGTAGCCGCCCAGAGGCCAGGCCGATACGACGAACTCGGTCTCACCGCTCACGCGCTTCCAGAGAACACGCCCAAAGCCCACCGAAAAACGCAACACTTTGACATTGCAGGCGACAGCAGCACGGTAGTGGCCATATTCATGAATGATGACCAATATCCCAATGGTCACCAGAAACGCCAACACCGTCGACAACATGGTCAGATCCTTCAATCAGCACTGCAAGTCAGCAGCAATCGTAAGCGCGAATTGGCGAGCCTTGCTATCCAGACCCAATAAGCCCTCAACGCTATCGCAGCAGCCGGACTCTACAATGCAATCGAGCAAGGTCTGCGTGTTGACCGCATGAATCTGATCAAACCGAATGCGCCCCGCCAAGAAAGCCTCTACCGCCACCTCGTTGGCCGCGTTGAGCACCGCCGTAGAACCCTCAGGGCCCCGGAGGGTGTCCCAGGCCAAGGGCAGCCCAGGATAGCGCCTTGAATCCGCCTCTTCAAAGGTCAAAGAACTCAACCTTGTAAAGTCGAGTAAATCAGCGCCCGACTCGATCCGGTGAGGCCAGGACAAACCATAGGCGATCGGCACCCGCATATCCGGGGTGCCCAACTGTGCCAGCACTGAACGGTCTTTACACACCACCATGGAGTGGATGATGCTTTGTGGATGCAACACCACCTTGATGCGCTCGGGCGTGAGACCAAAAAGCCAACGCGCCTCAATGACCTCTAGCGCCTTGTTCATCATCGTTGCCGAATCCACCGAAATCTTGCGGCCCATGACCCAGTTGGGATGGGCGCACGCTTGATCGGGGGTGACATCGGCCAGCGTCGCGGGGTCACGCTGGCGGAACGGCCCGCCCGAGGCGGTCAGTACGATGTGATCAATTCGATCATTCCAGGTCGAAACATCGTCAGGCAAGCACTGGAAAATCGCTGAGTGCTCGCTGTCGATGGGCAGCAAGGTCGCCCCTCCTTCGACCACCGCGCGCATGAACAGGGCACCGCCAACCACGAGGGCCTCTTTGTTGGCCAGGAGCAGGCGCTTGCCGGCATAAGCCGCCGCCAGACAAGGGGCCAAACCAGCCGCACCGACGATGGCCGCCATGACGACGTCGACATCCGGGTGCGCCGCAATGTCGCACAAAGCCTTGGCACCGCTCAGCACCTCGGTAGACAAATTCGCCTTGCGCAGTTCTTCGCGCAGTCGACCTGCCGCCTCTTCATCTGGCATCACCGCGTACTTGGGCTGCCATTGAACGCACTGCGCCAACAATTCGGCAACCCGGCGGGCACCGGACAGCGCAAACACTTCATAACGCCCCGGATGACGTGCAATCACATCCAGCGTATTGACGCCAATGGAGCCCGTCGAACCCAGCACGCACACGCGTTGAAGACGATTTGTTTGCATTTCAGCCATGGCAGAGTGACATCAGTGCAAGGGAGAGCGGAAACACGGGCAGCAAAGCATCCACACGATCGAGCACGCCTCCGTGCCCAGGCAACAACTGACTGCTGTCCTTGGCACCGGCTTGCCGCTTGATGAGCGATTCAAACAAGTCCCCCACCACACTCATGGCCGTCAAGAAGACCAAACTGAACAACAAACCGATGGGACCCAGTCCTGCCAACAGGTGGCTGTACACACTGGGTGAATCAACCGACGCATGGCGGTCCAATGCGATCCACGCCACAGCCAACAGCATGACGGCCGCCATGCCCGACCAAACGCCTTCCCAGCTTTTACCCGGGCTGATAGAAATGGCCAACTTGCGACGACCGAAAGCCCTCCCACCGAAATAGGCACCGATGTCCGCAGCCCAGACCAGACAGAAGATCGAAAGTAAGAAATTCAGCCCCTGGGCTTTGCTTTCGAGCAATGCCAACCAGACCACCACCAAGATGGCTACGCCCAAGAGTGCGCGCACAAGCACGGGGATACGCATCCAGTGGGCAGAGCCAAAACGCAGTGCCATGGCCCCGCCAAATACCCACAGAGCCCCTGCCCCCCACCACAACCACGCAGGCACTTGAAAGCCCAAG
>JAZJZP010000437.1:0-346 GCA_040389805.1 Pseudomonadota bacterium
AAAGCCAACGCGGTGCCATCGTCACAGTTGCCATCTTCGCCGGCTTCGAGCGCCCGCACCGCCCTCGGGGCGGTCAGCTGCGTCGGCGCCCTCGTCGCCAGAGGCGTCGTTCGAGGTGCCCTGGGAGGAGGGCATGGCCTGGGCCACACAGGTCAGCAGGGCGTGCAAGGGGCGCACATCGGGGGCATTTTCCTGGCCTACTTTGTCGTTGAGCAGGCTGCTCAATGCTTTGAGCTGGGCCAGGGTGTCGCTGGCGAGGGTGGCGAGGGCGGCGTCTTTCTCGATGGCGGCCGACAGCATTTGTTCGACCTGTCCGCGGCTCATGGCCGACTCGCCTTCACGCGGG
>JAZJZP010000437.1:356-3177 GCA_040389805.1 Pseudomonadota bacterium
TTGCCCAACATGATTTCGATGTCGCGGACACGCAACTCGCCAATGGCGCGGTTGCTGATGACCAGCGCGGCCCGCACATCGCCGAGCAGTCCTTCGGGCTCGGACAGCAGGGCCAGCACGTTCAAGCGCGCATAGGCATCGCCGTCGTCGGGGATCGGGTGCAGGGTGTCCCAGAATCGGTCGAGCAGGCCCACCAACAAACGCAGGCTGTCGGGGGCGGCCTGCAAGCCACCCAGCTGGATGCGCGCACGGGCCCAGTACATGGCCACGCGCAGGTCGCGGGTGCGCTCAAACAGGGTCTCGCAGGTGTCTTGAACGGCGCGCCAGTCGGGGGGCTCGGCCGCGGCGAACTGGTTTTCTGGTTTGCCGGCCGCCGCTTGGGCCAGTGCCAGAAACTCGTTGTCGTATTCCAGGTCGGGGCCGCAGGGTGCATCGTCGCTGGGTAAGGGGGCGAACCAGTCGTCCACGATGGTGCGCTCGCCCGAGCAGGATGGATGGAACTCGCCCGACTCACTCATCTCGTCAACCTCTTGAAATTCACTGCGCGGAGTATGAGTGATGAAAATTACTACCCATGACGTAGATCAGAATTTTCGCGGGGCGCTTAGGAAAAGGTCAACTGCGATTCTAGGGGGGGGCTGCGTGGTGATTAGTGGTTACTACCAAGGCCAACGCCCCGCCGACCGCAAGATGCGGAGGGCGAGGCGCAGCGAGTAAACGCTGGGGGTTGTCGCGTCTGGACTCGGCCTTAGAACGTTTCCCAGTCGTTGTCAGCGGCGGGCGCGACCTTGCTGACCTGCGGGGCGGCGGGCGGTGCCAGGGGCGCGGCGGACTGTGCTCTGGGGGCCGGGGTTGCCGCGGGGGCTTTGTAGGCGGCCGGTGTGGGCTTCTTGTTGGTGGTCAGGCTGCTGCGCGCAGTGGCTTTGGCCTTGGCGATCACGGTGTGGGCGGTCTTGTGGACGTCCATGGGGGGGGCGCCTGCGGCTGGCGAGCCCAGCTTGAAGGTCGACACGGCCTGGGCCAAGCGGCCGGCTTGGTCTTTCAAACTCTCGGCGGCGGCGGCAGATTCTTCGACCAGCGCGGCATTTTGCTGGGTCATCTGGTCCAGTTCGGTGACGGACTGGTTGACCTGGGCGATGCCCTGGCTCTGCTCGGTCGCGGCGGCGCTGATCTCGCCAATGATGTCGTTGACGCGGTTCACGCTGGTCATGATCTCGTTCATCGAGTTGCCGGCGTCCTGCACTAGTTTGGCGCCTGACTCAACCTTCTCCGAGGAGGCGTTGATCAGCGTTTTGATTTCTTTGGCCGCTTGCGCGCTGCGGTGGGCCAGGGTGCGAACCTCGCCAGCCACCACGGCAAAACCGCGGCCTTGTTCGCCAGCTCGGGCCGCTTCGACGGCGGCGTTCAGGGCCAGGATGTTGGTCTGGAAGGCGATGCCATCAATGACCGTGATGATCTCGGTGATCTTGCGGCTGGCCTGGTTGATCTCCGACATGTTGGAGACCACTTGCGAGACGATTTCTTCGCCGCTTTGAGCCGCGGAGGCCGCGCCGGATGCCAGCTGGTTGGCTTGACGCGCAGAGTCGGCGCTCTGACGCACCGTGCCGGTCAGCTCCTCCATGGCGCTGGCGGTTTGCTCCAGATTGGAGGCGGTTTGCTCGGTGCGGTTGGAGAGGTCCAGATTGCCGCTGGCGATTTCGTTGGAGGCCGTGGCGATCGAATCCGTGGCCTGGCGGATCACGGCGATGGTGTCGCGCAGCCGCAGGGTCATGTCGACCAGGCAGGCTCTGAGAGAGGTGGTGTCGCTGTTGCGGGCAGGAATGTCCAGGTCCAGATCGCCGTCAGCGATTCGACGCATCAGGCCGCGCAGCGTGGAGGGCTCGTCCCCCAGGTCAAACCAGACCGAATGCACGACGGCGGCCGAGGCCAAGCCCAGCACGGACAGCACGATCAGGCCGGTGATGACCGAGACCCAAAGTCCGGTGTTCACTCCCTTGGTGGCTGTTTCTTGTGCGGTCGCGATGGCGGCTTTGGCTTGTGCTTTGCGGTCCAGCAGCAGTTTGTCCAGTGATTTCTGGGACGACTGCATTTGGCTGACCAGATCGCCTGGGGGGACTTTGGTCAACAGCGCGGTCGTCGCGCCAATGGCCGCCTTTTGATAGGCGTCGTAGGCGGCGGTCAGCTCTTTGGCCTCGGCGTCCTTGCCGTTGAGCTTTTGCATGGCGTTCAAGGCGGCATGGCCGGCGGTCACCATGGGGTCGGTGTCTTTGATGCGCTCGGGATCACCTTCGGCGGCGGCGGTTTGCAGCGTCAGTCGGATTTGTTCGGTACTGCGGTCCACCGCCAGCACGTAGTCCATGTGCGGGTTGTCGATCTGCTCCAGATGTTTCAGCCCCGTGGAAGTGCGCTCACCCACAAAAAAACTCACCGCCACACCGAGCACAAACACGGCGCCGGCGCTGATAGGCAGCATCCAAATTTTGGTACGAAAGTTCATTCTTGCCTCCAAAGGGCGGGGCCTTTGACGTGGGTGAAATGGGTGAATACGGCTACTCCAAGACGCTATCGGCATCATTGCCCACGGACTGAAGCGCTAATCGATGGAAGTGGTGTGTCAGGACCCGGTAATCCGGTCACACCAAGGCTCCCTAGAATCCTGGGCATGACACCCATTCCCGCGACCAAGCCCCCAGCCACCCAACGTTTGATGTTTTGGGTGGCGCTGCTGTACTTCTCCGAGGGCCTGCCCTTGGGCTTGTTTTATGACTTATTCCCGGTGCACATGCGTCAGGCGGGGGTGGGGCCGGCCGGCCACGTCTAC
>JAZJZP010000437.1:3187-3706 GCA_040389805.1 Pseudomonadota bacterium
TACTCGGTAGTTGACGTCCAGTAGCATTGGTGCGCTGAGCCTGCTCGGTTTGGCCTGGACGGTGAAGTTCTTGTGGGCGCCGCTGGTCGATGCCTGGCGACATCACCGCTTGTGGATGGCAGTGGCCAATCTGGGCATGGCGCTGGTGTTGGCAGCACTGGCGATGAACCCTGCGGCCTTGGGGCAAGGCGAGACCTGGCCCTGGGTGCTGTTGGCGGCATTCACCTTTTTGTCGGCGACCAACGACATCGCCACCGATGGCTACACCATCGAGCAACTGGCGCGTGGCCATTACGGGGTGGCGAATGGCCTGCGGATCGGGTTTTACCGCGTGGGCATGTTGACGGCGGGCGGGCTGTTGGTGGCGGCAGGCTGGCTGGGGACGCCAGGGCAGCCCAACTGGGCGGCGGCCTATGGGCTGGGGGCGCTGTTGATGCTGGTGAACGGCGTGATGGTGCTGGCCGCGCCAGCACAGCCGGCGCGGGAGGCACGCGCCAAAGGGGCCTCGGCGCGGGAGTG
>JAZJZP010000438.1:0-3562 GCA_040389805.1 Pseudomonadota bacterium
GAACTGTTCAAAAACACCTCGGGCTGGCAAGCACGGTGCGGCATCGGCAGCGGCATCACACTCGACGCCAACGCCCAGGCCGAGGCCCTTGAGTGGCAGCACAAACAAGCCTTCCTCAAGCGCGCCGCCCAGCCGTTCGAGATCCTGGAGTCCCTTCGGCTGGAGGATGGTCAGATCCCCCGCAGGCAGGCCCACCTGCAGCGGCTAACCCGGTCTGCGGCGCACTTTGGCTTTCCGCTGGACATGGCCCTGGTCCAGCAAGCCCTGCAGGCGCAATGCCAGCAACATCCTCAAGGCACCCACAAGATTCGCCTGCGTGTCGACGAACAAGGCCAGGTCTGGTGCGAATCCAGCCCGCTGGAACCCACCACGCAGCCCATCCGCGTGGCCCTGGCGAACGGGGCCACGCCCACGCCCGATGAGTTCATCGCCCACAAAACCACGCAGCGCACGGTCTATGCGTCGTTTGCGCCGCCGGTCGGGTGCTTTGACACCCTGCTGTGGAATGCCCACGGTGAGTTGTGCGAATTCACCATCGGCAATGTTGCGGTGCAACTGCATGGCCAATGGTTCACACCACCGCTGTCCGCAGGCCTGCTGCCCGGAGTGATGCGGGCCACCTTGCTGGCCGAAGGCCGCTTGCAAGAACGCCGCCTGACCCTGGCGGAGCTGCGAGAAGCGCAAGGAGTGGCCCTGATCAACAGCGTGCGCGGTTGGCTCACCGTGGACCATGAACACCTTCTCAGCCAAGCCTGGCCAGATCGACCTCAACCGGAGAATTGAATGCGTCTTTTGCACACCATGCTGCGTGTCGGCAACCTTCAACGATCAATCGACTTCTACACCCAGGTGATGGGCATGACCCTGCTGCGCACCACCGACCGACCGGATCAAAAGTACACCCTGGCCTTTCTGGGCTACGGCCGCAACCCCGAGCACGCTGAGATCGAGCTGACCTACAACTACGGGGTCGACGCCTATGAACTGGGCACCGCCTACGGTCACATTGCCATTGGCGTGGACAACGTCGCGGGCATCTGCACTACGGTACGTGACAAGGCCGCAAGCCTGGGGGGTGCCATCACCCGCGAGGCAGGCCCGATCAAAGGCGGCACCACGGTGATCGCCTTCATCACCGACCCCGATGGTTACAAAATCGAGTTGATCGAGCGCCCCGAGGCCGCCTCCGAGCTCAACTGAGCCCACACGCTCAATCAGGGGCGCTGTGCGGCGATCTTCGGCGTGGTCACGACCACATCACCACACTGGGCGCGGTGCATCAGGGCATGGTCGATCAGCACCAGGGCCAGCATGGCCTCGGCAATCGGCGTGGCGCGAATCCCCACACACGGGTCGTGGCGGCCAAAGGTCTCGACCGTGGCGGGCTGGCCGTCCAAGTCAATCGACTGACGCGGGACACGGATCGAGCTGGTCGGCTTGATCGCCATGGACACCCGCAAGTCTTGTCCCGTTGAAATCCCGCCCAAGACCCCGCCCGCATGGTTCGATGCAAAGCCCTCAGGCGTGAGCTCATCACCATGCTCACTGCCCTTTTGCGTGACGCAGCCAAACCCGGCGCCAATTTCGACGCCTTTGACCGCGTTGATGCCCATCATGGCGTAGGCAATGTCGGCATCCAGTTTGTCGAACAGGGGCGAGCCCAAACCGACCGGCACGTTCGTGGCTTCCACCGTGAGGCGCGCACCGCAGGAATCGCCTGCCTTGCGCAGGGCATCCATGTAGTCTTCCAGCGCCTGGATCTGGCTCACATTGGCGGCAAAGAAGGGATTGTTGCGCACGTGCTCCCACCCCTCAAACGCAATGACCTGCTCGCCAAGTTGCGTCATGCAGCCCCGAAACTCGGTGCCGTACTGTTCACGCAGCCATTTTTTGGCCACCGCACCCGCCGCCACCATGGGCGCCGTCAAGCGCGCCGACGAACGACCGCCACCGCGAGGATCGCGCAGGCCGTACTTGTGCCAGTAGGTGTAGTCCGCGTGACCCGGGCGGAAGGTTTGCAGGATGTTGCCGTAGTCCTTGCTGCGCTGATCGGTATTGCGGATCAACAAGGCAATGGGCGCGCCGGTGGTCTTGCCTTCATACACCCCACTGAGGATTTCCACCGCATCAGGCTCGTTGCGCTGCGTCACATGCCGGGATGTGCCCGGACGACGGAGATCCAGATCGGGCTGGATGTCGGCCTCGGACAAGACCATGCCCGGAGGACAACCGTCAATCACGCAGCCAATGGCCGGGCCGTGCGACTCACCAAAATTGGTGACTGAAAACAAAAGTCCAAGGGTGCTGCCAGACATAGCGCGAACCAGGTAAAAAAACAAAGGAACAAGCCGCTATTGTCCCCCATGACGACAACGCCCGGACAAGCCGGGCGTGATCACGGGACATCGCCAAGCGCGATCCCTCAAGGGCGGGTTCAAAAAATCACAGCAGGGCCTGGCGCTCGCCAGCGGCCTCTTCGACCGGCCAATCCCGGATGTAGGCCTTGAGCATGCGGTTTTCAAAATCCTGACTGTCGACCACGGCCTTGGCCACGTCGTAGAAGGACATCACGCCCATCAGGGTCTTGTGATTCATCACCGGCATGTAGCGTGCGTGCCGATTGAGCATCATGCGACGCACCTCATCGATTTCGGTCTCCGGGGTGCAGCTCAAGGGGTGATCGTCCATCATGGAACGCACCCGGGTGTCACCAATCCCCCCCCCATTGCGTACCACCGACTGGATCACTTCCCGGAAGGTCAACATACCGACCACCTCGCCGTGCTCCATGACGACCAGGGAACCGATGTCAAACTCGGCCATCGTGTTCACTGCTTCGGTCAACAGTTGCTCAGGATGGACGGTGTAAAGCGTGCTGCCTTTGACGCGCAAAATGTCGCTGACTTTCATGGTCTTGTCTCCTCTTGTTCAGGGGGTTGCACTAGGATAGGACACACAACACTGCGTGTTCGATCTTGCCGCAAGAAGGCTCAAACGCCAATGGGTGAATAGACCCAACAGCGCCAAAAAGAAGCCTTTTGGTGGGCAATCGAGTGTCGACCGCCATGTCGCCCCTTAAATGAAATCGGGTTGACCCTGAGACCGGTTGCCACACCGAGGCATCAACCCTACTCCAGGGCCTTACCCAAGGTCAAGTCATCCAGCCCAGCCGCCGCCCAAAACCCGAACGTGAACCCATCCGGTTTGAGCAACAAGCGCCCGACCAGTGGCGCAATGAGGGTGCTCACTGGGTCACACAGCAGAACAAAGCGCCCACCCCCCTCGGCATCTGGCTCGTCCAGATGGGCAATCCAATCCAGCTCCACCAGGGTTTCCAAAATGGGCTCAATCTGCAAGGGGTCGGTCCGCAATTTGAAGGCCAAGGATTCGGCACTGTAGCCACGCTGCTCTCCGTGCTGCACCGCTGCCAGCGCTTTCAGCACCGCCAGCCCCAACTGAAATCGATAGCCCGGTGTGTCTGGCCAGCGTTTGGCCTGCGACAGCAAACTGGGCGTATAGGCGGCAATCACCGCGCCCAGCAGCACAATCACCCAACTCAGAT
>JAZJZP010000438.1:3589-3806 GCA_040389805.1 Pseudomonadota bacterium
CGCCCCATAAATGGTGGCGTACACCGGCACCTTGGTGAGGTAGAGCGCCAGGCCCTTTTGACTCAACTCCAGCGCCAGGGACACAAAAATGGCCCCACCCCAGGCATGCTCCCAGCGCACATGGGTATTGGGCACAAAACGGTACAGCGCCGCAAAACCCGCCGTTTGCATGCCAAACACAATCACGCTCAAGAAAAAACCCACCCCCCCCGGCAAT
>JAZJZP010000439.1:0-1416 GCA_040389805.1 Pseudomonadota bacterium
GCGACAGCTTCAGGGCCCCCGCACGGTCATGCTGCAACAAATGAAAGGCCATGCGCTGCGCCGACTTCTGCCCGACACCCGGCAGACAACGCAGGGCATCGATCAATGCCTCAAGAGCCGGATCGGCCATGTACGCCCGTCAGAAAGGCAGCTTCATGCCGGGAGGCATGGGCATACCGGCCGTGAGCTTGCCCATCTTCTCTTGCGAAGTGGCTTCTGCCCGGCGCACAGCATCATTGAAAGCGGCAGCGACCAAGTCTTCCAGCATGTCCTTGTCATCGGCCAGCAAGCTGGGGTCGATGGTCACGCGCTTGACTTCGTTCTTGCAGGTCATCAAGACCTTGACCAGCCCTGAACCCGACTGACCTTCGACCTCGACCAGTCCCAGTTGGTCCTGGGCCTTTTTGAGGTTTTCTTGCATTTGCTGGGCTTGCTTCATCAAGCCAGCGAGTTGTCCTTTGAGCATGGGATTTCCTTTCTTGCGCAAAACGTGATTGTCGCCGTGAAAGCCGCCATCGGCAGTCGCTCACAACGGTTTGATGGATCCGGCCACGATGCGGGCCCCTGAATGCTGTCCGAGCAACGAAACCACCAGAGGATCTCGCTGAATCAAGTCCTCGGCAGCGCGCTGGCGCCGCTCGCGGGCCAACTGCTCGCGCTGTGCGGGGGTGTTCACCGCCGCGCCGCCTTCAAGCTCCAGCACCGCCTCGTGGCCCAACAACTGTGACAGCGCCAGACACAGGCGATCGCGGTGCGAATCACCGCGCAGACTTTCGCGCTCAACGCGCAATCGCCAGCGGCTGGTGCCCCCCTCTTCGATCCAGGCCACACACTGCGCCTGGACGGCCAACTCACGCACCAAGGCGGTGACGGCACTGCGTGCCTCCAGTTGGGCCACCACATCGGCCCAGCGATCCGCCAAGGGGTCGGCAGGGAAATCCTGCAAGGGTGAACGTCCCGCCCCCACCACCGACGCCATCGCCGCAGGCTCGGAGGCAGAGGGAGGCTCCGAGTCGTGTTCGTAGGCCTCCATCGGCAAAGACTCCCACGGCGGCACACTCTGTGCATCGGATGTGCTTGCCTTGCTGAGCACTGGTGTTACCGGTGCCACCGAGGCCACCGGAGCTGGCGCCGACACTGGCTTGATGGTCAGCACAGGAGCTGGCCGCACAGGTGTCGCCGCCGCAGTGAGGGCCTGCGCGGGTGCCGCTGGCACCACCGCTGGAATGGCTCGTCCTTGGGAGGGGAGCTCGGCGACCGGTTTGACCGTCCCCGAGCTTTCAGCTTTTGGGCGCGGAGGGGCTCCCTCAGCAGGCGCTGGTTTGAACGCCAGCAATCGCAACAACAGCATCAACAAGCCACTGTATTCATCGGGCGACAAGGCCAGCTCGGCACGCCCTTGCAAGGCCAAGCTGT
>JAZJZP010000439.1:1426-2122 GCA_040389805.1 Pseudomonadota bacterium
TCTGGCGCCAGCATCGTCGACAAGGCTTGCCACAGCGCGCCATCCGGATCGGTCGGGTCCACGGACTGCGGCACCGCCTGAATCACCGCCATGCGCTGCAACGCGGTGGCCAACTCTTCCAGAGTGCCCGAAGCCGACAAACCCAAGGTGCGCAGGGTGTCTACCGCCGCCACCAAAGCCGCCCCATCCCCACGGGACACCGCCTCAATGATGGCCTGCACATGCTGCCGATCCACCGCGCCCAGCATCTGCCGCACCGCCGCCTCGTCCAAGCGACCACCACCAAAGGCGATCGCCTGGTCCGTGAGGGAGAGCGCATCGCGCATGGAACCGCGGGCTGCGCGCGCCAGCAAGCTCAGTGCCCCCGCCTCGGCCTCAATGGCCTCAGAGGCCAGCACCTGCTGCAAATGCGTTTGCACGGTCTGCATCGCCATCGGGCGCAAATTGAACTGCAGACACCGCGACAACACCGTGACCGGCACCTTCTGAGGGTCCGTCGTGGCCAAGACAAACTTCAAATAATCAGGCGGCTCCTCCAGCGTTTTCAACATGGCGTTGAATGCGTGGTTGGTCAGCATGTGGACTTCGTCGATCATGTAGACCTTGAAGCGCCCCATCACCGGCTTGTAAACCGACTGGTCCAGCAACTGCGAAATTTCTTCGACGCCCCGGTTGGACGCCGCATCCAACTCGACG
>JAZJZP010000440.1:0-8360 GCA_040389805.1 Pseudomonadota bacterium
AATACCGGCCTGTCACGCCGGGGGTCGCGGGTTCGAGTCCCGTCCACTCCGCCATCTTATAAAACGCCTTGATGCATTTGCGTCAGGGCGTTTTTTTTTTCGGCTGGTGGCACCTATCTATGCAACCAGTTGCATAACTGGGTTGAATCCCCTAATATCCATGGCGGCAACGGTTTGCATGGTTGTGCATCCGCGTCCGAACCGACATTCTTCACCCTGTGTTCTGCACAACAGCAAGAGACCTCCTCCATGAGCGCTTATCCCCTCCTTCTGCAGCCGCTTGACCTTGGCTTTACTACCTTGCGCAACCGCGTCCTGATGGGATCGATGCACGTGGGGCTGGAAGAAGCCAAAAATGGCTTTGCCCGCATGGCCGCGTTCTATGCCGAGCGTGCCCGCGGCGGGGTGGGCCTGATCGTGACCGGCGGCATCGCCCCCAATGACCAAGGGCGCCCGTTCCCCGGCGGTTCGCGTTTGACGACGCCTGAAGAGGCCGAACACCATAAGGTGGTCACCCAGGCGGTGCATGACGAGGGCGGCAAAATCGCCCTGCAGATCTTGCACTTTGGCCGCTATGCCTACCACCCCGAACTGGTCGGCCCCAGCGCCGTCAAGGCCCCGATCTCGCCCATGGCGCCGCGTGAGTTGACGATCGCCGAGGTCGAGCAAACCATCCAGGACTTCGTCCGTTGCGCCGCACTGGCTCAGCAGGCCGGTTATGACGGTGTCGAGGTGATGGGCTCCGAGGGGTACCTGATCAACGAGTTCATTGCCGCGCGCACCAACCACCGCACCGACGAGTGGGGTGGCACCTACGAAAACCGCATGCGCTTTCCGGTGGAAATCGTGCGCCGTGTCCGCGAAAAGGTCGGGACCAACTTCATCATCATCTACCGCCTGTCGATGCTTGATCTGGTGGATGGGGGCTCTTCGTTTGATGAGGTGGTGCAACTGGCTCAGGCGGTTGAAGCGGCAGGCGCCACCATCATCAACACCGGCATCGGCTGGCACGAGGCCCGCATCCCGACCATTGCGACCAGCGTGCCCCGCGCGGCCTTTGCCTGGGTGACGCAGAAGATGAAGGGCAAGGTCCGGATCCCCTTGATCACGACCAACCGCATCAACACCCCCGAGGTGGCCGAGAAGGTGCTGGCCGATGGTTGCGCCGACATGGTCTCCATGGCGCGCCCCTTGTTGGCCGATGCCTTCTTTGTGCAAAAAGCCGCCGAGGGCCGTGCCGATCAGATCAACACCTGCATCGGCTGCAACCAGGCCTGCCTGGACCACACCTTCAGCGGCAAGATCACGTCCTGCCTGGTCAACCCACGGGCTTGTCACGAGACCGAATTGAACGTGGTGCGCACCGAACAGGTCAAGCGCATTGCCGTGGTGGGGGCGGGCCCGGCAGGGTTGAGCTTTGCCACGACCGCTGCTCAGCGCGGCCATGACGTGACCTTGTTTGAGGCCGACAGCGACGTGGGCGGTCAATTCAACATCGCCAAGAAGGTGCCGGGCAAAGAGGAGTTCTACGAGACCCTGCGCTACTACCGCAACCTGATCAAGCTGACCGGCGTGAAGGCCCGCTTCAACACCCGCGTGAGTGTGGACGATCTGGTCCAGGGCCAGTTTGACGAGGTCGTGCTGGCCACGGGCGTGACGCCCCGTGCCGTGGCCATTGAGGGTGTGGATCATCCCAAAGTGCTGAACTACCTGGACGTGTTGCGCGATGGCAAGCCGGTGGGCAAGACCGTGGCCGTGATCGGTGCGGGCGGCATTGGCTTTGACGTGTCGGAGTTCCTGACCCATGAGGGTGACAGCCCCGCGCTGAACGCGACCAAGTTCTACGCCGAGTGGGGCATCGACACCAGCTACGCCGATCGCGGCGGCATCAAGGCCCCCCATCTGGACAAGGCCCCGCGCCAGGTGTACCTGTTGCAGCGCAAGGCCAGCAAGGTTGGTGATGGCTTGGGCAAGACCACGGGCTGGATTCACCGCACCTCGCTGAAAAACCGCAACGTCGAGATGATTGCGGGCGCGAGTTACAACAAGATCGACGACGTCGGTCTGCACATCACCGTGGGTGGCAAGGACATGGTGCTGGCCGTGGACAACGTGGTGCTTTGCGCTGGCCAGGAGCCCTTCCGCGCGCTGCAAAGCGGCCTGGAAGCGGCGGGTCAGACGGTGCACCTGATTGGTGGCGCTGATGTGGCCGCCGAACTGGATGCCAAACGCGCCATCAAGCAAGGCGTCGAACTGGCCGCCGCCATCTGACCTGACCGGGAGCAAGCCCATGATCACGCCCACCACCCTGAAGCCCGCCGCCGCGACCTCGCTCGCCTTGTGGCACGAAATGGTGTCCCTTCAAGACCTGGGCAAACTGCCCAGCATCTTGAATGACAACGCGGTGTTCCGCTCGCCGATGGCCTTCAAGCCCTACGTGAGCGCCGAAGCGGTCAACCTGATCCTCACCACGGTCATGCAGGTGTTCACCCAGTTTGAATACCACCGCCAACTGGTGTCGGCCGACGGCCAGAGCATCGTGCTGGAGTTCAGTGCCATGGTGGGTGACAAGTCCCTCAAGGGCATCGACCTGATCCGCTTTGACGACGAGGGTTTGATCGTGGACTTTGAGGTGATGATCCGCCCCCTCAATGCCTTGCAGGCCTTGGGTGCCGAGATGGGCGCGCGGCTGGCAGCATACCTGCCCGCCTACAAAGCCCACCTGGCCTGAGCACCACAGATCACGAAACATCACGGAGACCCCTATGGAATTTGAGACCGTCAGCGTCACGCTGGATCAGCACATCGCCACCGTGCGCCTGAACCGCCCGGAGAAGGCCAATGCCATGAACGCGGCGATGTGGAACGACATCCGCAAGGCCTTCAACTGGATCGATGAAACGGCCGAGGCCCGCGTGGCCGTGATCGAAGGGGAGGGCAAGCATTTCACCTCGGGCATCGACCTGCAGATGATGATGGGCCTGCTGCCGTCGATCAAGAACGAGTGCGATGGTCGCACGCGCGAGAACCTGCGCCGTGTGATCCTGGATCTGCAGGACACCTTGAGCAGCATCGAGCGTTGCCGCAAGCCCGTGCTGGCCGCCATCCATGGGGGTTGCGTGGGCGGCGGGGTGGACCTGATCAGCTGCACCGACATGCGCTATTGCTCGGCGGATGCCTATTTCACGATCAAGGAAATCGACATCGGCATGGTGGCGGACGTCGGCACGCTGCAGCGCCTGCCCAAACTACTGGGCAACCAGGGCATCGTGCGCGAGTTGGCCTACACCGGCCGCAAGGTGCTGGCTGACGAAGCGCAGCAAATCGGTCTGGTCAACAAGGTGTACGAGTCGCGCGAGGCGCTGCAAGCCGGCGTGCGCGAGATGGCCGCCCTGATCGCCGCCAAGTCACCGCTGTCGATCCGGGGCACCAAGGAGATGCTGAACTACAGCCGCGACCACTCGGTGGTCGATGGGCTGAACTACATCGCCACCTGGAATGCGGCCATGCTGATGTCCAACGACCTGACTGCCGCCATGATGGCCGGCATGAGCAAGCAGACGGCTGAGTTCAAGGACTGAGGTGAAGCCATGGCCTGAGCCAGGGGCTTGGGCTTATTGCAAAAACAGCGCCTGCAGATCGCTCAAAAAATCAAAGCCCCGCGCCGTGGGCCAGGCGCGGTGCAGATCGCGCTGCAGCAGGCCCTTGGCCTCGGCTTCTTGCATGGCCTGCTGAATGGCAGGGATGCCCAAGCCGGTGCGCTCGGTGAAGCGCGCCAGCTCGAAGCCTTCTTTGAGGCGCAGGGCATTGAGCATGTACTCAAAGGCGCGCGCCTTCAGGTCGATCTCGGTCTCGTTGGAGCACGCCTTACCTTGCTGCGCGTGGTCCATGTAGGACTGAGGCTCGCGCCAGCGCACCTGCCGAACGATGCGGTCCGGAAAGCTGATCTTGGAGTGGGCGCCCGCGCCAATGCCCAGGTAGTCGCCAAATTGCCAGTAGTTCAGGTTGTGCAGGGCGCGGTGACCCGGGCGCGCATAGGCCGAAATTTCGTAGCGTTGCAGCCCGGCTTGCTCGGTTGTCTCGATGAGCCGGTCGAGCATGTCAAAGGCGGTGTCTTCGTCGGGCAGGTCTTTGGGGGGCTGCGTGGCAAAACGGGTGTTGGGCTCCATAGTCAGGTGATAGAGCGACAGGTGCGGGGGCTCAAAGGCCAGGGCCTGCGCCACATCGGCATCCAGGTCGGCGCTACTTTGGCCCGGCAGCGCGTACATCAGGTCGAGGTTGAAGGTGTCAAAGCAGGTTTGTGCCTCCTCCACCGCAGCGATGGCCTGGGCGCGGTTGTGTACGCGGCCCAAGGCCTTGAGCTTGGCGTCGTCAAAGCTTTGCACACCGATGGACAGGCGGTTGACGCCGGCCTGGCGAAAGGCCTTGAAGCGGTCTTTCTCAAACGTGCCGGGGTTGGCCTCCAGTGTGACTTCGCAATCGGGCTCCATGGGCAGCCGGGCGCGGATGTCGGCCAGCAGGCGGTCGATGCTGTCGGGCGAAAACAGGCTGGGCGTGCCACCGCCAATGAACATGGTGTGGATGCGCCGGCCCCAGATCTGCGGCAGGGCCGACTCCAGGTCGGCGCGCAAGGCGTCCAGGTAATGGGCTTCGAGCTGGGCGCTGAGGTGTCCGGCGCCCGGCGCTTTCAATGGGATGGGGAAGGCGGCCGCCGTCGTGGCCGCGGTCACTTCATGCGAGTTGAAGTCGCAGTAGGGGCACTTCTTGAGGCACCAGGGCAGGTGCACGTACAGCGACAGCGGTGGCAGCGCCTGCAAGGCGCCCGGGCGATGCAATGGGATCAACGCAGGCCCCAACGCACCAGCATCAACTCACGCAGCTGCTGGCAGGCCAGCGCGCGGTGGCTGACGGCGTTCTTGATCTCGGGGGCCAGTTCGGCCGCCGATCGTTCGTGTTCGGGCAGCCACAGCAGCGGGTCGTAGCCAAAGCCGTGCTCACCTTGGGGGGCCTTGAGCAAGACGCCGTTCCAGTGGCCTTCGGCGATCAGGGGCTCGGGGTCCTCGGCATGGCGCACGGCCACCAATAGGCAGGTGAAGTGTGCGCGGCGGTCGGCTTGCGTTTGCATCTGTTGCAGCAGCCAGCGGTTGTTGGCGGGGTCGATCAGTTCGCGCCCGGCGGTGTCGGCGATCTGGTCGTGATCACAGGCATAGCGGGCTGAGCGAACACCGGGCGCACCGCCGAGGGCGTCAACGCACAGGCCGGAATCGTCGGCGATGGCCGGGCCTTGTCCCTGTTGTGCGGCATGCCGGGCTTTGGCCAGGGCATTTTCAACAAAGGTGATGTGAGGCTCTTCGGCTTCAGGGATGCCTAAAGAGCCCTGCGTGACCAGGTCCAGCCCCAGGGGGCCGAGCAAGGCTTGTAGTTCACGCAGTTTTTTGGCGTTGTTCGAGGCCAGAATCAGTTTCATGGACCCGTCAGCTTCGGTGGTTGCCGCGTGCCGATCGTTTGATGGCTTCGTTGATTTCGCGAATCGAGCGCTCGATTTCAGCCTCGTCGAGATCGTCGGCTTCGGCGCTGTTGTCATGACCGCTGCCGACGCTGGCCTGGATGGTCGAGGCAAACACCTGGTCACCCAAACTTTCGGTCGAGACCCCGGGCAGTTCGTCACTGGCGGCCGACTCCCACTCCATGGCAATCATGGTGACGTTGTCGCACTTGGCGCCGCCATTGCGCAGCGCTTCTTCGACCAGTTCGGGCACAGAGTCCGAGATGGATTTGGTGGTCAGGTGGCGGGTGATGACATCGTCATCCACAGTGCCCCACAGGCCATCCGAGCACAGCATGATGCGGTCACCCTCTTGCAGCAGCAGGGGGCCCGCGGTGTCCACCACCGGCTTGCCAGGACTGCCCAGGCAGGTGAAGAGCACGTTGCGGTTGTAATACCGCTCGTTCAGTGGCACCACCGAGGACAAGGTCTGCTGCAGCTCCGCATAGGAGTGGTCGCGGGTACGGGCGAGGAGCTTGTCACCCCGCACAAAGTACAGGCGCGAGTCGCCGCAATGCGCCCAATAGGCCGAGTCGCCCTGCATGATGCACGCGACGATGGTGGTGCGTGGCGTGTCCATCAGGCCTTTTTCGCTGGCGTAGCGAAGCAGCTGGTGGTGCCCCGCCATCACGGCATCCTGCAAAAAGCGCAAGGGGTCGGCCAGGGTAGGGCGGGCGTCGCGCTGGTAGAGCGCGGCCATGGTTTGCAGGGCCAGTTGCGAGGCGACTTCACCTTCGGGGTGGCCGCCCATGCCGTCCGCCAGGGCAAACAGGCCAGAATCGCGCGTGTAGCAATAGCCCATGCGGTCTTCGTTTTTCTCGCGGCCGCCCTTGCGGCTGATTTGGTAGACAGAGAACCTCATGCTTTGGCACCCGATTTGAGGTTTTCAAGTTGGAGTTTGACCCGTTCGGAGAACGTCAGCTTGGAGTAGCGACGCTCGGTCTCGCGGCTCAATTCCTTCTGGAGCGCGAACACGCTTTGCGGGCGTGCCAGCGGATCGAGCGACATGCACCACTCGGTCACTTCCAGCAGGTTATCTGAATAGACGTTGCGCAGCCTTGAAAGAGACAAATTGAGTCGATCTTTTTCAATTCGTTGCGGGGCGTCGTTGGGGGGGTAGCCCTGCATGCAGGCATAGATGCAGGCGCCGATGGCGTAGATGTCCGTCCAGGGGCCCAGCGAGCCGTCGCGGCGGTACATCTCGGGCGCGGCAAAGCCGGGCGTGTACATGGGGCGGATGAAGTTGCCTTCTTTGGACAGCACTTCGCGGGCGGCGCCGAAATCAAGCAGCACCGCTTTGTTTTCGTTGGTGACGAAGACGTTGGCGGGTTTGATGTCCAGGTGCAGCATCTTGTGCTGGTGCACGATGCGCAGACCGCGCAGCATTTCGTCGAACAGCGAGCGGATGGTCGACTCGCGAAAGACCTTGTCCCGCTTCAAATCGCGTGCGGTGACGATGAAGTCCTGCAAGGTGTCACCCTGCAGGTAGTTCATCACCATGTAGACGGTTTCATTTTCGCGAAAGAAGTTCAGCACCGACACGACGCTGGGGTGCGCGATCTGTGCGAGCGAGCGGCCTTCTTCGAAAAAGCTCTTCAACCCCAGGCGGTACAGGGGTTGTTTGTCGGGTTTGACCCGCGGGATGAGCTCTCCCAGGGCGCGATCGGCCAGGGAGGAGGGGAGGTATTCCTTGAGGGCCACGAGCCGGTGCTCGGGGTCTTCGGCGAGGTAAACCACGCCAAAACCACCGGCAGCCAGTTTCTTGACGATCTGATAGCCTCCCACAACGGTACCCGGAGGCAACGGGGCAGGTTTGGACTTTGACATAATCGGGTTTTGGCTCTGGTGTCAAGTAACTATGTCAGTCTACTCTATGACCGGCTTTGCAAGCTCGGTCGCGTCGGTTCCGGAACACAGCGCCGACTCGGCAGACGATGGTGATTCGGCCAGCACAACGCGCTCGGCGACCAAGGGGCCCTCCGGTGGGGTTGGGGCGGAGCTTCGGTCTGTCAACAGCCGTTTCCTCGATTTGAGTTTCAAGCTGTCTGACGAGTTCCGGGCCCTGGAGCCGGCCTTGCGCGATTTGCTGACAGCTTCATTTCGGCGCGGCAAGATAGAACTGAAGATGCAACCGCAACGGGCGGTTGAATCGGCCTGGCCGCAGCCGCAGCCCGACCAGTTGAACAGCCTGGCTCGCCTGGAGGGCATGGTGCAGAACTGGCTGCCCAAGGCGGCCCCGCTTTCCGTGAACGAAATCATGAATTGGTGCCGTACCGCCGGACCGATCGCTAAGCTGGAAGAGGTGGCCCTGGACGCCGCCCGCCAGAGCATTGAGGGGCTGCTGGAGGCGCGTCAGCGCGAGGGCAAGCGCTTGGTGGCCATCCTGGTCGAGCGCCTCAATGGCCTGAAGGTGCTGGCCGAGCAGGCGACGCCGCTGGTGCCCCAGGCCGTGCAGCGCCAGCAAGAGCGTTTCGTGCAGCGCTACAAAGAGGCGCTGGAGGCGGTGGGCGGCAGCATCACCGAAGAGGCGGCCCAGGAGCGCGCCTTGAGCGAAGCGGCGGCCTATGCCTTGCGCATTGACGTCGATGAAGAACTGACACGCCTGAAGGCGCATCTGGACGAGATCGCGCGCCTGCTGAAAAAAGGTGGCGAAGTGGGCAAGCGTCTGGATTTTTTGATCCAGGAGCTGCACCGAGAGGCCAACACCTTGGGATCCAAGGCCGCCGCCCTGGAGCTGACCCAGATTTCGGTCGAGATGAAGGTGCTGATCGAGCAAATGCGCGAACAGGTTCAGAACATAGAATAGGGCGACCTC
>JAZJZP010000441.1:0-4050 GCA_040389805.1 Pseudomonadota bacterium
GCCTTGGGCGACCTCACCCCACCCAGCCCCCGCCGCTATACCGCCGACACGGTGCGCACCCGCATCGAAGGCGACCTGCTCAACGGCCTGCGCGCCCAAGCCCGCCAATCAGGCGCCACCTTGTTCCAGCTGCTGCTCAGCGCCGTCACCGTGATGCTGCAACAGCGCAGCGGCCAGGGCGAATTCGTCATCAGCATCCCCTACGCTAGCCAGAACCTGAGCCGCCACGGCCCCTTGCTCGCCGATGGCGTGCTCGACCTGCCCTTGCGATTGGGATGCAGCCCTGCCGACACCGGCGCGGCGGTTCTCAAACGCGTGCGCGATCACCTCATGGATGCGCTCGAACACCCGCTGGCCACGCAAGGCACGGTCGCCCGCGCTCTGGGCATGAGCAGCTCGGGTGATCGCCCCGCCTTCACCGGCATCTTCTTCAACCTCAACCCCAAGGTGGACCTGTCCGGCTTTGCGCCGTTGACCGCCTCCCTGCACGAAGGCCGCAAACGCGGCGCGCTACCGCAGCTCTTCTTCAACTTCTACGAGCAAGACAACGCACTGACGCTGGACCTGCACCACAGCGCCGACTACTTCAGCCTGCCCCGCGCCCAAGCCTTGGTCGATGCCTTGCGTGCCGTGTGCCAGCACTTGGCCCAGTCACTGAACACGCCCGTGGGCGCAGCCACCCCTGCGGCGCAGGTCGTCGATGCCCGACTGAGCCAATGGAACAGCACCGCGGTGCCGCTCGAACCCCGTGCCCGCGTGGAGCAATGGATCGCCCGCCAGGCTGCGGCCACCCCCAACGCCGTCGCCATCGAATCACGCGGCACCAGCCTGACTTACCGCGAGCTGGAGGCCCGCGCCAACCGCTTTGCCAACCTGCTGCGCCTCCGTGGCATCGGCCCCAACACCTTAGTGGGACTGTGCCTGAGCCGTGGTCCCGACCTGCTGCCCGCCTTGCTGGGCGTGCTCAAAACCGGCGCCGCCTATGTGCCGCTGGACCCCGGCTTCCCGCGTGACCGGCTGCACTACATGGCCGAAGACGCGGGCGTGCGCCTGGTCATCACCGAATCCGTCCATGCCGAGCAATCCGGCCTGCCACGCGACCAACAACTGCGCATTGACGATGACGCCGCCCTGATCACCTCGGTGTCCGACCAAACCATGAGCGCCCCGGCAGACTGCCCCGACGACGCCCCGGCTTATGTCATCTACACCTCAGGATCGACCGGCCAGCCCAAGGGGGTGGTGCTGCCACAGCGCGCGGTGTGCAACTTCCTGGCAAGCATGCGCCGTCAGCCCGGCCTGGAGGCGCAAGACCGCCTGCTGGCCGTCACCACCTTGTCCTTTGACATCGCGGTGCTTGAACTGCTGCTGCCGCTGACCTGTGGCGCCCGCGTGGTCATCGCCGAGCGTGAAGACGCCATGGACGGCGATGCCCTCAAAGCCATGATCGGACAGCACCGCATCACCGCGATGCAGGCCACGCCCACCACCTGGCACCTCTTGCTGGACGCGGGCTGGCAAGCACCGCGCGGCTTCAAAGCCCTGTGTGGCGGTGAACCGCTGCCCCCCACCCTGGCCAACCAGTTGCTCATGCAAGGCGTGGAACTGTGGAACATGTATGGCCCCACCGAGACCACCGTGTGGTCCACGCTGGCCCGCGTCGCCCACATCGGTCAAAAAATCTCCATCGGCCAGCCCATCGACAACACCCAGGTCTGGATTCTTGATGACCAGATGCAGCCCTGCCCCATCGGCACCGAGGGCGAGATCTGCATTGGTGGATTGGGTGTGGCCACCGGCTACTTCAAGCGCCCCGAACTGACCGCCGGCCGCTTCATCAGCGATCCGTTCTCCAGCACAACAGGCGCACGCCTCTACCGCACGGGCGATCTGGGCCGATGGCTCGAAGATGGCTCACTCGAACACCTGGGCCGCCTGGACTTTCAGGTCAAGATCCGGGGCTACCGGATCGAGCTGGGCGAGATCGAAGCCCGCCTGGCCGCCTTGAACGGCGTGGCCCGCAGCGTCGTCATGGCGCGTGAAGACAACCCAGGCGACGTGACCTTGGTGGCCTATGTCGTGCCGCAAGCCGGCGCCACCCTCAACACCACCCAACTGCGCGAGGCCCTGCGCATTGGCCTGCCCGACTACATGGTGCCGCGCACCGTGGTCGCGCTTGAGGCCCTGCCCCTGCTGCCCAACGGCAAGATCGATCTCAAGGCCCTGCCAGCGCCCACGCGGCAAACCGCCACCACCTCAGCGACCACCACGCCAACCGCCGCACCGACTGCCGCCACAGCCCAGGCCAACGGCGATCTGGCCCAGACCATCGCCAACGCGATGGCCACGGTGCTGAACATCCCCAACGTCGGCTTGGACGACAACTTCTTTGATCACGGCGGGCACACGCTGCTGGCCGCCAAGTTGTCAGCCAATCTGGTTTCAGCGCTGGGCCACCGCCCAGGCCTGCGCGTGATCTTTGAATCACCCACGCCAGCCGCACTGGCCAAGGCCCTGCAAGCCAACACACAGCCCGCCAAACAAGTCACTGCCAACCAAATCCCTATCCGCGCCGACCAGGGCCATGCCCCGCTGTCGCAGATGCAGCAACGCGTGTGGTTCCTGGAGAACCTCAACCCTGGCACCGTGGTGAACATCCTTCCCAGCTGTCACCGCCTCACCGGCCCACTGGACGTTGACGCCTTCAACCGTGCCTTCCAGATGCTGGTGCAGCGTCAGGCCGTCATGCGCACGGTGGTGGAACGCACCCCTGAAGGCGATCGCCAACGCATCGTCGACCAATTGGACTTCAGCCTGTTGCCGATTGAGGACCTCAGCACGCTGCAGCAAGACCAGCGCCAGCCCGCCATGGACCGCACCATTGCCCAGATGGTCACGGTGCCCTACGACCTCGAAGCAGGGCCACTGTTCACCGCCAAGCTCTTTCGCATCTCGCCTGAAGAACATGGCCTGCTGTTCATGGCCCATCACCTGATCTGGGATGGCGGCTCCTTTGACCTGCTCTACAACGACCTGCCCGAGCTCTACACCGCGTGCCTGGCCGGACGCGACGCCCAATTGCCGCCTTTGACGGTCAGCTATGGCGACTTCGCCGCGTGGCATAACGAGTGGATGAGCGGCCCCGAGCTGGCGCTGCAAACCCGCCACTGGGCCGACAAGCTCACCCCATGGCCTCCCGTGATGGACCTGCCGCTGGACCACCCGCGCCCCGCCACCATGTCAGGCCGTGGAGGCTCGCATCAATTCAATCTGCCCAAGGACGTGGCCGATGCGCTGCGGCTCCAAGGCCAACGTCAAGGCCGCACGCTCTACGTCGCCCTGCTGGCCAGCTATGCCTTGGTGCTGCATCGCATCAGCCAGCAGAACGACTTTGTCGTGGGCACGCCGGTGCGTGGCCGTGAGCAGCCACCGCTGGAGCCCTTGATGGGCTTCTTCGTGAACATGCTGCCCCTGCGCATGAAGATCGACCCGAACGTGCGCTTCAGCGACTGGCTGGGCGCCATTCATGACCAGGTCGTCGAATCCTTCACCTACCCGGATGTGCCGTTCGAGCACCTCGTGCGCGAACTCAATGTGCCGCGCGACAACAGCCGTCCGCCCATCCACCAGGTGTCCTTCTCGTTCCAGGATGTGCGCGAACGCCCGACCCGCTGGGGCAACGTCAACCACGAGCGCATGTCCACGCCTTTGCTTGGCGCAGAGCAAGACCTCAGCCTGTGGTGCGTTGAAACCCGCGACCACATCGAGTACGTGTTCACCTTCAACACCGATGTACTGGACACGCCCTCGGTCGCCCTCATCGCCGGGCGCCTGGAGTCACTGCTCCGCCAGATCGTGGCCAATCCCGACCTGCCCTTGTCGGCTTACAGCGTGCTCCCCCCCGCCGAGATTGAATCGCTGCGCACCTGGAACATCACGCCGCAGCCCTACGACACACACGCCTGCGCCCATCAGTTGATCGAAGCCCAGGTGGGCCGCTCGCCCATGGCCGTGGCCTTGATTCAACCCGGCACCGGCCAACTCAGCTAC
>JAZJZP010000442.1:0-4144 GCA_040389805.1 Pseudomonadota bacterium
GGTTCATACCGCTATTGTCCAACCTCTACACTCTCGGGTATGAAAGCACGCACGTTTTTGCCTCACAACCTCGATCTCGGGGCCTTTATCAACGAAGAGTCATCCCTTGAGGGCGAAGCACCTCTGGCGACTTTGCCCCGGCTGGCCAGCGGTTTGGCGCAGGACCTGGACCTCTCGACCTTGGCCCCCGTTCGTTGGCGGGCTCAAGGGCGCTTGGTGCCTCAGCGCGCCGGTGGGCCCCAATTGTGGCTGGACCTGCACGCTGAAGGGGACCTGCCCTGGGAGTGTCAGCGCTGCCTGCAGCCGGTGTTCCTTCCGGTGGTGGTTGAGCACAATATTCGTTTTGTGGTCGATGAGCAGGCCGCCGCAGACTTGGATGCCGAGTCCGAAGACGATGTGTTGGCCTTGAGTCGTCAGTTCGACTTGTTGGCCCTGCTCGAAGACGAATTGATCATGGCTCAACCCATTGTTCCTCGTCACGACGAATGCCCCATTGATGTGTCGACCTTGATGCAGTCCGGCCTGGTATCTCCCGAGGGCCTGCCTGTGGATGAGGCGGATTTGGCGCAGGATGAGGAGCGGCCCAATCCGTTTGCTGCGCTGGCTTCTCTCAAGAAGGGCGGCTGAAAAAGCGCCGATTGGACCCAGCAGTCAACAACTTCTGCACGCTTCAATTTGAATTACCGAGTTGACTCGTGCTAGAATTTATGGCTTTTCCGGGGTACACCCTGGATTTAAACAATTTTTCAACACTTTGCGGACTGCAAGCGGGCGGCGCGTTTGGGGTGCTTTAAAAAGCGTTCCAAGCCACCGGTTTTCGATGTGGTCTGACAATTCGACAGGCTGAAACGCCTGGTTTTTCGGAGTCCATCATGGCCGTTCAGCAAAACAAAAAATCGCCCTCCAAGCGTGGTATGCACCGTTCGCACAACGCGTTGAACACCCCCGGAACTGCTGTTGAAGGCACCACCGGCGAAATCCATCTGCGTCACCACATCAGCCCCACCGGCTTTTACCGTGGTCGCAAGGTTCTCAAGACCAAGGCTGACGCTTAAGCTGATGAGCATGGCCTGGCCAACGGCCGGGTTTCATCAAATGCAAAGGGCTGGATAGGCTGACGCTAGTCAGTCCTCCAGCCCATTGTTATTTGGGGACGAATTTCCAAGACCCATCTGATGACTGTATCTACTGTTTCCATCGCCGCGCCAGCATCGCGCCCTCCCATCCCTGATCTGCAAGGGCCTGTGCGCATTGCCGTGGACTGCATGGGGGGAGATCATGGCCCTTCGGTCACTTTGCCGGCGTGTCGTTCCTTTTTGGATAGGCACCCAGAGGCTGAGTTGATCCTGGTTGGATTGCCTGAGGCGCTGGCGCCGGCCAAGGATTGGGAGCGTGTGACGCTGGTACACGCCAGTGAAGTGGTGGCCATGGACGACCCGGTCGAGGTGGCACTGCGACGCAAAAAGGATTCGTCCTTGCGTGTGGCGGTCACCCAGGTCAAGGCCACGGCCGATGCGCCGGCCAAGGCCCATGCCTGTGTATCGGCTGGCAACACAGGCGCTTTGATGGCCGTGGCGCGCTATGTTCTCAAAACCGTGGACGGCATTGATCGTCCCGCCATTGCCTCGGGTTTGCCCAATCAATTGGGCGCTGCAACCATTGTGTTGGATCTGGGGGCGAATGTTGATTGTTCCGCCGAGCACCTATTGCAGTTTGCCGTCATGGGCAGCGCTTTGGTGTCGGCCATGGATGGCAAGGAAACGCCCACGGTGGGCTTGCTCAACATCGGCGAAGAGGTCATCAAAGGCAGCGAAGTCATCAAAAAAGCGGGCGAATTGTTGCGGACCGCCGGTGACAAGGGCCTGATCAATTTCCATGGCAACGTTGAGGGTAACGACATCTTCAAAGGCACGACCGACATCGTGGTCTGTGATGGTTTTGTGGGCAATGTGGCCCTCAAATCGGCCGAAGGCTTGGCTTCAATGCTGGCCAACTTCATCAAGCAGGAGTTCTCGCGCAACTTGCTGACCAAGCTCGCGGCCTTGGTGGCTTTGCCTGTGCTCAACCAGTTCAAAAAACGCGCTGACCACCGCCGCTACAACGGCGCAGCGTTGCTGGGCTTGCGCGGCCTGGTGTTTAAAAGCCATGGATCCGCCGATGCCTTTGCGTTTGAATTGGCCCTCAAAAGGGCTTATGATGCAGCTCGCCATCGCCTTTTGGAGCGCGTGCATGTCCGTATCGCGGACACGCTTGAAGGGCTGCCCAATGCCAATGCATCAGGGGCGGTCAAGCCAGAAGGTACGTCGGCGGCTGTTGGTGTAGTTGGTGCGGTAGATCGTGCTGCCTGATCCTTCGGGCCGTGCCTAAAGGGCATGGAGGCGGTCCTTGTGAACGTCGCCTTGTCCACCCCGTTATGGTCAGCTCCAGCGCATACTCTCGCATCACAGGTACCGGCTCGTACCTCCCGCCTGATCGAATCACCAATCATGACTTGGCTCAGCGATTGGCTGAACGCGGCATCGAAACCTCTGACGAATGGATCATTGACCGGACGGGCATCCGTGCGCGTCATTTCGCGCAAGCGCATGTCACGTCCAGTGATCTGGGGTTGAAGGCAGCTGAGGCCGCGCTGCAGGCAGCAGGTCTCCAGGCCAGTGACATTGATCTGATCATTTGTGCCACGTCCACGCCTGACATGGCGTTTCCGTCCACCGCCTGCTTGATCCAGCAAAAGCTGGGCGTCGGTGGCGCTGCGGCGTTTGATGTGCAAGCCGTTTGTTCCGGCTTCATCTATGCCCTGACCGTGGCCGATTCGATGATCCGCACCGGGGTGGCCCGTAAAGCCTTGGTGATCGGTGCGGAGGTGTTTTCTCGTTTACTCGACTTCAATGACCGCACCACCTGTGTGTTGTTTGGTGATGGGGCGGGTGCGGTTGTTCTTGAGGGATCAAGCCAGCCGGGCATTGTCGCCTCGTGCCTTCACGCCGATGGCCGTTATGCCGAGTTGTTGTGTGCCCCGGGGACCGTTTCTGGCGGCGCAGTATTGGGTGACCCGACCGTGAAGATGGACGGTCCTGGTGTTTTCAAGGTTGCCGTCACGGTGCTGGAGCAGGTGGCCAAAGAAGTGCTGCAAGCCGCCGGTCGCGATGAGTCTTGCATCGACTGGTTGATTCCGCACCAGGCCAACCTGCGCATCATGCAAAGCACCGCCCGCAAGCTGCATGTGCCTGATGAGAAAATGATCGTCACCGTAGACCAGCACGGCAATACCTCCGCCGCATCGGTGCCTTTGGCCTTGGACCATGCCGTGCGCAGTGGTCGCGTCCAGCGAGGCCAGACCCTGTTGCTTGAAGGCGTGGGTGGAGGCTTCACCTGGGGCGCGGTCCTGGTGGACTATTGAAATATCAGATACGACCGAAAGACACTAACAAGATGACCGCATTTGCATTTGTGTTTCCGGGCCAGGGCTCGCAGTCCGTGGGCATGCTCAACGCCTGGGACGGCCACGCCGCCGTGCGTGACACCCTGGCCGAGGCCTCAGAGGCCCTGGGTGAAGACTTGGCTCGATTGATTGCCGAAGGCCCTAAAGAGGCGTTGGATCTGACCACCAACACCCAACCTGTGATGCTCGCCGCAGGCGTGGCTTGCTGGCGTGCCTGGATGGCTGAAACTGGCCTGAAGCCTGCAGCAGTGGCCGGCCACTCGCTGGGTGAATACACCGCGCTGGTCGCCGCTGGCGCTCTGACCCTGGCCGACGCCTTGCCCTTGGTTCGCTTTCGAGCGCAGGCCATGCAGGAGTCCGTGCCGGTTGGCGTGGGTAGCATGGCGGCCATCCTGGGTCTGGACTCCAACGCAGTCAAGGCGGGTTGTCTTGAGGCGGCGCAGGCCAGCGGTGAAGCAGTCGAGGCGGTTAATTTCAATGACCCCAAACAAACCGTGATTGCCGGCACCAAGGCGGGGGTGGACAAGGCTTGTGAAGTGCTCAAGGCGGCTGGGGCCAAGCGCGCCTTGCTGCTGTCGGTGTCGGCGCCGTTTCACTCCAGCTTGATGAAACCGGCCGCCGAGCGGCTCAAAGAACAACTGGCTGCCACGCGCTTTGCTGTGCCCACCATTCCCGTCATCAATAACATTGATGTCGCTCAAG
>JAZJZP010000442.1:4154-9027 GCA_040389805.1 Pseudomonadota bacterium
CTTGCGTGATGCGTTGTATCGTCAGGCCTTTGGTCCTGTGCGCTGGGTTGAGACCATCCAAGCCTTCCGGGCGATGGGCATGACCCACGTCATGGAGTGCGGCCCTGGCAAGGTGCTTGCCGGCATGGTCAAACGCATTGACGGCGACCTGATCACCACCACTATTTTTGACCCGGCTTCATTGCTGGAGGCGAAAGGCCTGTTGGCATGAGTTCGGATATTTCTTCTCAGATCGCGCTGGTGACCGGTGCCAGTCGCGGCATCGGCCGTGCCATTGCCATGGTGCTGGCGCAGCGTGGTTACAAGGTGCTGGGCACGGCCACGACCGAGTCTGGCGCGCAAGCCATTACGCAGGCCTTGTCGGCCCATGAAGACAGCCGCGGATTGGTGTTGGATGTGACCGATGCTGCCGCGGTTGATGCCGCCATTGATGCCATCCTCAAGCAGCATGGCGCGTTGCATGTGCTGGTGAACAACGCTGGCATCACGCGCGACACTCTGGCCATGCGCATGAAGGACGACGACTGGGATGCGGTGCTGGACACCAATCTCAAAGCAGTCTTTCGCACGAGCCGTGCGGTGATGCGTACCATGATGAAGCAGCGTTATGGCCGCATCGTCAACATCACCTCGGTGGTGGGGGTCAGTGGCAACGCGGGTCAGGCCAATTACGCAGCGGCCAAAGCCGGTGTTGCGGGCATGACCCGTGCGCTCGCTCGCGAACTGGGTAGTCGCAACATCACCGTCAATTGCGTGGCGCCTGGGTTCATCGATACCGACATGACTCGCGGATTGTCGGATGAGCAGCAGACGGCACTGAAGGCTCAGATCCCCTTGGGGCGCCTGGGTCAACCTGAGGACATTGCTGAAGCGGTCGCCTTTTTGGCCTCACCTCAGGCAGGCTACATCACTGGGACGGAACTACACGTCAACGGTGGCATGTTTATGAATTGAGTTCGTGCCGGGGGATCTCAAATTCGTTTTCCGGTCATTCGCGGTTTGTGCCGCTTACCCGGTAAAATCCCCGGTTTACTTGTACCAACCACCCCACTCCTGGAGGAGTCATGAGCGATATCGAAGCACGCGTCAAGAAAATCATTGCCGAACAACTCGGTGTAGCCGAATCCGAAGTCACCTCTGAAAAAGCCTTCGTGGCCGATCTGGGCGCTGATTCGCTGGACACCGTTGAATTGGTGATGGCACTCGAAGACGAGTTCGGCATCGAAATCCCCGATGAGGAAGCCGAAAAGATCACCACTGTTCAGCTTGCCATCGACTATGCCAAGGGCCACGCCAAGGCTTAAGTTCTACGCTGATTGCTAAGGCCCTTCGGGGCCTTGGTCGTCTCTATTTCTTACTTTTTTGTCTTTATCCAGCATGAGTCGTCGTCGCGTCGTCGTTACCGGTTTGGGCCTCATCACTCCCGTGGGGAACACGGTTGATGAGTCCTGGTCGAACCTCATTGCTGGCAAGTCCGGCATCGACACCATCACCAAATTCGATGCATCGGCCTTCGCCTGCACGTTTGCAGGAGAGGTCAAGGGCTTCAACATCGAGGATTACATCCCCGCTAAAGAAGCCCGTCACATGGACACGTTCATCCATTACGGCTTGGCCGCGAGCATGCAGGCGGTGAAAGATTCCGGTCTGCCGCAGGGAGATGCCCTGAGCGCTGACCTGGCTGTGCGGATTGGTTGCGTGGTGGGCTCTGGCATCGGTGGTTTGCCTCTGATTGAACAGACCCACGGAGAGTATTCCGCACGCGGACCTCGCCGAATTTCCCCATTTTTTGTGCCTGCATCGATCATCAACATGATTTCGGGCCATGTCTCTATTCAATGTGGCTTCAAAGGCCCGAACCTGGCCATTGTCACGGCATGCTCCACTGGGTTGCACAGCATTGGTCTGGCCGCTCGCATGATCGAGTACGGCGATGCCGACGTCATGGTGGCCGGCGGTTCAGAAGCCACGGTGTCGCCTTTGGGTGTGGGCGGTTTTGCCGCAGCGCGTGCCTTGTCGACTCGAAATGAAGACCCCAAGACGGCGTCTCGTCCCTGGGACAAAGACCGCGATGGTTTTGTGTTGGGCGAGGGTGCTGGCGTTATGGTGCTCGAAGAGTACGAACACGCCAAGGCTCGCGGTGCCAAAATTTACGCCGAGGTGTGTGGTTTTGGCATGACGGCCGATGCCCATCACATGACCGCACCCGACGTGGATGGGCCGACTCGGTCCATGCTGGCGGCGCTGCGCAATGCGGGCGTCAACCCCGATCAGGTGCAGTACCTCAATGCCCATGGCACCTCGACGCCGCTGGGCGATGCCAACGAAACCAACGCCATCAAGCGTGCTTTTGGCGATCATGCCAAACATCTGGTCGTTAATTCGACCAAATCCATGACGGGGCATTTGCTGGGCGGGGCAGGGGGCATCGAGTCGGTGTTCACCGTGTTGGCCATCCAGCACCAGATTTCGCCGCCAACGATCAACATCTTCAACCAGGATCCCGACTGTGACCTGGATTACTGTGCCAACACGGCCCGCGAGATGAAGATCGACTTCGCGCTGAAGAATAATTTTGGGTTTGGCGGCACCAACGGTTCGTTGGTGTTCAAGCGAATCTGATGGATCGACGAGCACCCGTGCAATGACCGCTGCGGATGCGTTGACCGAGGAGCCCTGCAAGCAACGCTTTTCTGCACGGGGCCTTTTGGCGACCAAGGCTCAGTGGCTCTTGCCGTTGGGTGTGTCACAGGCGCCCCGTGTACGGTGGGCTGCCCGTGGGTTGATGCTGCTGATCGGCGTGTCGTTGCTGGCCTATTTGCTGGCGCTCTGGACAGATGCGTTTGCGGGTACGATTTCTTGGGTCGCACCTCTGCTGGCGACCTGCCTGGCAAGCGTTTGGGTGCATTTGGCTCGGCAGATGTGGGCGCAACTGTCTCTGACGGGTCACCTCACCTTGGCGTGGTGTGGTCCGCTGCCCGCGCCATCCAAAACCCCTGATCAAGCAAGCCATGCAGTGGTGCAGGCCGGATGGTATTTGCCCGACCATGATCAGGCGGTATCGGTCCAAGTGGTGTTTGAGCTTGGGATGTCAGTGTTGCTCCGTGTGGATGTGCTCAGCCCGTGCTCCGGTGCCCGCACTCATTGGATCTGGCTTGCCGCGCCGCAAATGACTGGGGCACAAGGCCATCACCTGCGTGCGCTGCTGTTCAGCGTCCGAGCCACCGAAACAGGGGTGATGAAAGACCCTCGTGAAGAATTCACGGCGGTGATGGCATCATTCAGGAGTCTTCAACGTCTGTGGCTCACCTTGTTCGCGCATTCAAACTCTACTGCCCCGAAGTCCAGGCCAGGTGCAATCCGACGGTCGGTGGGCGCGCGTGTCGCGATGGAGCAAGAGGATTTCGCACCGACCATGCTTCTTGATCCCCGAGGCAATCCTGCGCATGACGCGGATCGGTTCAGCGACCAGCGACTGAGGGGTGGCGCATGACACCGCCACGTTCACCGTTGGAGCCGCCCATGGATCAGCCTCAAGAATTGGTCAGCGGTGGCTTCGATCCTGCTTCGGCGCTGGCGGTTGTCGAATTGGATGCCGATCCCGTGGTGGTGGCTTCCGTTGATGTCGACGCGCCGCTGGTCGAGCGCGTGCAGCGCGGTGATCAGCGTGCATTTGAAATGCTGGTGGTTAAGTACGAGCGCCGCATTCAGCGCCTGATTGGCCGCATGGTCCGCGATGTGGATCTGGTTGAAGACATTGCCCAGGAAACCTTCATCCGGGCCTACCGTGCCTTGCCCAATTTTCGTGGCGAGAGCGCCTTCTACACCTGGCTCTACCGCATTGCCGTCAATACCGCCAAGAAGACGTTGATTGGCATGCGCCGAGATCTTCTGGTCACCGAGTCGGCACGGCGCGGTGGCGGCGACGATGACGAGTCAGACACTTCTTCGCGCGTTGAAAACGAGCTCACCAACGGGGAAACGCCTGAATCCTTGATGGCCAGCAGCCAGATTGCCGACAACGTGAACATGGCTATTGAAGCCTTGTCGGAAGATTTGCGCCAGGCCATTACCCTGCGTGAAATCGAGGGGCTGAGCTATGAAGAGATCTCTGCCGTGATGAATTGTCCGATTGGCACGGTGCGCTCGAGGATATTTCGTGCGCGTGAAGCCATCGCTCAGCGCTTGCGGCCCTTGCTGGATGCCCGTCAGGGCGATCGTTGGTGAAGTTGAGTGAACTTTTTGTGAATTCCTCTATCAGATGATCAAGATGGCCAGCGTTGTTGGCTTTTTCTTCAATGTCGACTCGGAGCCCGCTTATGTCTGACCGTCGCTTGGATGATGATGCCCCTTATGAAGCGCTGTCGGCCTTGGTCGATGGCGAGGCAAGTGCCTCTGAGGTGGCTCGTGCGTGTACCGCTTGGCGTGATGATGCCCAGGTACGCGCCCATTGGAGTACCTACCAACTCATCGGCGACGTGCTGCGCTCGGATGAGATGGCGGATGCGTCCGGCAGCGCTGAATTCCTGAAATCCTTCCGTGCTCGACTGAGCCAGGAGCCGGTGGTTTTGGCGCCAGCAGGCCTGAACAGTCGCCCTCAACCCATGGTGGTCGATATCGCCGGATCGCAGTCGACGTCAGTGCCGTTGCGTCGTCGGGTCTGGGCTGGTCCCATGGCCGTGGCGGCTTGCTTCGTCATGGTGGTGGGGGCGTTGGTGACCAGTCAAGGTGGTTTGGGTGGTGGTGTGGTTCCGTCCTCCGATCGTTTTGCACTGGGCTCGACATCCCCTTCAGAGGGGCTGGTGGTGGCCTCTCTGGCGTCCTCACCTTGGTCAAATCAGGCCGCCGACACGTCTTTCAAGCAGGTGGGGTC
>JAZJZP010000443.1:0-4071 GCA_040389805.1 Pseudomonadota bacterium
CGGGCGCAGGCCACAAGCAAGTGATCCGGCGTCACATGCACACCGATCCAGCCGCCGCTCTTCCTGATGGCAGGGCGGCCAAAACGAAGCCATTTGGGCATCTTCATGGTGGGTAGTGAGATCGAGGGCATACACACACCACTTTAGAGAGATCCCATTGACATGAATCATCAATAAGGTTGGTGAATACAGGGCTACTGCCGACTCAGGCGACAATCCCGCCAATCACTCCAGCGATATTTCGAAGCCGACTCATGGATCTCACGCCTCTAGACGACCCTGAACAGGACACGCCACAGCGACATCAAGCAGCTCGGCGCAGCACATGGGTCAGCGTCGTTGTCAACGTGGTGCTGACTTGCATACAGGTTGTCATCGGGTTGTGGGCGGGCTCGCAGGCTTTGATCGCCGACGGCATTCACTCCCTCTCGGACCTTGTTTCTGACTTTGTGGTGCTACTGGCCAACCACCACAGTCGCAAAGAGGCCGATGACGATCACCACTATGGGCACCAGCGCTACGAAACCGCGGCGTCGCTGGTGCTTGGCGTGCTGTTGCTCAGCGTGGGGGTGGGCATGCTCTGGAGCGCGGTGCACAAACTCAGTGACCCCGACAGCATTGCGAAGGTGCAAGTGGTGGCGCTGTGGGTGGCCTTGGCTGCGCTGGTCAGTAAAGAATTACTGTTTCGCTACATGCTCGCCATTGCCGAGCGGGTGCGCTCAGGCATGCTGGTGGCCAATGCTTGGCATGCCCGCTCAGACGCAGCCTCGTCGCTGGTCGTTGCCCTGGGCATCAGCGGTAATTTGTTGGGTTACCCGTTGCTGGATCCGGTCGCTGCGCTCATCGTTGGCTTGATGGTCAGCAAAATGGGCTGGAGCTTTGGCTGGGATGCGCTTAACGATCTGATGGACAAGTCCATTTCACAAGAGCAGATCGAGCATATCCGCTCGACCTTGAAGGAGACTCCTGGGGTGCATGGCGTTCATGACCTGCGCACCCGCAAGATGGGCGACATGATCATGGTCGATGCGCACCTGGAAGTGGAGGGGACTCTGACCGTGAGGGAAGGGCACGACATTGCCGCCAGAGCCAGAGAGCGGGTCATGCAAAACTTGCCTGTGCTGGATGTGATGACCCATCTGGACCCGGTCAACACGCTCCCCTGAGTCGCGTTTTCCTGATTGCCGCGTAATACGTGTCAGATTGGGTAGGTTTGTTCATGTACCAATGCGGTGAATCTGCCGCAAAATAAGCCATCCCCTCTCTGGCTGAGGGCTGTAGGTACAGGTTGTTAATGAATCAACAGTTAGACACGGGACAGGCTTTGCACAGCGACCGCGAGCAACATCGCGTCATGGTGTCGTGGCGGGCAAGGCTTGTGTTGGGTCCCAATCTGTTTGAAGATGCCAAAGTCACCAATATTTCAGAAGGCGGAATGGGGCTGATCGTCGAGCGGCCATTCCCGGACGGTGCGCGTTTGGACGTTGCGATTGCCATTCCAGCGTTGACAGATCGCACCCGCTTGCACTACGCGCAGGTGCAATGCCGCGTGGCATTCAATGTGCTGTCAAACAAGCAGTTTCGGATAGGCGTGCAGTTCCTCAGCATCGACAGTGCTAGCAAGCAGTTGATTCACCAATGGTTGGTGGATTGACTCAAGCCAGTCTGGAAACGCTTATTTCACGTCGACTTTGCCGAACAGATTGGCAAACAGTTCGTCGTCTGAAATTTCCCGGATTGCCATGCCTTGAACAGGTTCACTGAAGGGCGTTGCTGCCGCGCCTTCTGGCAAGAAGTCGACAGGCAGGGTGTCAACAAAAGCGGCCCGTGGTTGAGCGCCTGGTCGCCGCAAATGCCAAGACATGGAGTCGGCGAGTGACGGCGCCTCGTCCCACGGCACAAAGCCTTTGGACGACTGCTTAAGGCGATCAGGGACTTTGGTGGGGGGGCGGATGGGTGTTCGCATGGTGATACCAGCGTAACAATGTGTGCATTGGTGTAAACGCATGAAAAGACCGCTTTTGGCTGACACATTCTTGTCTCTGGCTCGATTCGCGCTCTCCACGCTTTGGTTTACATAATATACAAAGCCCCTTTGTCAACCCCTTGAATGTGGGGTGTAGCGTTTGCATCACTTGGCAAAATTGTTCCTGCAATTGTGATAATCGCAATGCTCGCTGCAACGCCTGCCGCTTTGATCATTTGTCGAAATGTTGCGCGCTGTTCTGGCGCTGCCTCCATCAGCATGATTTCGGCTTCAAGCTCCATTGGGTTCTGACCTGAGACTTGCGCAAGTAGCAGCACGGCCTTCCTGCTTGGGATGCCTTTCCCTTTTCGCCATTCGCTCACTCGTGCCCGTGCGACTCCAAGCTGTTCGAGCTTGTCGATTTGCTCTGTCGATAAATTTTTCACGATTTCGCTGAACATGGCTTGACTTTCTGTTTACGTTTGCCGTAAAGTCGGCTCACTCGTTTACGTCCCGCGTAAATTGCGTTGAACGTAAACGGGCTCACTGTACCCCACAGAAGGCCCCTGGAGCAACTAATGCAAGTTTTTGAAGGCATGACGACCCCGCAAGCCTGCGCAGGTTTGAGCGGCCCTAGGCAGTCGGGTCAATGGGTCGTTTTTCATACGTCGCTGTGCGGTGCTCGTCGTCAGCGTCTGCGCTTGTGGTCGCGTGGTTGGCTTGTGTTCTCTGATTGCGTCAGGTGGTCGGCATGACCGCCTTTGATGCCTTGATCGAATCCATGCACTTCGGCGTCTTTGATTACGTGGCCTGGGGCTGCATGGTCTTTGTCGTCGTTTGCGGCTTTGTTGGTCGGTGGGTGAACCGATGAGCACCGATCGTTTTTTTGATCTGTCCATTGGTTTTATGTTTGGCGCTGCTGTTGCCACGTTTGGTTTAACGTGGTTCGTTCAGTCTGAATTTTTGCCTGCTCTCGACAAGGCCCTCTATGTGCGCCTGGAAGGTTGCGCGGGCGCGGCCGATGGGGGAGGCGAAGCCGCACCGGGCGGCCGCGCCAGCGCTCCCCCCCTTGGTAACACGGGGGGAACATTGGTGACAGGTGCTCAACGATGAAATCAGCTCAACCTGTCCTTTCTGGGTCCAAGATCAAATGGACATTGGAGGCTGTCGAGCAGGCTAATCCCAATCTGGTGCGGGTTGACTGGTTGCGCTTCACCATGCCGGTCGATTCGGTTGTGCCCAGGGAAGAGGGCGGGGCGTATGACTGCTCATGGCTTGAGGCTCAGAAGCTGGACCCGGATCAATGGGCATTGCAGGCAAAGACGCTGCACCCCTCGGCGTTTCCGCAGCACCTCGCCATAAAAATTGTCGGTGCTGATACGAGTTTGTGCTATCTCACGCCCCGCACGGTTGCCTTGCAGGGTGCATTGCTACTGACTGAGGCTGTGCCCGGTGTGTTCTCGGTCGGTGTTGTCGAGGATTCCGGCATGGATTTTTACACCGCTCGCGCTGCTGTGATGCGTGAAGGGGCGGTGGTCGGTTGGGTGTTGGCTGGTGGCAAGAGTGTCAGCCAGTCGGGGACTGTCCATTTCAACCTGTTCGGGTCTGCTTGTTTGCACCTTGGGCCGGTGCAGCTTGCCCAGGTTCACGCGTTCGTTGATCGGTCGGCGGCTTGGATCACGCGGGTTGATTTGGCGCTGGATGTTTGGCAAGGGTTGGACATTGAAAGCGTTCGGTTGGCGTATCTCGGCGGTCAATTCGACGTTCGGGGCAAGCGTCCCAACCAGCAAGAGCACGGCTCTTGGACGAATGGACACTCGCGCACTTTTCAAGTGGGTTCTCGGGACAGTGGGAAGGTGATGCGCGCCTATGAAAAAGGCGATGAGCTTTTTGGGCATGAGGCGCTTGACCCGTGGGTGCGGTTAGAGGGTGAGCTTCGGAACAATCAGCGCGTTATCGATCTTGAGGTGCTATTGAAGCCAGCGGATTATTTCGCCGGTTTGTATCCCTTCTGTCGCGATTATCTGGCCGGTTTGCAGGTCGAAAATGAGGTGCGGGTGATCCCCACGCATAACCAAGTCGCAGACAAAACCGCGCTGGCTGCG
>JAZJZP010000443.1:4081-5122 GCA_040389805.1 Pseudomonadota bacterium
TCACGCGGGTCGTGCGTTGGGTGAATAACTCGGCAAGTCCGGCCCTGTCGGCTGTTTGGAATTTCGGCGGTGATCTGATCGCCCATATGGTTTCCTGTCATGAGCACCGAACGCCGGGACGGTTGCTCGGTTTTAGCAGTGATGAAATAAAGCAGGCATTTATTCAAGTCGCGTCGGCCATTGCCCCACCGAATGCGCACTCTCATGTCGGGGCTGTTTAAGAGGTATTTATGAAGTTTCCAGCAGTTCGCACCACGGTTATCGGTATGAAGGCGTCCAAGGGCAAAATGGACAACGGCAATGAATTCGACAGTGCAAAAATGTATTCCTTGGTTGATATGGACACGTCGAAAGGCACCGCCAAGGGTCAGGCTGTGGCTGAACACAATATCGGCAAGGCTGAAGAGTTCGACAAGTTCAAGCACCTCCCGTTTCCATTTGAAGCTGACGTTGATTTTGAGATCGTTACGAATGGCAGTACTCAAAAAACGGTGGTAACGAAGGTGGTGCCAGTCGCTCGGGTTCAGCCCGCCAAGGTCTGATCATGTCGCGCTACCTGTTGCAATCGTCGGTTCACTACGGGTTTTTGCATTCGTGCCCTGTGACCGGGGATATTAAATGGACGCATTCACTGCCCACGGCGTTGGCGTTTGGTTTGATTACCGACGAAGATCAGGTGGCGCAAATGATCGAAGATCACTGTGATCGTGCATTTACCTTGACGATCGACCTGGATCACATACCGGACACGTTTTGATATGGCAATCGATCTGTTTGGTGAAGCTGCGTATTGCGTCGATTTTGGCCCACAGCCTGCATGGTGGGAATGGTCGTTAATTGAAATGGAAACGCTTTCGACTTCGCCGGACTTAGTCTGCCATCGTCCGTGGGTCGTTGTCAGGTCCGACCGGTTCAATCAGTTAGTTTCTGAATCGTCACTGGGTTCGCAGTGGACGCCTCCGGTTTCAGATTCTCCGTTTAATTTGTCCCTCTCTGAGGGCTCCCAAATTGCAGGTGCCATCCTGGCAGTATGGGCGATGG
>JAZJZP010000443.1:5132-8938 GCA_040389805.1 Pseudomonadota bacterium
AAAATGATTCTCCGGGCTATTAATGTGGATGGCAACTCAAATGAAAGTTGATCATGAATCAATATATCAAGCGTGGTTTGGCCGTGGCCCTGGTGTCTGGTTTCTCGATGGCTCAAGCGGCTGTTGACGTGACTGCCGCAACGGCTGAGATTACCGACAGCAAAACCGCTGTGTTGGCTATCGGTCTGGCTGTCTTCGGCGTTGCCGTGGGCGTCAAGTTGTACAAGTGGCTCAAGAACGCTCTGTAATACAGGGCGGGGCGGGGTAACACCTGCCCATTTTTAATCATTCTCGGAGTCATTGAAAATGGGCATTTACATCGTGATTTGTGCAGTGGGGGCCGCATGGATAATATTCGCCGGCTGATCGGTTTCCTAGTCCTGGTGGTTAGCGGTTCAGCGTTTGCCGTGCTTCCCGCTTCTATTATGTATAAAAGCGAGTTGTATGCTCCAGTGGAGGGGGTGAGCGCTGGATTTCAGGGTGCGGGGTTTCAATGCCATAGGGCTGCGTTGGCTTGGGGTGATTCTATTGGCGGAAGTTCTGGGATGTATATCATCGACGGAACGATTGACGGTAATTACGCCGAATTCCCGGCTGCGGTTGGCGACGTTTTGAACTGCCGCGCTTATTTGCAAGAGGTCGAGGGCGGGGCTATTGTATTTACTGAAACGTTGCAAATGGTCGGGGTCCGTCACTGTCGGAGTATTACCGCCGGGGCTTACGATGGGGCGTTTGTTGAAACTCAGTCGGCGACGTGTCCTGAGCCGTCTGATCCACCACCGCCACCACCACCAGCCCCGGACTATTGTTCCGGGCAGGCTGCTACCTATTATTTTCCGACAATGGAGAATAATTTTTATTGCATGGTCGGCTGTCTCTATACCTCTGGCGGGTTGGTCCCTAGTAGTGAACAAACGGGCATTGTCCAGAATGGCGCGTTTTATACTAAAAAGTTCAATAACTCGCACACTAATTGCCCCCAAACCTATATGGATACTGGTGTCATGCCTGCGACTGACCAGACTGTTGTTTGCGCTGCCACCAATGGGCAGACAATGGAAAGTTATGACGTTATTGGTACGGCGACGGGTACTTCAGGTCAGCCCCCAACTAATTGGGTGACAGGTCCTAATGTCGGCAATGTCGGGACGATCTGCTCAGGTGGTTGCCAATATACTCGCAACGGGGCTACACCTAAGCGGCTGGGCTACACCCAAACCCCCACGGCGGGTACGCCTTCTAATATTTACGGCGTATATAACACGGTTGGCAATGGGCAAAAATGCAACGGGACGGAATCGACGGGGGTGTTGCTGAGTGATCCGGGCTTGACCGCTTCGGGGACGATTGCGCCTCCTACCTCTGGTCCTGCTGGTGATCCAATTACTGTTACCGATCCGGGTGGTGGCACTGGTGGCACTGGGGGGACGGGCGGCACTGGTGGCGGGACTGGTGGCGGGACTACCGGGGGGGGTGGTACTGGTGGCGGCTCGGTTGGTGGTTCTGTTCCAGGTTCTACGTCGTCTTGCCCTGAGGGCCAAACGTGTGACGGGTGGGGCGGCACTTGTGCGGCTGGTTTTACTTGCTCCGGTGATGCTGTTCAATGCGCCCAGGCCCAGGCGGCCTATGCGCTGTCGTGTGCCATGGCAACTAATGCTACTGATCCCAATGTGGCTGCTGGTACTGCGGCGATGAATGGAGAGGCTCATCCGTCCGGGCATCCGTATTTAGATGCGACGGTGGTAGATTTTTCTCAATATGCGAGTGGTATCGTTAATCCGATCAATCCTTTTGGGGATTCTTGCCCGGCTGATATTAGTATTCCAGTGATGGGGACAACCGTGGTTATCCCGCTTTCGACGGCCTGCCCGATATTGCGGATTATGGGCTTAATCGCTCTTGCGTTTACGACGTTTAGTTGTGCGTTCATCCAGCTTGGCGCTTTGAAGGATCTCTAAAATGCCATTATTCATCAGTGCGCTACTTGGTGGTTTGTTGTCCTTTGCGGGGACGATGGTGGGGCGCGTGTTAATCTCGCTTGGCTATACCTATATTGTTTTTCAAGGAGTTTTGCCATCGATTGAAGTATTCCGCGAACACGCTAATACGTTGATGGGTCAGGCCGGGAATATATCTCCGGTTATTATGCAAATTGCGGGGGTTTTGCAGATAGGGACCTGTTTGACCATGTTATTTAATGCGATGGTGTCGCGGGTGGCGATGCAAGCCACTTTTGGCGCTATTAAGAAAATGACGCTCAAATGACGATTGAACTGCAAACCGGCTTACCTGGGTCGGGTAAGACGTTGTTTACTATCAAGCGTGTCGAGGAACTGCACAAAAAAACCAGCCGACCCGTTTTTTATTCTGGCATTGCGATCAACAAAGAAAAGCTGGCGCACTGGACTGAGATCAAGGCGGAGGACTGGCATAAATGCCCGCCTGAGTCGATTGTTTTGATTGATGAGTGTCAGCGTCTGTTCAGGCCTAGGGCTAACGGCTCGGCGGTGCCTGAATATGAAAGTCAGTTAGAAACGCATCGGCATGGGGGCATTGATCTGATTTTGATTACTCAAGGGCCGCGCCTTGTTAGTGTCAACGTTCGCGAATTGGTGGGGCGGCATTTTCACTCGGTGCGGCGTTGGGGGATGGAACTATCCACAATTCACGAATGGCACGAATGTCGTTTTAATACTCAATCGCGTGCCGATTCGATTAAGCATCATTTTAAATTTGACAAGTCCATTTACGACCTCTATAAGTCGGCTGAAGCGCACACCATCAAACGCAATATTCCGATGAAAATGTGGATATTCCTCGCGGTGATTGTTTTGGCTCCGGCGCTGTTTTGGTATACGTTCAAAATGATCGAAAAGAAGTCGAAACCTGCGGAGGTTGCCGGGGTTGCTGCTCCTGGCGTTGTTGCCTCGGCGGCGTCCGTATCGCGGCGTGGTTTCGATGTTGAGTCATACCGGCCCCGCGTTCTTGGTCTGGCGTACACAGCGCCTGCCTATGATGAGGTAACGCGTCCGGTTCGTGCTCCGATCCCTGCGGCCTGTGTGTCGTCTAAAAACCGCTGTCAGTGCTACACCCAGCAAGGCACAAAATTAGAAGTGCCTGCGGCCCTTTGCGCGGGGATTGTCGAAGGTGGTTTTTTTGTGGCCTGGGATGAAAAACGCGGCGAGCGAATCGAAGCGAATCGACCGCCAGCGCTGGCAACAAAATCGGATGAGCCATTGCCGGGGCTGATCAACATCACGCCGGGATACACGCCCCCTGTGGTTAACCGGCGCGTGTCTGACCAGGTCGCAGACGGTGAAAATCTGCGCCACGGCAAAAACAATCGAATCCCAGGTTAATGTGACTGTCACGTTATAGCGTTTGACTATAGTTCGTGACAGTCACATAAAATCAATCAATTTGCATATTGTGTGACTGTCACACATAATATGGCATTGATTAGGAGTTGACCATGCGAGATCCTGCCGACACTGTGACTGCTGAGCTGGTTTTGCCTGCTAAGCGTGGGCGTCCGCCTACTGGGCAAGCCAAGACGGCGGCGCAAAGAAAACGTGACCAGCGTTTTCGTGACCGTCACGAATTAAGCGCGGCGTTTGATGATCCGGCCAAAATGGTTGATATGCCTACGTCATCGCTGTGTGATGCGCTGGCCGTGTATGTGTCGCGTGGTCACCCTGCATTGGCGGGGCACATCATGGCGGAACTGGCGCGGCGGTCTGTTGCCAATGTGACGGGCAAAACGCCTGCCTGGTCCTGCGCAAATACGAAGGCTAAGCACAGCATGC
>JAZJZP010000444.1:0-2685 GCA_040389805.1 Pseudomonadota bacterium
ATCTGGGCACCCTCGAAGGCGGGACCGGTGGGCGACGAGGCTGCGAGCAGCCGCCGCATCCATGGGCACACCTACACCGCCGAGGTGTCGGTGCAGGGCCCACGCCAGCCCGAGTCGGGCATGGTGGTCGATCTGGCGGTGCTGCGCGACGCCTTGGCCGCCGTGCGCGCTCAGCTGGATCACCATTTTCTGGACGAGGTGGCGGGCCTGGGGGTACCGACCCTGGAGAACCTGTGCGTGTTCATCTTTGCGCAAGTGCATGCCCGCATCCCCAACGTGAGCGCGGTCAGCGTGTCGCGCGCGGCGGGTGATCGCTGCGTGTACCGGCCCCAGGACTGAGGTGGCGTTCGTGCTAGAGCGCGCCGATCCACTGCCCACGCTGGCCGAGCGCAGTCGCCAAGCCGTCTGGCACCCCTGCACGCAGATGAAGGTGCATGAGCAGGCGCCCCCCCGGGCCATCGTGCGTGGCGACGGGCCGTGGTTGATCGACGACCAGGGGCACCGCATTTTGGATGCCGTCAGCTCCTGGTGGGTCAATCTGTTTGGACACAGCTTTGCACCCATCCGCGAGGCCATCACCGATCAATTGGGTAAGCTCGACCACATCATGCTGGCGGGGCTGACGCACCCGCCGGTGGTGGAATTGTCCGAGCGCCTGGCCGCCTTGACCGGACTGGGTCATGCCTTCTACGCCAGTGATGGTGCCAGCGCCACCGAAATCGCCCTCAAGATGAGCGCGCACAGCTGGCGCAACCTGGGGCGCCCTGGCAAGCACCGTTTCATCGGCTTGCAAGGCGGCTACCACGGCGAGACCGCCGGGGCGCTGTCGGTCACCGACATCCCCATCTTTCGCGAAGCCTATGCGCCCTTGTTGCGCTTGAGCGCGATCCTGCCGTCACCCGATCCGCGCCATGCGGCGGCGGGTCTCAGCGCCGCCGACCATCTGGCCGCGTGCGTGCAGGCCCTGGCGGCGTACCTGGCCGAACACCACGACACCACGGCGGCCTTGATCCTGGAGCCTCTGGTGCAAGGCGCGGCGGGCATGGGCATGTACAGCCCCGACTACCTGAGGGCGGCCCGCGAGCTGTGCAGCCGTCACGAGGTGCACCTGATCTGCGACGAAATCGCGGTGGGCTTTGGCCGCACCGGCACGATGTTTGCGCACCAGCAGGCCTTGCACGCGGATGGCCGTGCCATCCGGCCCGACTTCATCTGCCTGAGCAAAGGCCTGACAGGGGGGGTGCTGCCCTTGTCGGTGGTGTTGACCACGGACGAGGTGTACGCCGCCTTCTGGGATGACCGCACCGCGCACGGCTTCTTGCACTCGCACTCCTACACGGGCAACCCGCTGGCGTGCCGGGCCGCCTTGGCGGTGCTCGATACCTTTGAGCGCGATGACGTGCTGGCGCGCAACCGGGTCATGTCGGCGCGCTTGTCCACACTGGCCGAGCGGTTGACGCAGCATCCCCGAGTGAGGGACCATCGCCACATGGGCATGATCTGGGCTTGGGACATTGATACGCAGGACCCGACCTTTGCGGCGCGCTTTCACCGCATCGCGTTGGACGCGGGCTTGTTGTTGCGCCCGATCGGAAACACCCTGTACTTCATGCCGCCTTATGTGTTGACCGAGGCCGACATGCAGCATTTGGTGGACGGCGCGGTGCGCACCCTGGATCAGGTCTTGCGCCACGAGCCTGCCGGGCACCTGGGTGCCAGTGAGCGTTTGGCATGACGGCCTTCTTCATCACCGGCACCGACACGGGCGTGGGCAAGACCCGTGTCAGCTGCGCCTTGCTGCGGGCCTTGCACCAACAGGGTCACGAGCGGGTGATCGGCATGAAGCCGGTGGCGGCCGGAACCGAGCTGATCCATGGCCACTGGACCAACGAAGACGTGGTGCAGCTGCGCGCGGCCTCGACCGTGTCCGTGCCTGCGATGTACGACAACCCTTATTTGCTGCAAAGAGCCACCTCGCCGCACATCGCCGCCCTGCAAGAGGGCATCTCGATCGACATCGAGCACATCGCGGCCTGCTTTCATGCTTTGCGGCAACAGGCGGATGCGGTGGTGGTCGAAGGGGCGGGGGGCTTCATCGTGCCCTTGAGCGAATCCATCGGCCAAGCGTCCACCAGTGCCGATCTGGCCGTGTTGTTGCATCTGCCGGTGATTTTGGTGGTGGGCCTGCGCCTGGGTTGCTTGAACCACGCGCTGTTGACCCAGGAGGCGATCCTGCGGCGCGGTTTGACGCTGGCGGGGTGGGTGGCCAATCGCATCGACCCGAGCATGGTCGAGCAAGAGGCCAATGTCTACACGCTGCGCCATCGGCTGGAGGCTCCCCTGCTGGCCGATTGGGGGTGGCATCCGGCGGCGCCAGCGTCTTCGCTGGACATCCGGCTGCCTTAGCGCCGTTGACCCCGCTCAGTCATGGACTCGGCGCCAGCGCGTGCTCAGTTGCTGATCTTGAAGACACCGACCACCTCGGCCAATTTGGCCGCCTGGTGCTTGAGGCTTTCGGCGGCTGCGGCGCTCTCTTCTACCAGCGCGGCGTTCTGCTTGCCTTCCTCCATCTGCTGTTTCGCCTTCTCACTGAACTTGTTCATCACGAGCCAAGCATTGCCGCGCACCTTGAATTGTGCGACTTGCCGGTTCGGCGCTTTGATCGTGACGTGCCGAGATTCGACC
>JAZJZP010000444.1:2695-13251 GCA_040389805.1 Pseudomonadota bacterium
CCACCTGGCCGATGCCCGCACTCTGCTCAATGCTGGCCGAGCTGATTTCGGCGATCAGGTCGTTCACGCGCTTGACCTGGTTGACGATGTCTTGCATGGACTTGCCGGCGTCGTCGACCAGTGCGGAGCCCGATTGCACGGTCTCGACGCTTTCGTTGATCAGCGTCTTGATCTCCTTGGCTGCGTTGGCGCTGCGCTGTGCCAGGTTGCGCACTTCGGACGCCACCACCGCGAAGCCGCGGCCCTGCTCGCCGGCACGGGCGGCTTCAACCGCAGCGTTCAACGCCAGGATGTTGGTCTGGAACGCGATGCCGTCGATCACGCTGATGATGTCGTTGATTTTCTTGCTTGATGCGGTGATCCTCTCCATCGTGTCCACCACCTGGCCGACCACCACGCCGCCTTGGGTGGCCGCCTCGCTGGCGCTGTTGGCCAGTTGGTTGGCCTGGCGCGCGGTGTCGGAGTTCTGCTTCACCGTCGAGGTGAGCTGCTCCATCGACGCGGCAGTCTGTTGGAGGTTGCTGGCTTGCTCTTCGGTGCGCTGCGAGAGATCGGCGTTGCCCATGGCAATTTGCGCACTGCCGGTGGCAATGGAGTCCGAACTCTGGCGTACGTTGCTGACGATGCCCACCAGGCTGTCGTTCATGGTCTGCAATGCGGCGAGTAGTTGGCCGGTCTCGTCGGTGCTGGTGACCTCAATCCGGGAGGTCAGATCACCAGCCGCCACGGTTTGTGCCATGTTGACCGCCAGGTTGATCGGGCGCGTGATGCTGCCGCTGATGACGAAGCCGAACAGACCTGCCACTGCCAGGCCCACGACCACGCTGATGATCGACACCATGCGGATGGTTTCGTAGGCGGCCACGGAGGCCGCATATTCCTTCTGGGCTTGGTCGATCTGAAGCTCCACGAGCGCGCGGATGCTTTTCTCGACGGTGTCGAACAAAGGGCGAACTTGCTCGGTCGCCAGGCGTTTGGCTTCCTCCAGATTATTGGCCTTCAGCGCGGCGATGGCGGGTCTCAACCCTTCCTCGCCAAATTTCTTGCGACTTTCGGTGAACTCCTTGGCGAGCCGTGCTTCGTCGGGGGTCATGGAGGTCGCCATATAGGCGTCCCACGTCTTGGTGATCTCGGCGCTGTTGGTGTCGATCTTGGCTGTGTTTCTGGCAATGATATCGGGGGTAGGCGTGACCAGGGCCACGGCGAGCTCCAGCCGGTTGGCCAGCATCATCGCTTTGACCTCGCCCAGTTGGCCCATGGGGATGGTGCGGTCTTCATAGACCGTCTTCAGCGCTGCGTTGGAATTGACGATGCCATACAGGCCCACGCTGCCGATCGAAATCAGCATCAGGGCAAACAGGCCAATCAGCATGCTCAGCCGGGTGGATATTTTCAAATTGTTCATGTGGATTGTTCCGTGTAGACACCATTCAGATTGATACCGCGCCTCTGGCAATATCGGTCATGGACTGGTGAACTAAAGCCTTGAAAAGACAGGCGCCTTCGCGCATCTCCGCCGCGGCGCGGTTTTCAGCGCCGGAGTGCGGCGTGTTTCACAATGACCCCATGCGTACGCCTCCAAGCTTCCTCGAAGAATTCGGTAAACCGGCCCAGGGCTGGCGCCGCGGCCTCTACACCATCGTGTCCGAATCGGAAACACGCGTCGGTCAGTTGTTCGATGTCGTCGTCATCGCCGCCATCCTGCTCAGCGTCGGGGTCGTCATTGCCGACAGCATCGAGTCCATGCGCGTGCTGTACGACTTCAGTCTGTCGATCGCCGAATGGGGGTTCACAGCGCTGTTCACCATGGAGTACCTGGCGCGACTGGTCAGCGTTCGCCAACCGCTGCGCTATGCCACCAGTTTTTATGGGGTGATCGACCTGTTGTCGGTGCTGCCGACCTACCTCGCCATTTTCTGGCCTGAGGGGCAATTGCTGATCGATCTGCGCATCTTGCGCTTGCTGCGGGTGTTCCGGGTCTTTCGGCTCACCGCGTACATGACCGAGTTCACACAACTGGGGCGCGCTTTGCATGCGAGCCGCCGCAAGATCCTCGTGTTCCTGTCGTTTGTGTTGATGGTGGTGCTCGTGATGGGCACCCTGATGTACGTTGTGGAGGGGCCCGCGAATGGCTTTACCAGCATCCCGGTGGCCATGTATTGGGCCGTCACGACCATGACGACGGTGGGCTTTGGCGACATTGCGCCGAAATCCGGCATCGGCCGCATGCTTGCCTCCATGATGATGCTGATGGGCTGGGGCGTGCTGGCCGTGCCGACCGGCATCGTGACGGCGGAGATGACCGCGCAGCGCCGCGGCTGGGGTGCCAGTGCGGCGCAACGCCACTGCGCTGCGTGCGGCGCCGATGAACACGCGGAGCACGCGAGTTACTGCTGGCAATGTGGTGCGGAGCTCACTGCACCGCAATAGGGTGGACGTAAGGGTAATTGCTCACCCTGTTTGGAGGGCCTTGGCGGGGGTGAGCTTGGGCCGGTGCATTCCATAATTCTTCCGATATTCAAAATGCAAATTTGAACTTTAATCAGGAGGAAAACCATGCGTCAAAGCGCCATTCAATCGTTGGCTTGTCTCATGCTGCTTGCCGCTGCGGCATCCAGCACGCAAGCGGCCACCTACTACGTCAGCAACGGGTCGTTGAGCGACAACAACAGCGGCACCAACACGGTGTTTCCATGGAAGACCATCGCCAAGGTGAACGCTACCGCCAAGGCCGGTGACACGGTCCTGTTCGCACGTGGCGGTGTTTGGGAAGAAACGTTACAGGTGAAATCGGGCGTTACCTATGCCGACTACAAATCGTCTGGCGCAAAACCGGTGATTCGTGGCTCCACGGATGTGGGCAAGCTCAGTTGGAGCGTGTACAGCGGCAATATCCGGGTGGCCGATGCCAGCAAACTCAACGTGGGCACCATCGCACAGCTGTACCTCAACGGTGTTCGACTCAACCGGGCGCGGCATCCCAACATTGGCAAGGGCGATTGGGGCAGCACAAGCCACTATTTCAAGATTGCGGCTGATACGCCGTCGGGGGCCAATTACCTCACGCCTGCCGCGGGCGTGATTCCCTCGGGGGCCGATCTGGGCGGCGCGGTGGCGTATGTGCGTAACGTGGACTACGCCTTGCTCGACTACGACGTGACCGGGGTGATCGGCGGGCAACTGCAACTCAAGCTGCGCCTGTTGGACCCCCGTTTCACCCAGACGGATTACCCGTATGACATCAAAGCCGGGTGGGGTTACTGGCTAGAGAACAAGCTATGGATGCTCGACAGTCCCGGTGAGTGGTATTACGACGCCGCAGCCCGCAAGCTCTACGCATGGATGCCCAACGGGGCCAGTCCGAGCGGGCAAGCGCTCATGGCCGCTGTGCGCGCCAACGCCATTGTGGCCACAGGGGCAACGGACTTCACCATTCGCAACATGGAGGTAAGTGAAACCGCGGCTGACGGCATCGTCATGCAAGGCGCGGCCCGTGCCACCGTGTCCGGTGTGTCGGTGAATCGGCCCGGTGCCAAGGGGATTGCGATCACCGCCTCGACGTCCAGCACGCTGGATTCCTTGCTGGTGCAAGACAGCGTCAGGCACGGCATCTGGATGGGGGATTTCCGATATGCGGAGACCTCGCCTTCGTCCAGCATCAACCTCACCAACAGCACCATTCGAAATGCAGGCCGTGGCTATTACGCGCACAGCGCCGTCATGCTGGGCGATGGTGGCACCGTGTCCAACAACATCATTGAAAACTCCTCCTACATTGGCCTGCATGCCTGGAAAAACTCCGTCATCTCGGGCAACTTGATCAAAAACAGCTGCCTCGATTTTGATGATTGCGGTGCGATCTACGCCATTGGACGCGGCGAAACCGGGCGTCCCGAGGGCTACCCGCTGAACCTCACCATTCGCAACAACTTCGTTGATGGGGCTCCGGCGTCTCCAGACGGCAATGCCGGTGGGGGCGGGGCCACGAAGGGCATCTACATGGATGACTTTGCCCGTGCATCGAAAGTGCAGAACAATTTTGTCATGGGCACGGCCGTCGGCTACATGCTGCACTTTGCCCGTGATATCGAAGTCAGTGGTAATTTCTCGTTCAACAACCGTGTCTCCGAGGTCTGGTTGCAGGAAAACACGGTGAACAACCCGTTCGATTGCACAACGTACGGGCTGACGCCGTGCGACGCTTCGAACTACCTGGTGGGCAACAACTTCTTCAACAACACCTTTGTGTCCACGGGCGCGGCCTCCATCCTTTGGCAGTCCAGCGATTTCGCTTCGACCGGTGATTTTGCGAGTTATTCCGCCAACACCTACGCGGCCATGTCCAACCGTTTCATGGTTCGGGACGAGTTCGGTGCTTCGGTGCGGCCAAGCATGACGCTGGCCCAATGGAAGGCGCTTGGCAAGGATGTTCAGTCGACGATGTTTTCCACGGTACCCAGCGTGACTGCTTTGGCCAACGCGACCTCGCTGGTTCAGGATGGAACCTTCGACTTGTCGGGGCAAGGGTGGACGTCCTACAACGGTGACGCTCTCGCCGTGGGTTCGGGGTGTCTGGACACTAAATGCATGTCCGTCACACCGCGGTCCGCTGCCGAAAAGCTCGCCGATGGCCGCAGTAAATTCATTTACTACACCACGCAGGGCTTCGCGGTCCAGGCTGGCAAGCAATACCTGGTGGCCTTCGATGTGCGTGCCGCTTTGCCGGGTGAATCACTGTACGCGGTGGTTCGTGATCCTGCGGCCGGCTATAAAGAGGTCACCACGCAAGGGCCGGTCGACCTGAAGACCACATGGCAACGCGTCCATCGCCTGCTGACCGCCAACTCCACCGTGAATGGCACGGCACGGCTCGACATTGAAATCCATGCCAACGGCACCGTCTATATTGACAATGTGCGATTGCTGGAGGCCAAGACCACTTCCGGCACGGAGGGTGCCATCGCGTTCTACAACGCGAACCCCGCCAGCGTTACTTTCAACTGTCCAGCTTCGGACCAAAACCGCTGCAGTCAATACGTCGACCTTCGCACCGGCACGGCGGTGACGTTCCCGTTGACGATGGCGGCCAAGACGGCCAAGATCGCGGTGTGGAAGAGTAGCCCATGGCAAGACAGTGATGGTGATGGTGTGCCCAACTCCGTCGATGCGTGTCCAAACACCCTTGTCGACGAAGGGACGGACGAGCGGGGCTGCGCTATTGGCCAGTAAGCCTTTACTTCACCGCAATAGGGTGGGCCCGGTCCACGGCGACGGCGGTAACGCTGTTTTGCGGTGAGCCCTCAATCACGCGCTCTGAATAGGTCAGATAGACCAGCGTGTTGCGTTTGACATCGACCATGCGGATGATGCGCATCTTCTTGAAGACCAGGGAGATGCGTTCGCTGAAGACTTCCTCCTGAATCGGCAAGGGCTTGGCGATCAAGATGGGGCCGACCTGGCGACAGGCAATGGAGGCCTCCGACTTGTCTTCGGCCATGCCCAGGGCGCCTTTGATGCCACCGGTCTTGGCCCGTGAGACATAGCAGGTCACGCCGCTGACCTTGGGGTCGTCATGCGCATCCACCACGATTTTGTGGTCCGGCCCGATGAACTTGAAGACGGTGTCGACTTCACCGATTGATTCGGCATGGACAAGCGAGGCGGCCAGCAAGGACCACAGTGAGATCAAGGCGAGGCGGTTTTTCATGGGTGGGGCGAGGTTGGAAGCAGGCCAAGTGCCTGACGCCAAGCCTACAAGAAGGGCGCGCCAAATGCCAGCTTGCAAGGCGGTGTGGTCCAAGACACGAGGGTGCTGGGTGTTAGAGTCGCGCCGTTTCTTTCGCACACGCCCCTTGCCATGAAGACCCGTCTGACCCAATTGCTGGGCATCGAACACCCCATCGTGCTGCCCGGCATGACCTACATCGCGGTGCCATCGCTGGTGGCGGCCGTCAGCAATGCGGGTGGGCTGGGCATCCTGGCCTCGGGTGGCCTGTCGGCCGACGAATGTCGCGCTGCGATCCGCCAGGTGCGGGCCTTGACCGACAAGCCCTTCGGAGTGGGGTGCAGCCTGATGCTGCCGGGTGCGAGTGAATGTGCCGAAGTGGCCCTGCAAGAGCGAGTGCCGGTGATCAATGTCTCGATGGGGCGGGGCGAATGGGTGGTGCAACGGGCGCAGGCCTATGGCGGCAAAGTGATCGCCACCGTGTCCAGCGAAAAACATGCCCGCTCGGCCATCGACAGTGGTGTGCACGGCTTGATCGTGACGGGTCATGAGGCAGCGGCCCATGGCGGTGCCGTCACCTCGTTGGTGCTGATCCCCGTGGTGCGCGACATGACCGATCTGCCCATCATCGCGGCGGGTGGCTTTTCGGATGGCCGTGGTTTGGTGGCAGCCCTGGCATTGGGGGCCGATGCGGTGGCCATGGGCACGCGCTTTGCCACCTCGACTGAAAGTCCAGTGCACGCGGCCACCAAGCAACTCATCATCGACAAGCCGGCCGAGGACACCATTTATTCGGCCAACTTTGACACCTTCCCGTGCCGCGTGATGCGCACTCCGGGCGGTGAGAAGTACACGGCCCGACGCCTGGGGCCGATGCTGGCGATGGCCCGCTCGCTGCGGGCGGCTCGCGAGCTTAAAACACCACTGCACAAACTGGCGCTAGCTGCGTTTCGTCAAGGTCTGGTCGCCACCGTCAAGATAACTTACTTTGGCGCGGCCACGCTGGCCATGCGCAAGGCCATCCATGAGGCCGACCATCAAGAGGGCGTGCAGCTGATCGGGCAGTCGCAAGGGCTGGTGCACGAGGTATTGCCGGTGGCCGACATCATGGAGAAGGTCTTGTCGGAGGCTCTGGCCATCACCACAAGCTTGTCCAGGGTGTAAGGGTAAATCCGTATTGGTAACATGCACGGCTTAGGGGCTTCCTAGATGATGCACCGATGAATAATTCAGGATGTAAAACCTTGGTCAGGGGTCAGCGCAAGCATGGCTCCTTGAATACTGGGGGCTCCTGATGAGTCGCCACAATAGCCCCATGGAGCCGCCAAGCCAGGGCCAGTCATTGCGCGAGCATGCGCAAGAGCAGGCCCGAGAACGCGCGGTGCAGGTACCGGAAAATTTCGAGACGCTGTCGCTTGAAGAGACTCAGCGCAGGCTGCACGAGCTGACCGTGCATCAGATCGAATTGGAGATGCAGAACGAGGAGTTGCTGCGCACGCACGCCGCCCTGGAGATCTCGCAGGCTCGCTATGTGGACCTCTACGATCTCGCGCCTGTGGGTTACGTCACGGTCAGCGAGGAGGGCTTGATCATCGAGGCCAACCTCACGGCGGCCACTTTGCTGGGGACCGTTCGCCATGAGTTGCTCCATCAGTTGATCAGCCGCTTTGTTGACCCCCAAGACCAGGCCCAATATCACCTGCGGCGCACTCGGTTGATGGAGACCTGTGAGCCGCAGGCGTTTGAACTGCGCATGAAGAAGTTGAACCTCGAGAATTTCTGGGCTCGGGTGGATGCGGCGGTGGCACAGGATGGGGACGGTGCGCCAGTGTGTCGTGTTGTGCTGACCGACATCACCGAGCACAAACGCCTGGAGCTTGAAAAAGAAACCGAGCGCAGAGCACTGGAGGCGGTGGCCAGAGGGGGCTCCTTGCCCGACCTGCTGGAACACCTGGTGTTGGCGCTTGAGGAGCTGTTCCCAGGGGCGCGGGGCTCGGTATTGTTGCTGGACAAAGAGGGGAGGCACCTGCGCCACGGCGCGGCGCCGCACTTGCCGTTGGCGTTTTGCCAGGCGATTGATGGCGGCGAGATTGGCCCCAACGCGGGCTCGTGTGGCACGGCCGCATTCACGCGAGCCAGCGTCGTGGCCGAGGATATCGCCAGCGATCCACGCTGGCGTGATTACAAAGACCTGGCGCTGGCGCATGGTTTGCAGTCCTGCTGGTCCGTGCCGATCTTTGGCGCTGGGGGGCGTGTGCTGGGCACCTCGGCCTTCTACTTCAATGAGCCACGGGCGGCGCTGCCGGCTGAGTTGGCGCCCCTTGAGCGTGGGGCCCATGTGGTTGGCATGGTGATTGAGCGCCATCAGGCAGAAGCCGCTTTGAGTGCCTCGGTTGAATTTTCAGACAACCTGATTCGGTCCATGCGAGATGGATTTTCGGTGCTGGACATGGATGGCGTTCAGTTGGATGTCAACCCGGCCTTTTGCCAGATGACCGGTTTCTCACGCGCGCAACTGATTGGCGCCAAACCGCCGTACGCCTACTGGCCACCCGAGCATTGCGAGGCCATTCAAGCGGCGTTGGATGCCGTCTTGCAAGGCCACTTTACGGAACTGGAATTGACCTTCTTGCGCCGCAGCGGCGAGCGCTTTCCGGTGCTGGTGAACCCGTTCTCGGTCAAGAGCAAACATGGTGACACCATCAGTTTTGCTGCCACGGTCACGGACATCACAGAGCGCAAGGCGCGCGAAGCACAGTTGCACCAGCTGTCCTTGGCGGTTGAGCAAAGTGCCGAAAGCATCATCATCACCGACGTCCACGGACGCATCGAATATGTCAACGAGGCCTTTGTTCGCAAGACGGGCTACAGCCGTGACGAAACCATCGGCCAGAACCCCAGGTTGATCAATTCTGGCAAGACAGCGCCGGAGCAAGTCGCGGCGATGTGGTCCACCATCACTCGGGGTGAGACCTGGAAGGGTGAGTACATCAATCAACGCAAGGATGGTAGCGAGTTCATCGAGTCCGTCAGCGTCTCGCCGCTGCGTCAGCCCGATGGCACGATCAGCCACTTTGTGGCCTTGCAAGAGGACATCACCGAGCGAAATCGCCTCACGGCAGAGTTGGACCAATATCGGAACCACCTTGAAGAGATGGTGTCGCAGCGCACGATGGACCTGGTCGAAGCACGCGAAGAAGCCGAAACGGCCAACATGGCCAAGAGCAGTTTCCTGGCCAATATGAGCCACGAGATCCGCACCCCCATGAACGCCATCATGGGCATGACCCAGCTGATGTTGCTGGGGCATCCCAGCGTCGAGCAACGAGACCGGCTGGGGGTGATCATGGCGGCAGCACAGCACTTGCTCAAGATCATCAATGACATCCTGGATCTGGCCAGAATCGAGACCGGGAAAATAAACCTGCATCCGGTGGATTTCAGCGTGCAGGGGGTGATGGATGAGGCGGTTGACTTGTTGGGAGAAAGCCTGCGAGCCAAGGGCTTGACGTTGACGTGCGTGCTGGATCCTCGGATGCCGGACCGGCTCCATGGCGACCCTCGTCGGATCGGGCAGATCTTGCTCAACTATGGGGCCAATGCGGCCAAGTTCACCGCCCAAGGGGGTGTGACCTTGCGGGTGAAGCAAATAGACGAAGGGGCGACCTGGGTGTTGTTGCGCTTTGAGGTCGAGGACACTGGCATCGGGGTGCCCGCCGCGAGACATGGCAGTATTTTCCAGCCCTTTGAGCAGGCGGACAATTCCATGACACGTCGCTATGGCGGCACAGGGCTGGGTTTGTCGATCAGCCGGCACCTGGCCAAGATGATGGGTGGTGAGGTGGGGCTGTCCAGTCAAGAGGGTCAAGGCAGCGTCTTTTGGTTCACCGCCCGACTTGAGAAAATCAAGATGGATTCCGCCGATCAGAAACTGCCCAGCGCCCAAGCGTCCCCTTTGGATGCACTGAAGCAGCGTTGCCAAGGCGCCCGTGTCTTGTTGGTGGAAGATCAAGAGCTGGGCCGCATGGTGGCTCAGGACATGCTGCACTACATTGCCAACATTGAGGTCGACATCGCCAAGGATGGCGTCGAGGCGGTGGACCAAGCCAAGGCACAGCCCTACGATTTGATCTTCATGGACATGCAGATGCCGCGCATGGATGGTTTGGATGCGACCCGCCTCATCCGAGCCTTGCCGGCCCATGCGGCGACCCCCATCATCGGCCTGACTGCCAATGCCTTCACGGAGGACCGTCAGCGGTGTCTGGCGGCGGGGATGAATGACCACCTCGCCAAACCCTTGTCGATTGAAGCGCTCACGGATGTGCTGTCGCGGTGGCTGACCGTTGGGGCGCGACCTTAGGTCTTGAGCGAGGCCCGCGCGGCGACCAGGGCCTTCCAGAACTTGGCATCTTGCGAGCTGGCAAAGTTGATGCGCATCCGCGTGCTGGTCTGACGTTGCGCATGGAACAAGGCGCCGGGCGCAATCAGCCAGCCTGCATCCAGCATAGGCAAGGTCAGTCGTTCCGTGTCGACTCCGACATCCAGCCAGCCAAACAGGCCCTGAGGCGTGCTGGAGAACTGGCATTGACTCTGCCGGGCGAGTTGCAGGCAACGTGCGCGCGCCGTGTCCAACTGCTGGATGACGCGCTCGCTGTGCCTGCGCAGCTGACCTTGTTCCAGACACAGCGCGATGGCCTGCTCCAGGATCGCCGGGCTGCCCAGTGTGGTGAGCAGCTTGGTGTTGATCAGGCGCTCAACCAAGGCAGGTGGGGCGGCGATGTAGCCCACGCGCCAACTGGGCGTGAGGATCTTTGAAAAGCTCCCGACC
>JAZJZP010000444.1:13261-14971 GCA_040389805.1 Pseudomonadota bacterium
AGTCCGCATACCAACCCTCATCACGCCACAGCTCGCCTTCGATGGTGCGACGCAGCTCGTCCAGCACACACAAGCGTGTCGCATGCGTGGGCGCCAGGTAGGCGTAAATGTCGTCCTCCAGGATGTGGAAGTCGTGGGCCTCGGCCAGACGCAGTACCTGATGCGCGTGCCCGGGCGAGAGCATGGCGCTGGTGGGGTTGTGCAGCACCGACACCGTCACATACAGCTTGGGGTGATGGGTTCGTGCCAATTGCTCCAGAACGGCGAGGTCGGGGCCGTCAGGTCCACGTGGGACGGGCAGCACGCGCATGCCCATGTGGGCCAGTCGTGCAAATTCAATCGCCCAGCCCGGGTCGTCGACCAAGACGGCATCGCCCGGTTGCAGCAGGGCGCGTGACACCACATCCAGGGCCTGGGTGGCCCCCACGGTGGTGATGATCTGACTGGCCTGGGCCTTGATGCCAAACTCGCCCAGTCGGTGGGTCAAGGCCTGGCGCAGACGGGCATCGCCGGCCGGGTCTCCATAGTGCAAGGTCAGGGGAAGCAAGCGATCCCCTTGGGTGACTTTGCGCAAAGCGGCGCCCAGCATGGGGGCATCCAGCCAATCGGGGGGCAGGGTGCCCAAGCCGGGCATGGGGTGTCGACCCGGTTCGTAGAACATGCCTTTGATCAGCGTGGTGGCGTCGATGGGGGTGCTGGGCTGAAACGGGTGCGGTCCGCGCGCATGCTTGGCGGCATCGGCCTTGCCCATGGTGAGGCTGTGGTGCCGCACATAAAACCCCCGTTGGCGCCGCGATTCAATCAGGCCTTGCGCCAGCAATTGGTCGTAGGCGGCCACCACGGTATAGGCGCTGACGCCATGGCTCAAGGCGCACTCACGCACCGACGGCAGGCGCGAACCTGGGGCCAGCAGGTGTTGGCGGATGCGCTGCGCAAAGCGGTCGGCCAACTGCTCCGTCAGCGATTGAGAGCCACCGCGGATCAGTGGGTTGAGTGGGGCTTTGGTCTGGTTGTTTTTCATGTTCATGGCGGCACTGGGGGGTGCTTTGTGCCGATGTTAGCGCTCCATTGCGTCGTATCCATCAGGCATGACGTCCAGCTGTATGGGTGGATTGACCGGCACAGTTTGTTATGTGATCAGGTTTTCTGTATTGGCGATGTGCTGGTGTTGGCGCCTAGAGTGGCTGTATGAACCCACCTACTCCAGTCCCATCGCTCGTCTTGCGGTCGCATCCCATGCGCAAGGTCCTCATGCCTCAACTGTTGGGGGCCTTGGCCGTGTTGGTGTTTGCCATGACCATTCCCATGACGCGTTTGGCAGGTGGTACCTTGCTCAACCCGGAACTGCCGCCTCTGTTTGTGGCCATGGGGCGTTCAGCGTTGGCGGGGCTGTTGGCTGCGGCCTATTTGATCGCGGTGCGGGCGCCGTGCCCGACGGCGCTTCAGTGGCGTGGGTTGTTGGGCACCGCTATGGGTGGGGTGTTCACGTTTTCGGTGTGCATGGGCTGGGCGGTTCGCCATGTGCCGGCGGCACATGCGGCGGTGGTCACGGGGGTGTTGCCCTTGTCGACCGCCGCGCTGGCGGCGTGGTGGATGGGGCGGCGCCCAGGGCTGCGCTTTTGGCTGGGGGGCGCAGCGGGTTGTGCCATGGTGCTGAGCTACGCTTGGTGGAAGGGCTATAGCCAGGGTGCAGGAGGGTGGGTCGCTGCC
>JAZJZP010000445.1:0-2606 GCA_040389805.1 Pseudomonadota bacterium
TGCTGTACGGATGAAAAAAGGGCCTGTGAGGCCCTTTTTTGGTGGTGATGTCTCAAGGCCATTCAATGGCCCGGTGCATTATTTCCAGTCTTCTTCAGACTTGGTTGCGCATTCGGGATCGGCCGGGTTCACGCTGCAGCGGATGCGCTTGATGATCTTGAGGCCGCGTTTGTCGTACAGACCCTTTTGGGCGATGTCGATGCGCGACTCGCGCAGCATCAAGGTGTACTTGTAGGCGTTCTCTGATGTCAGCTCAATCCAGGTGCGGGGAGGAATGCCGGCATCCGATTGTTTGATGAGTTGCAGCGCACGATCAAACTGAGTCAGCCAATAGTCGCGTGACTGATCGCCAAAGCCTTCGTGGAACTTGGTCTTGTTCAGGATGAGTTGATAGGTCAGGATCAACACAGGGAAGCGCACCATGCCACCGTTCTTGCCAATGCCCTTGTGCAATTCAAGGGGCTTGTAGGCCAGCGTGGGCGCGGCAATGAAATCGACCGAGCCGTTATTGAACTTGGTCGAGAAGTTCATGATGTCGGCCGAGACGGGCTGGGCACCGATCTTTTGAATCATGACGGCTTGCGCCTTGTCATAGTCAAACGAGGCCATGCGCTTACCAGCCAATGCTTCCACGGAGCTCAACTTGCGATCATTGATGACTGGGTAGGCGGCGCCCAAAGGAATGACGCCACCGACTTCGTAGTTGCCCTCGACCATCAGCTTGGCAGCCTTGGGGTCTGAGTAGGTCTGAACGAGGCGGCGTACAACCTCATAGCTCAAAGGCATGTCGATCTTGCCGTCTTTGACGATGGTGGTGGAGCCCAGCGAGTCGATGGAGCCGGCGATCACGTTGAACTGACGAGTCCGGAACGCCGTGGCAATGACGCCATCGCATTGGCCGGTACGGAAGTCTTCGACCGCCACGCGCTCGTCGGTGTAACCCTTGAGTTCAATGGCTACATTGAACTTTTGAGCCGCCACGACGTAGTCCTTGGCCATGTTGAACAGGTCACCAGAGGTGCCCAGCAGGTCATAGACGCAGATTTTTTGGGCGGCTTGAGCCCCCGTGGTGGCGGCCAGCGCCAATACCGCAACAGCACTGATCTTGCTCATGGTTGTGACCATCGTCATGGAGTCTCCTAGGTACCGGGAAAATGGGGCAGCGATTGAAAATCGGCGCCCTCAGGTGTCAAAGTTTTGAGAGGAAAAACGACCGTTCCCTGAGGGGGTGGTCATTGGTTTTGTAACTATAACGGCCTAAATGTTCCCGAAGGTAAACCCGAACCCCCAGTAGGAGGGGAGGGGTTTCCCTAGAGGTTTTGAGGCGTTAATCGTTATCAATTCAAGAAACTGTCGGCATTGATGGCCGTGCCGGATTTCTCATCCCAAAATTTACCCAATCCGCTGATCGGCGTGCGTGAGCCCGTGTTTTGGGTCCACATGCGATCAGAGATATTGACCATCTGGGCTTCGGCGATGGCGTCCACCAAGCGGTACTGGGCGTTCACCTTGAAATTCTCGACGTTGGCAAAACGCTTGATGGTGGTGCGCACGGTGGCTGTGTCATCGGTCGATTGGGCGGCCAAGGCCGCCATCACATGAGCCAGGCGGATGCCGCTGCGCTCACCAATGGCCATGTTCTTGTCGAACGTGCCTTTGACGTCCTTGCCTTCGCTGCCACCGGGAATGATGCTCCAGATCGCGGCCCGCAGTGCCTCAGGGGCGCCCCACCACTTGGCATTGTTCAGGCAGGTCATGGCGAATTCGGCTTGGGGAGCGATGTCGGTGGGCACGCCCACGACTTGCTGAGCAGCCATGTCGTTTTGCATGGCTTGCAAGCCGGCAACGGTGCCTAGCAGGTACACCATTTCGTCAAAATCACGCTTGAACTTGGGGCAGGTGCTGCCGTACTTGAAGAAGTACTTTTGCTCCAGCTTGGTCTTCATGCGGTCAAAGGCGGCGTACTGGCGGTGAGCCGACGTGGCCATCAGGCGCTTTTGGCCGATGCGGGCATCTTGGGCTTCATCGGAGCGCTTTTCGCGGGAGGCGCGCATGTAGCGCAGCTCTTCTTCAATGGCCCGAGCGTCGGAGCAGACGCTGGCAGACTGCAACAGCACGGTTTCCATCAAAGACGGGTCGCCGTAGAAATTACGGGCCGCACCCACCAGGGGACCATTGGCTGTCGCAAACGTACAGCCCATGTCGACATCACCCATTTGCAGCGCTGGAGGTGTGAAGCCCTCTTCCAGGATGTTGAGCGTGACACCGCTGGTAGCCGATTCCAGCAGGGCACATCCGCCCATGGTCAATGTCGAGAGAGCCACCGCTGAAGCGGTGAGGAGTCGGGTCATCCGAGGAATCATTAAGGGGTCTCCAGCAAGGTGTGTTCTAAGCGCTTTATAACGCCAATTTGTCCACGAAATTCTAGCCCCCAGGTCGTGGTCGGCGATGACTGAAACCTTAGGGATGACCCCCGGAAGCGACTCGATTGCATAAAAAAAAGCCCGCAGGGCTGCGGGCTTGATGTCGATCGGAGTAACCGTTCGCTCAGCGAATGGGTTTGAAACGCACGCGCTTGGGCCGCGCGCCTTCTTCGCCCAGGCGTT
>JAZJZP010000446.1:0-8321 GCA_040389805.1 Pseudomonadota bacterium
GGGCATTCGTGAACGGGCCTTCATCCTGGGTGGTGAAGTTGACGTAGGCACGTCACCCAGCGGCGGCGCCTACATCTCCGTGTTGCTGCCGCTGGACACCACCGCCTCTTGAGCCATGCACACACGATCCCACCCCAAAACCACCGTGCGTGATCGAAGACTCATGCACCGGCGTGATGACCCTGACCGCACCAGTACGATCTTGACCGACAAGCTCATGCATGAGTTGCAAGTGCATCAGGTCGAACTGGAGACACAAAACGAGGAGCTGTGCCGCACCCAGCTTGAACTGGCGAGCACCCGTGATCGGTTCGTTGACCTGTACGATTTTGCCCCCGTAGGCTACTTCACACTGGATGAGCAGGGCCTGATGATCGAGGCCAACTTAACGGGTGCCTCTTTGCTCGGGGAGGGGCGCAAAGCACTGCTGCATCAATCCTTTGCACGATTTGTCGCACGCCCTGACAGCGTCCGCTGGCAGCGCCACTTGACCCAGTCCCTCGCGAGCGGAGAGCCTGGCCGCATTGAACTCTCCTTGCAACCCAAAGGCGAACCGGTGTTCCATGGGCAGATTGATTGTCTACGCGTCATGGCCGTTGATGCCGAGCCCCTGTTGCGCATCACCCTGACCGACATCACGCCCCGAAAACTGGCCGAAATGGACCGCCGCATTGCGGACTCGGCCATCCAGGCCAGTGAAGCCGACAAACGCCGCATCTCACGCCAGTTACACGAAGAGTTGGGCCAGCAACTCAGCGCACTCAAAATGGACTTGGCCTGCCTGCGCCCCGGGAGCGATCCCGAGGCACAAGTGCAACGCGTTGCCGGGATGGTGCAGATCCTGGGCGAGTCGATCGCCACCATCCGCCGCATGGCCACAGACCTGCGCCCCTTGATCCTGGATGACCTCGGTCTGAACGACGCCATTGAGTGGCTGGCCCAGGACTGGGCTCGAAACCTGGGCCTCGACATCTCCTTGAACCTGGACGCCACCTCGCCTGTTCTGAGTGAGGAGGTCACGATCGCGCTGTACCGCATGGTTCAGGAGCTTCTGACCGAGATTGCCCGCCATGGTTATTCCGCCAATGTCCACATTGACATGCACCAGCAAGGCCCTGTGTTGATTCTCACAGTGCACAGCAGCGGAGGGGGCTGGCCACTCCACGCCCGCCCTGACGAGCGATCCTCGGGGATGCTGGCCTTGCACGAGCGGGCACACCTGCTCAATGCACAGCTGGAGTTGGTGGCGATGCCAGACCATGGCCAGAGAATCACCGTTCGCCTGCCCATCACACACGTCTTGCGGAGCCAGTCATGAGCACCTGCACACCTAAAACCACGTTCAACCTGCTGCTGGTTGATGACCACACGGTGGTACGAGAAGGCCTCAAGCACCTGCTGGCTCCCCTTGCAGATCAATGGCTGATCAACGAGGCTGGCACAGGCTTTCAAGCGATCGATTTCTTGCGACGCAAACGCGTCGACCTGGCCATTGTCGACCTGTCGATGCCGGGAATGAGTGGCCTCGACCTGATCGTTCGCATCAAGACCGAATTCCCGTCCGTGCTGGTGCTGGTGCTGAGCATGCACGCCGAGGAGCAATACGCTCTGCGCGCCTTCAAGGCCGGCGCCAATGGCTACCTCACCAAAGACAGCGCCTCTGACGAGTTGGTGACCGCCGTGCGCAAGGTGGCCGCTGGCGGCGCCTATGTCACCGCCAGCCTGGCTGAGCGCATGGTGCAGCAACTCAGCGGGGGAGAGACACTGCCGCGGCACACCGAGTTGTCCAACCGCGAGCTTGAAGTGCTGCGACGTTTTGTCGCGGGTCAGCGCCCCATCGACATTGCCAATGCCCTGCACCTGTCAATCAAGACCGTCAGCACCCACAAGAGCCGCATCCAGGAGAAGCTCAAGCTGCCCAGCATCGCGGCGCTGATCCGCTATGGCCTGGAAAACAACCTGGACCAGGGCGACCTGGCCGACGAGCTGCGCACCCGCTGATCACTTCGCCCAACTGTCCTTCAATCCCGTGATCCGGTTGAACACGGGCTGGCCCGCCACATGGTCCTTGCGGTCGGCCACAAAATAGCCATGTCGCTCGAACTGGAACTTTTGATCGGGCTGGGCCTGGGCCAATGAGGGCTCGACATACGCGGTCACCACCTTCTTGCTCTCGGGGTTGAGACTGGCCAGAAAGTCCTTGCCACCAGCATCGGGCTGGGGGTCGGTGAACAGGCGGTCGTAGACGCGCACTTCGGCGGCCACGCCCTCGTGCACGCTCACCCAGGTGATCACACCCTTGACCTTGACGCTGTCAGCGCCGGGCGTGCCGCTCTTGGTGTCGGGCACGATGGTGGCCTGCACTTCGCTCACGCGGCCATCGGCATCCTTGGTGCACCCCGTGCAGTCAATGACATAGCCCGACTTCATGCGCACCTTGTTGCCCGGGAACAGCCGGCGGTAGCCCTTGGGTGGCACTTCTTCAAAGTCTTCGCGCTCGATCCAGACCTCTTTGCCCAGCGTGAAGTGGCGCGGTGCGGGCTCGGGCTGGCCTTCAGGCGGATGGGGCAGTGCCGGGGCCGTGAACGGCTCCAGATGGCCCACGCCAAACAACTCATCCCAATTGGTCAAGACCAGTTTGACCGGGTCGAGCACGGCCATGCCGCGGTGGGCCTTGTTTTCAAGGTCGTCGCGCAAGGCAATGTCGAGCGTGCTGTAGTCGATCCAGCTGTCGGACTTGGTCACGCCGATGCGCTCGCAAAACAGCTGGATGGCCTCGGGCGTGTAGCCGCGACGGCGCAGGCCAACGATGGTGGGCAGGCGGGGGTCGTCCCAGCCTTGCACCGTGCCCTCGTCCACCAATTGCTTGAGCTTGCGCTTGCTGGTGATGACGTAGGTGAGGTTCAGTCGGGCAAATTCGTATTGCTTGGGCGTGGGCTGTTTGAGCAGGCCGCCCTCGGCCAGTCGGTCGAGCAGCCAGTCGTAGAAAGGGCGCTGGTCTTCAAACTCCAGCGTGCAGATGCTGTGGGTGATCTGTTCCAGCGCGTCTTCAATGGGGTGCGCAAAGGTGTACATCGGGTAGATGCACCATTGGTCGCCCGTGTTGTGGTGGGTGGCGCGGCGAATGCGGTAAATGGCCGGGTCACGCAGGTTGATGTTGGGCGCAGCCATGTCGATCTTGGCGCGCAACACCATGCTGCCGTCGGCATGCTGGGCATCGCGCATTTCGCGAAAGCGCGTCAGGTTCTGCTCGGGCGTGCGGGTGCGGAAAGGGCTGTCCTTGCCGGGGGTGCTGAAATCGCCGCGGTTGGCACGCATCTCTTCAGGGGTTTGTTCGTCCACATAGGCCAGTCCCGCCGTGATCAGGTACTCGGCCGCGCGGTACATGAAGTCAAAATAGTTGCTGGCGTAGTAGAGGTGATCCGTCCCGTTGGCCTGCCAGCCAAAGCCCAGCCATTGGACGGCGTCCAGAATGCTGTCGACGTACTCCTTCTCTTCCTTTTCAGGGTTGGTGTCGTCAAAGCGCATGTGGCAGACGCCACCGTAGTCGCGCGCCAAACCAAAGTTCAGGCAAATGCTCTTGGCATGGCCGACGTGCAGGTAGCCGTTGGGCTCAGGCGGAAAGCGGGTGCGGATCTTGGCGGGGTCGGGCTGACCGGCTTGATGGTGCGCAGCGTCGCCCGGCGTGCCGGCCCAATGGCGGCTGGCATAGGTGCCTTGCTCTAAGTCGCGGTCGATGATGCCGCGCAAGAAGTTGCTGGGTTTGGTGGGGGTGTTGTCTGGCAAAGGTGCGTTCATCCCTGGATTCTATCGAGCCGGCGCCTTGGGTGACACCCGACGCGTCTCGGTATATGGTGGAGCCTCACTCAACCGCACGAGACGCGTCGCCATGGCCAACAACAAACGACTGAGCAAAAAGGACTACGAAGCACGCCTGGAACCGATGGAGGTGGAGCTGAACCGCCTGGCCCGCTGGGTGCAGCACCACGGCAAGCGCCTGCTGGTGATTCTGGAAGGGCGCGACACCTCCGGCAAGAGCGGCGTCATCAGCGCGATCAGCGGCTGCATGAACCCGCGCCAGTGTCAGGTGGTGGCCTTGCCCAAACCGTCAGACGACGAGCGCACACAGTGGTACTTCCAGCGCTACATCGAACACTTGCCTGCTGGGGGGCACATCGCCTTGTTTGACCGCAGTTGGTACAACCGCGCCGGCGTCGAAAAGGTCATGGGGTTTTGCACCAACGACGAGTACAAGCGCTTCATGAAGCAGGTGCCGCTCTTTGAAAAAGCCCTGGTAGACGATGGTCTGTTGATATTCAAGTACTGGTTGACGGTGGACCAGGCTGAACAAGAGGCGCGCTTTGCCGAACGGCTGGCCGATCCACTCAAACGCTGGAAGCTCTCTCCCATTGATCTGACCGCGCGCGAAAAGTACAAGGAATATGGGCAAGCCCGCGATGCCATGCTCAAAGTCACGCACACCAAGGATGCCCCGTGGACTTTGGTCAACTTCAACGACCAGCGGCTGGGCCGGCTGACGCTGATCCGCCACCTGCTGGATCAACTGCCGGACTGCAATGTCGCCGAACTGTTGATGGAGTTCCCGCCCCTGCAAGGCAAACCCGCCAAGGAAACCTTCAGCGGGCCACTCAAACCACTGCCCACGCGGTCAAAGCGTACTTAAAAGGGGGGTGGCCGCTATTTTTTGCAGCAAACGCAGCAGCTGCGCTTGCTCTGAAGCACTCAAGGCCCCGGCGGCCAACTGGTCTTGGCGCTCCACCGCCTGGATGATGCCCGCCAAGTCCTGCTGGCCTTTGCCGGTCAAGGCCAAGCCAAAGGCACGCCGGTCCTCGGGCACCTGCAGTCGTTCAACATAGCCCAGGTCCTCCAGCGCATCGACCAGCATCACCGCACCAGAGCGGGCAATGCCCAGCACTTGCGCCAATTGGGTCAATTTCAAACCAGGGTTGCGAGAGATCACCACCAGCGCTGAAAAGCGAGGCGGGGTGATGTTCCAGTGCGCCAGCGCGCGGATGAAGCGGTCATTCATGGTCAACTGCGCCCGCCGCACACCGTAACCCACCAGGGTATCCAGGACGCCATAGTCAATACCGGGAACGCGTGGGTTGAATAGCGGCCCGGAGGGCGCTTCTGTTTTGTGCATGGAGCGAACGCAATCGGGGTGTTTTAACTTCTAGTCGGCCCGCCAAAAAAGCCGCCCGCGCCCAGCCAACCTATCGAAACCCCTCGATTGTGAATTAATCACGACTCAAAGGTAATCCCTAGTTTGTCGGAAATTAACGCGAAACGTTAGGGTTACCCCCCACAGAGCTCCCGTGGAGGAATTACACAATTTGTTTCAGCTAGCGCATAACCACGTGAGAATGAAGAGAGACGGCGATGCTTCGTACACATTACAACAAGATCAACGACCTCACCATTTTCGACATCCTGCGCATGCATGCGATTTTCGAAAGCCATTACGCCAACAGCCCGATCTCGACCTTCATGGACGATCTGGGCAAAAAAGACGGCGTTTTCCTGGTCCGCAAAAAATCGACGGACGAAATCGTGGGCTTCTCAAGCCTGGGCATTTATGAGTTCATGCACGGCGGCAAGAAGGTCAAAGGCCTGTTCAGCGGCGACACCATCATCGAAAAGGCTTACTGGGGTTCGCGTTCACTGCAGAACGCTTTCGCACTCAAGCTGTTCATCGAGGCCCTGAAATCGCCCTTTTCGAAGCAGTACTGGTTGTTGATCTCCAAAGGCTACAAGACCTACCTGCTGCTGACCAAGAACTTCCCGACTTGCTACCCCCGCCGCGGCGAGGAAAGCTCGCCGCTCAAAGGCCTGGTGGTGGAGTACTGCGACGCCATGTTCCCGGGCAAACTCGATCACCAGGCCATGGTGCTGGACTTTGGCCATGACGCCAACTGCCTCAAGGGCGATGTGGCCGAAATCGATCAGGCCCTGCGCAACAAAGAGCCCGATGTGGCCTTTTTCGAGCAACGCAACCCGGACTGGCGCCGGGGCACCGAGTTGCCCTGCATTGCCCAGGCCGACCTGTGGACCTTCCTCAAGATCGTCGGCCCCTTTTTGTGGAAGAGCGCATTCAAGCCCGCCAAAACCAAGCAGGCTGCGCCCGCTCACAATGAGCGCGAGATCACGGTGCGCTGAATCTCGCTGGTGCCTTCGTAGATCTGCGTGATGCGGGCGTCACGGTAGTGGCGCTCCACCGCAAAGTCCTCCAGGTAGCCATAGCCCCCATGGATCTGGATGGCTTTGGAGCACACCCACTCGGCCGTCTCAGACGCAAAGAGTTTGGCCTGTGAGGCCTGCGATGTACAAGGCTGACCCGCCCCCCGCAGGCGCGCCGCATGGTGCACCAGCAAGCGCGCCGCGTTGAGGCGTGTGGCCATGTCCGCCAGGGTATGGGCGATGGCCTGATGCTCGACAATCGGCTTGCCAAACTGAACGCGTTCATGCGCATAGGCCTGAGCCTCTTCCAGCGCCGCCCGCGCGATGCCCACCGCCTGAGAGGCGATGCCGATCCGCCCGCCCTCCAGGTTGGACAACGCGATCTTCAAACCCTGACCACGCTCGCCCAGCAGGTTGGCCGCCGGGATGCGGCATTGGTCCAGCGTGATGGGGCAGGTGTCTGAGGCCCGGATGCCCATTTTTTTCTCGCGGGGGCCGACGATGAATCCAGGGGTGCCGGTGGGCACCAGAAACGCCGAGATGCCCTTCTTGCCCAGCGCCGGATCGGTCACCGCAAACACAATGGCCACCGAGGCCATCGCCGCATTGGTGACGAACTGCTTGCTGCCGTTGAGCACCCAATGCTCGCCATCGACCACGGCCTGGGTGCGCAGGGCATCGGCCTCGGAGCCGCTGTGGGCTTCGGTCAAACAAAAGGCGCCGATCTGCTGACCCGAGGCCAAGCCGGGCAACCACGCGGCTTTTTGTTCGGGGGTTCCAAATGTGAGGATGGGCACGCAGCCCACCGAGTTGTGCACGCTCATCAGCACCGCACACGAGGCACAGCCTGCCGCGACCTCTTCGATGGCCATGGCATAGGTCAGGTCATCGCTGCGTGAGCCGCCCCACTCGGCAGGCACCATCATGCCCAGCAGACCCAAGTCACCCATCTGGCGGATAACCTCAGGCGGCAGTCGTCGGTCCTGGTCCCATTGACCCGCATGGGGCGCCAACTGTTCTTGCGAGAAGACGCGCACGGCGTCGCGCAACAGGCGCTGATCTTCGGTCAATAAAGCATCCATGAACTCACGGCCCCTTGTGTGCAAAAGCGCAAGGGTAGCGGATGAATCAGGACCGCTCGGCGTAGCGGTTAAAACGCCAGGCGCTGGACTCCAGGGTGATGCGTCGCCAGGTGCTGCGCTTTTCAGCCGGGGTCATCTCGGGCCAGAGTTGCACTTCGTCGAACGTGCGGCCGCAGCCTTTGCACAGGTCGTCGCCCTGACTGGTCGAGCAAATCGCGATGCAGGGCGTGTCGGGGGTGGTGGCATACCACTCCAGCCAGGCCTCTTTGGCCAGGGCAGGCAGGGTGGACTCATCGCACGCCGACTCGCGGTAATACACCATGAGGCCATAGACCTCGGCCAGGGCATTGACCTGAGGACAAGAGCGCAAGCCATCATCGGACGGACTGCGTTCGCGCCACCAGTTGATGGCAGCCTCAATGTCGGTGATGTAAATCCCGGCCACGATGACTCACTCTTGCGCCGCCACCAGCGCAGCCAAAGCGGCATCCACCTCGGTCTGCGTCACGCCTGCGGCCAATTCAACGGGGGCACCCGCCAAGGCTGGCGCGCCCTCTTGCTTGAAGCGCTTGACCCAGGCGCCCGCTTCGCGGCCCTCGGTGAAGCCCTGGCTTTGCAACAGCAAGGTGCCATCGGCCGTCGTCAGCTTGAAGTAAAAACGGTTGTCAGACTCGCGGTACTGCTTGAACACGGGCAGCGCGGCCTTGCTGGCCTGCGCCACCACCGCCTTGGGCTGTCTGAGCGCCACCATGGGCCGCAAGCCCACGGCATGACGCACCTGATCCATGAAAGGGGTGGCCACGGCGCGGGCCTTACGGGCACCGGCTTGCAGCACGGCTTCGATCTCTTCGGGGTGTGCCATCAACTGGGCATAGCGCTCACGCATGGGCGCCACATGGGCCTCAATCAAGTCCACCACGCGGTGCTTGGCATCGCCCCAGCCCAGGCCCGCCCGCAACTCGGCGTGGAAGGCGGCGCGCTGCGCGGCATCCGCAAAGGCATCGTGGATGGTCACCAGGGGCGAGGTCGCCGGGTCTTTGG
>JAZJZP010000447.1:0-2795 GCA_040389805.1 Pseudomonadota bacterium
GTACCGTGGACATCCTGCGCAAGCAGCGCCGCACCTTCGCGCAGCGCGCGCAAGGCACGGCCGCCGCCGATGGCGATCGCGTGACGGTCGACTTCGAAGGCAAGATCGACGGCGAGCCCTTCCAGGGCGGCAAGGCCGACGACTTCCAGTACCTGCTCGGCGAAGGCCAGATGCTCAAGGAATTCGAAGACGCCGTGCGTGGCATGAAGGCCGGCGAAAGCCGCACCTTCCCGCTGAACTTCCCGGCCGAGTACCACGGCAAGGACGTGGCTGGCAAACAGGCTGATTTCCTGGTCACCCTGAAGAAGGTCGAAGCCGCCAACATGCCCGAAGTGAACGAAGAGCTGGCCAAGTCGCTCGGCATCGCTGAAGGCACGGTTGAAGCGCTGCGCGCCGACATCCGCAAGAACCTCGAGCGTGAAGTGAAGTTCCGCGTGGCTGGCCGTAACAAGGCTGCCGCCATGGACGCACTGCTCAAGGTCACCGAGTTCGACGTGCCCAAGTCCTTGGTTGAGGCTGAAACCCAGCGCCTGCTGGAAAACGCCCGTGCCGACCTGAAGGCCCGTGGTGTCAAAGATGCCGACAAGGCGCCGATCCCCGCCGAAATGTTCACGCCTCAGGCTGAGCGTCGCGTGCGTCTGGGTCTGATCGTGGGTGAGTTGGTCAAGGCCAACAACCTGCACGCCAAGCCCGAGCAGTTGCAAGCGCACATTCAAGAGTTGGCTCAAAGCTATGAGCAGCCTCAGCAAGTGATCGCTTGGTACATGACTGACCGCCAACGCATGGCTGAAGTCGAGGCGGTGGTGATCGAAGCCAATGTGGCCGACTTCATCCTGTCCAAGGCCAAAGTCACCGACAAGACGGTTGGCTTTGAAGAGTTGATGGGTCAGCAAGGCTGATTTTGTCCCCTTCACGCTGGGGGATTTCCCCCGGTGCGGGCACCTGCTAATCCCCAGTGGAGGCAGGTGCCTTTTGTTTTGTGCGAACGTCTGTGGCGCGTCTTCGCAACGAAACGACGACAAGGACAGTTTCGGGCTTTTTCCGGCGTTCGAGTCGGGCTGCCTTGGCGCCATAATCAAACAACGCATTCGAATCACGCATTGAAATTCCAAGGAAGCACATGAGCGCACTGGATATCCAAAACCTGGGCTTGGTGCCCATGGTCATCGAAACATCAGGCCGTGGTGAACGCGCCTATGACATTTACAGCCGACTGCTGCGCGAGCGCGTGATTTTTCTGGTGGGTCCCGTGAACGACCAATCGGCGAATCTGGTCGTGGCCCAGATGCTGTTCCTGGAGAGCGAAAACCCTGACAAGGATATTTCGCTCTACATCAACTCGCCTGGCGGCAGTGTCAGCGCTGGCATGTCGGTTTTTGACACGATGAACTTCATCAAGCCACAGGTGTCCACGCTGTGCATGGGCATGGCCGCCAGCATGGGCGCATTCCTCTTGGCGGCGGGTGCCAATGGCAAACGTTTTGCGCTGCCAAACTCAAAAATCATGATCCACCAGCCTTTGGGTGGGACCCAGGGTCAGGCCACGGACATTGAGATCCACGCCCGCGAAATCCTGAAAACCCGCGAGCAGCTCAACCGCATCTTGGCTGAGCGCACCGGGCAGTCGCTGGAAAAAATCCAGAATGACACTGAGCGTGATTACTACATGTCAGCTGCTGAGGCTGCTGCGTATGGCTTGATTGACAAGGTGCTTGACAAGCGCCAAGCGTGACGGTCGGGTCAGGCCGGTGCTGAGAAGCCCCCACAAAGGGTCCTTCTTTAGCCGGCCGGTGCCCGGACCAATTGACTTATCATCGTCACAAACTTCTGCTGACACCTAGACAGGCACGTACCATGTCCGAGAAAAAAGGCGCTTCCAGCGAAAAGATCCTGTACTGCTCCTTCTGCGGTAAGAGCCAGCATGAGGTTAAAAAACTCATCGCAGGGCCATCGGTCTTTATTTGCGACGAATGCATCGACCTCTGTAACGACATCATTCGTGATGAAGTCGCCGCCGAGACAGATCATGGCGCTCGTCCGTCCAAAGGCGACCTGCCGACACCCAGCGAAATCAAGACCAGTCTTGACCAGTATGTGATCGGGCAGGACACCGCCAAACGCACCTTGTCTGTGGCGGTGTACAACCACTACAAACGCTTGCGTCACATGAACGTCGGCGGCGATGGCAAGAAGCCTGACATTGAGCTGTCCAAGAGCAATATCTTGCTGATCGGGCCCACGGGCTCAGGCAAGACCTTGTTGGCCCAGACCCTGGCGCGTCTGCTCAATGTGCCTTTTGTGATTGCGGATGCCACCACGCTGACCGAAGCCGGTTATGTGGGCGAGGATGTCGAGAACATCATCCAGAAGCTGCTGCAGAACTGCAATTACGAGGTCGATAAGGCTCAGCGCGGCATTGTCTACATCGACGAAATCGACAAGATTTCTCGCAAGTCTGACAACCCCTCCATCACCCGCGACGTATCGGGCGAGGGGGTGCAACAGGCCTTGCTCAAACTGATTGAAGGAACCATGGCGTCGGTGCCGCCCCAGGGCGGGCGCAAGCATCCGAACCAGGACTTCCTGCAGGTCGATACGACCAACATCCTGTTCATCTGCGGCGGCGCGTTTGACGGCCTGGAAAAGGTCATTCAAGCGCGATCAGCCAAGTCTGGTATCGGCTTTGGTGCTTCGGTCTCGAGTAAAGACGACCGCAAGACCTCAGAGCTGTTCCGCGATGTTGAGCCCGAAGACCTGATCAAGTTTGGCATCATTCCTGAATTGATCGGGCGCAT
>JAZJZP010000448.1:0-4555 GCA_040389805.1 Pseudomonadota bacterium
CAGCGGGCCGTGCGGCACACCAAGGCGTGGCACCGATGGCCCCTGGCGAGCAATTACTGTCGCTGTTCTGCTACGACCCAGCGCCGGTGGGTGATCTATTGGACACCCTGGCTCAGTCGACCAACCCCACGCGGGTCTTGCTGACCCCAGGTCCCGCGACCCGCCTGGCCCAGCAGTGGCTGACGACCCATTCATTGCCGACCTCATTAGTGCTGCACCAGTTGCCGCATTTGACTCAGGACAACTTTGACCGCTTGTTGTGGGCCTGTGATTTGAATTTCGTGCGTGGCGAAGATTCAGCCGTGCGCGCCCTGTGGGCAGGCAGACCCCATGTGTGGCACATCTACCCGCAAGACGACGGGGTACACGAAGACAAACTCAACGCCTTCATGACCTTCTGGATGCGGGACTGGCCCAGTGATCTGACCGATCAGGTTCGCGGGCTGTGGCGGTGCTGGAATGGCCTGCGCGGCCCCCTGTCGAGCGTGCCCGCCCCTGCATTGCCTTTGCAGGATGCTCGCTGGGGTGCTTTGAGCCTGGTTTCCAGGCAACGCTTGCTCGAAATTCCCGATCTAGTAACGCAGCTACTGGGATTTATCGCCAGTCCGCGCTAAAATCGCAGGTTCTGCATTTGCTTCCAAACACGCCCCCCTCGGGACTCCACCATGAAACTCGCTCAAGAAATCCGCGCTGGCAACGTCATCATGCAGGGCAAGGACCCGATGGTCGTGCTCAAGACTGAATACAGCCGCGGTGGCCGCGGCGCCGCCACCGTTCGCATCAAGATGAAGAGCCTGCTGAACGGCTTCGGTCAGGAAACCGTCTTCAAGGCCGACGACAAGATGGACCAAGTCATCCTCGACAAAAAGGATTGCACTTACTCCTACTTCGCCGACCCGATGTACGCCTTCATGGACGCCGAATACAACCAGTTCGAGATTGAATCCGAGAACATGGGCGACGCCATCAACTACCTGCAAGACGGCATGGAAGCTGAAGTCGTGTTCTACGACGGCAAAGCCATCTCGGTCGAACTGCCCACCACCATCGTGCGCGAAATCGAAACCGAACCCGCCGTCAAGGGCGACACATCCGGCAAGGTCATGAAGCCTGCACGCATCGTCGGCACCGGCTTCAACATTCCTGTGCCCTTGTTCGTTGATTCCGGTGACAAGATCGAAATCGACACCCGCACGCACGAGTACAAGAAGCGCGTTTAAGCCTGCCTTGGCACCTGCAAAAAGGACACCCTTGGGTGTCCTTTTTACGTTCAAGGCGCTCGTTGATGCGCCAAGACCATCACCTCTGAAGGCCTCAGCCCCTTCAATTGATGATCGGACCACACCTGCCGCCAACGGCGCGCACCTGGCAGCCCGTTGTACAAACCCAGGCAATGACGGATGACGGATGACCAGCGGACCGCGGCGCCTTCCATGTCCTGCGTGCGGGCCATTTCGCGTTCGCAATAGGCCACCATGACGGCCTCCAGATCCTCACGCCGGCGGTCCAGTCCCCGCGAGTCATCCCCAAAAAATTGAGCGTCCCAGTCGGCCATCATCCACGGCTGGTGATAGGCCGCACGGCCCACCATCACGCCATCCAGCGTCACGCCCTGCAGCACGGCACCTGGCTTGAGTTGCTCACTGATCTGAGCGTTGTCAGCCACGCCGCCATTGACCACAATGGTGAGTTGCGGAAAATCTCGTTTGAGCTGATGCACGAACTCATAACGCAGTGGCGGAATCTCACGGTTCTCCTTGGGGCTCAAGCCTTTGAGCCAGGCATTGCGTGCATGCACGATGAACACCTGGCAGCCAGCCTGCGCAATCGTCCCGACAAAGTCGCGCACAAAGCCATAGTCTTCAATCTGATCAATGCCAATGCGGTGTTTGACGGTGATCGGCATCGCGCTGCCCCCCCCTGTGGCGTCCAGCATCGCTTTGACCCCATCGGCCACCAGTGCGGGCTCAGCCATCAAACAGGCACCAAACGCTCCCCGCTGCACACGCTCACTAGGGCAACCCACATTCAGATTGACCTCGTCGTAGCCCCATTGCTGCGCCAACTTCGCACACGCAGCCAGGTCCGCTGGCTCGCTGCCGCCCAGTTGCAGGGCCACAGGGTGCTCTTCTGCATTGAAATCAAGGTGGCGAGGGACATGGCCATGCAGCAAGGCTCCCGTGGTCACCATCTCGGTGTACAGGCGGGCATGTCGGCTCAACTGGCGGTGAAAGTACCGGCAGTGCCGATCGGTCCAATCGAGCATGGGCGCAACACAAAGGCGCCAAGGGCTGTGATCCATCGTTAACCTTAACTGAGATCGCGCAAGGGGTGGTGCGCAACAGGCCATGGGCTTTCAAAAAAAGCCTCCACTACCGCGGCATCCACATCAGATAAGCAACTGGGGTTCCAGCGAGGCAGGTGGTCCTTGTCGATGACCAGTGCGCGCACACCTTCGGCTGTTTCGCTCGCTCGTCCTTTGCGCAGGGCAAAGCACTGGCGCACCATGCCCCGCTCCATTCTAAAAACCTGAGCGAGGCTCATGCAACGGGCCCGCCGAATCTGCTCCAATGTCACGCACATCATCAAGGGCGAGTGCCCAGCCATCTGGCGCAGCACCTGCTGAGCCCACTCGCTGTCGTCAGATTTGAGCGAGACCTCAATGTCGGCCATGCTGTGCAAGCCGAAGTGTCGATTGATTTGCTCCAGGTGCACCGTGACGGTGGCGTCGGGCAAGGCACTCAGACCATGGGCCTCGACGTGTCGCTTCACCCGCGACAGCAACTCGTCGGATGACGATGCTGCCTGATCACGAAAGGCCTCCAGCAGTGCCGGTATGCTTGCTGCCTGCGCATGCACATCAGCCAAGCCCAGTGTCAGCACATCCGTCACATGCAGATGCGGTCCGACCACGCCCAGGTACTCACCAATCGATCCCGCACAGCGAGACAGAAAGTAGCCTCCGGCCACATCGGGAAACAAACCAATGCGTGTCTCGGGCATGGCCATTCGCACGGACTCAGTCACCACGCGCAATGAAGCACCTTGCGCCAACCCCATGCCACCACCCATCGTGATGCCTTCCAGCCACGCAACCAACGGCTTGGGATACGTGTGAATCAGGTGGTCCAGCGCGTACTCCTCCGTGAAGAAGTCGTCGAGGCTCAAGTCACCCGTGATGGCGGCCTCATACATGAACCGAATGTCGCCACCGGCACAAAAATGCACGGCACCATGCGGCTGACCTTGATCGTTGACGCGGCCAGAGCCACGCATCAACACACCGAGCACGGCGCGATCGGTGGCCCACCCGGACAAGACCGTGTTGAGTTCGCGCACCATCTCCAGCGACAGCGCATTGAGCGCCTTTGGCCTGTTTAGCGTGATGACCCCCAAACCACCGATCACCTCGGTCAAAACCAGACTTTCCATGTCCGCCTCCAATTGAAAAGGGCCACGTCAAACATGACGCAGCCCTTGCAACGCAGCCTCAGACGAGCGCGCTGACTCGCCTACTACGCACCGCGATCAACGGTTACGCTTGCGATCACCCTCTTTCAAGAATCGCTTGCGCACGCGGATCGACTTGGGCGTGATTTCGACCAGTTCGTCGTCATCGATGAAGTCAACGCCGTATTCCAGCGTCAGGTCGATCGGAGGCGTGATCTTGATCGCATCTTCCTTGCCCGACACACGGAAGTTGGTCAGCTGCTTGGTACGCGTGGCGTTGACCACCAGGTCGTTGTCACGGCTGTGGATGCCGACGATCATGCCCTCGTACACGGGATCATTGGGCTTGACGAACATGCGACCACGGTCGTCCAGCTTGCCCAGGGCGTAGGTGAAGATCTCACCTTCGTCCATGGAAATCAGCACGCCGTTCTTGCGGCCACCGATCTCGCCCTTGTACGGCTCGTAGCCATCGAAAATCGAGGCAATCAGGCCAGAACCACGGGTCAAGTTCATGAATTCATTGCTGAAGCCGATCAGGCCACGCGCGGGGATGCGGTACTCCAGGCGCACACGACCACGGCCGTCCGGCTCCATATTGACCATGTCGCCCTTGCGCAGTCCCAAAGCTTGCATCACGCCGCCTTGGTGGATTTCTTCCACGTCAGCAGTGACCAATTCCATGGGCTCGCACTTCTCGCCGTCAATCTCCTTGAACATGACGCGGGGCTTGGACACGGCCAGCTCGAAGCCTTCACGGCGCATGTTTTCCAGCAGGATGGTCAGGTGCAGTTCGCCGCGGCCGCAAACTTCAAAGATACCGTCTTCATCGGTTTCCTTGACGCGCAGCGCCACGTTGTGTTGCAGCTCTTTTTGCAGGCGATCCCAGATCTGACGGCTGGTGACGTACTTGCCTTCACGACCGGCCAAAGGCGAGTTGTTCACACAAAAGTTCATGGTCAAGGTCGGTTCGTCGATCTTGAGCATGGGCAGCGGCCGTGGGTTCTCACGGTCGGTCACCGTCACGCCAATGTTGTTGTCTTCGATGCCGTTGATCAGCACGATGTTTCCAGGACCAGCCTCGGTCACTTGCACGCGGTCCAGG
>JAZJZP010000448.1:4565-16510 GCA_040389805.1 Pseudomonadota bacterium
GGTTGATGCGGCCATTGATGGTCTTGCCATCGGGGCCTTCCATCACGGCCACGTTCATGCCGGGCTTGATCGTGCCTTGGCTGATGCGGCCCACGCCGATGCGACCCACGAAGGTCGAGAAATCCAGCGCCGAGATCTGCAGCTGCAGGGGGGCGGCCGGGTCACCCGATTGAGCAGGCACGTGCTTGAGCACGGTGTTGAACAGGGCCGACATGTCCTCGCCCCACTTCTCACCGGGGGCGCCTTCGGTCAGCGAAGTCCAGCCATTGATGCCCGAGGCGTACACCACGGGGAAGTCGAGCTGCTCGTCAGTCGCGCCGAGCTTGTCGAACAGGTCGAAAGCGGCATTGACAACGGCATCGGGCTTGGCACCGGGCTTGTCCACCTTGTTGACCACGACGATGGGCTTGAGGCCCAGGGCCAGGGCCTTCTTGGTCACGAAACGCGTCTGAGGCATGGGGCCTTCTTGCGCGTCGATCAGCAGTACCACGCCGTCGACCATGGACAGCGCACGTTCCACTTCGCCACCGAAGTCGGCGTGACCAGGGGTGTCGACGATGTTGATGTGCGTGCCTTCCCAGCTAACGGCACAGTTTTTGGCGAGAATGGTGATGCCACGCTCGCGTTCGATGGCGTTGTTGTCCATCACCGTGTCGACGACTTTTTCGTGGTCGGCGAAGGTACCGCTCTGGCGCAGCAGTTGGTCCACCATGGTTGTTTTGCCATGGTCAACGTGGGCGATGATGGCGATATTGCGTATTTGTTTGCTCATGCGAGGCTCACTGGTCTGAAATCAAAGAACTGGGGTCAACAGACCCTGCACTTCGGCAGGGCTGAGTAAACGGGTCGGGATCAACTCACCGGCCTTGATATGGGCACTGCCCAACAAAACCCGCGGCAGTTGGCCGCTGGCCGCCGCGGGGTTGGGTCCGTAGACCCGGACTTGAGGCATGTCTGCCAGGCTCACGCGACGGCGCAGCCCGGTCAAAAAACGACCCGCTTCGCTCTCGTCCAAGACCACTTCTGGCCAGTCGGACAACAGCACATCGGCGGGCAACAAATGGGTGTCGCGCTCGGTTTCGGTCATGGCTTGAAGATCAGCCAAACTGACCGCGCCATCCAGCGCCACGTCGCCACTGGCGGTGCGACGCAGGCCTTGCAAATAGGCACCACAACCCAGCCGCTCACCAATGTCTTGGGCGAGTGTGCGGATGTAAGTGCCCTTGGTGCAGCGTACATCAATCTCCAGCAGGTCATCCTGCCAGCGGACAATGTCAATGGCATGAATCGTGACATGACGGGCTGCGCGTTCGATCTCGACGCCTTCGCGGGCGTATTCGTACAAGGCGCGCCCTTCATGCTTGAGCGCGGAGTGCATGGGTGGCACCTGCGCAATCGGGCCCGTCAGTGCGGCGCAGGCAGCTTCAATCGCAACCATATCGACCTGCACAGGGCGCACTTGCAGAATCTGCCCCTCGCCATCGCCGGTCGTGCTGGTCTGCCCCAGCTTGAGCGTGGCGCGGTAGGCCTTGTCGGCATCCAGCGAAACCTGGGCGAACTTGGTGGCCGCACCAAAACACAAAGGCAACAACCCTGTGGCCAAGGGATCAAGCGTCCCGGTGTGGCCGGCTTTTTCAGCGCGCATCAAGCGCCGCACTTTTTGCAAGGCGTCGTTGCTCGACAGGCCCAATGGCTTGTCCAGCAAGATCACGCCATGCAAAGCGCGACGGGGTTGACGCTGCGGTTTGTTCATTCCGGCTTGACTTCTTCGGCAGACAAATTGCCAGGCAACTCAGCATCCTTGGCCTTGTCATTGACGGCCTTGGTGATCAGCGCACTGAGTTCCGCCGCACGTTCAGTGGTGCGGTCAAAGTGAAAATGGAGCGTGGGCACGGTATGAATCTGCAAACGCTTGAACAAGCCATTGCGGATGAAGCCAGCCGCCTCGGTCAGCCCGGCTTCGCAATCTGCAGGAGTGCCCACCAAAACGGAGAAATACACCTTGGCATGGGCATAGTCAGGTGTGACATCCACGTGATTAATCGTGACCATGCCGATGCGGGGATCCTTCAGCTCGCGGATGAGCTCCGCCACGTCACGCTGAATCTGGTCGGCGACGCGGTGGCTACGATTGGGAGCGGATTTTTTATGGCGCATGGTGAACTCCTTAAGCACAGGCCCTCAAGCACGAACCCCGCCGGGTGAAGGCGGGGTCGCGAGCATGCCCGAAGGCACGGTGGTGGTGCCTTACAGCGTGCGAGCGACTTCCTTGATCTCGAAGAACTCCAGGACATCGCCTTCCTTGATGTCGTTGTAGCCCTTGATGTTGAGGCCGCACTCGAAGCCTTCCTTGACTTCCTTGGCATCGTCCTTGAAGCGCTTGAGGCCGTCGAGTTCGCCGGTATAGATGACGACATTTTCGCGCAACAGACGCAATTTTGCACTGCGACGAATAACACCAGACAAGACCATACAGCCAGCAATGGTGCCGATCTTCGAGGCAATGAACACCTGACGAATTTCAGCAGAACCAATGATTTCTTCGCGCTGCTCAGGAGCCAGCATGCCGGACATGGCCGCTTTCACTTCATCCACTGCGTCGTAGATGATGTTGTAGTAGCGCAGGTCAACGCCGTTGTTCTCGGCCAGCTTACGAGCACCAGCATCCGCACGGGTGTTGAAGCCGATGACGACGGCCTTGGCGGCAATGGCCAAGTTGATGTCGGATTCGCTGATGCCGCCCACGGCAGCATGAACGATCTGCACCTTGACTTCAGGCGTCGAGAGCTTGAGCAGCGATGTTGCCAAGGCCTCTTGCGAACCTTGCACGTCGGCCTTGATGATGAGGGGCAGACTCTGCACCTCGCCCTGGCCCATGTTCTCGAACATGTTCTCAAGCTTGGCGGCTTGTTGCTTGGACAACTTGACGTCGCGGTACTTGCCTTGACGGAACGTGGCGATTTCTCGGGCACGGCGCTCATCAGACAACACCATGAACTCGGTACCTGCCACAGGCACTTCGGTCAAGCCTTGGATTTCCACAGGGATTGACGGGCCGGCTTCGGTAATGGCCTTGCCATTTTCGTCCAGCATGGCGCGAACACGGCCATAGCTGGCGCCTGCCAGAACGACGTCGCCACGCTTGAGCGTACCGGTTTGAATCAGCACGGTTGCAACGGGGCCACGGCCCTTGTCCAAACGGGCTTCAATCACCAAGCCCTTGGCCAGTGAATCGACAGGCGCCTTGAGCTCCAGAATTTCGGCTTGCAGAAGCACTTGCTCCAGCAATGCGTCAATGCCTTGGCCGGTTTTGGCCGATACGCCAACAAATGGAGACTCGCCGCCGTACTCTTCTGGCACGACCTGCTCACCCACCAACTCTTGCTTGACACGCTCAAGGTTGCAGTCGGGTTTGTCGATCTTGTTGATCGCCACGACGATAGGCACACCCGCCGCTTTCGCGTGGTGGATGGCTTCCTTGGTCTGGGGCATGACGCCGTCGTCCGCCGCCACCACCAGGATGACGATGTCAGTGGCCTTGGCACCACGAGCACGCATGGCCGTGAAGGCCTCGTGACCCGGGGTGTCGAGGAAGGTGATCATGCCGCGAGGCGTGGTGACGTGATACGCACCGATGTGTTGCGTGATGCCACCTGCTTCGCCAGCCGCCACACGACTGGTGCGGATGTAGTCGAGCAGCGAGGTCTTGCCGTGGTCAACGTGACCCATCACGGTGACAACCGGCGCACGAGAGATCTCTTCAGACGTTTGAGCCGCGTGCTCTTCTTCGAGGAAGGCATCCGGATCGTCCAACTTGGCGGCAACAGCCGTGTGGCCCAATTCTTCGACCAGGATCATGGCCGTTTCTTGATCAAGCTGTTGGTTGATGGTGACCATCTGGCCCAGCTTCATCAAATGTTTGATGACTTCTGAGGCCTTGACCGACATCTTGTGAGCCAAGTCAGCCACGCTGATCGTCTCAGGAACATGAACCTCAATGACTTGGGCTTCGCTCGGTGCCACAAAGTTCGACACATTGGACGAACCACGACTGTCACCACGGCGACCACCACGGCCTGCCGGAGCACGCCAACCAGGTTGGCCACCCGCAGGCGCACGTCCGGTGCTCTTGTTGGCGGGAGCCGTGCTGCCGCGCTTCTTGGCGTCGTCCGACCATGTCGAGGACAGCTTTTCGGACTTGACCGATTTCTTGTCACCTGGCTTGGCAGCACCGGCCGCGGCAGGAGCCCCTGGAGCACCAGGCGCGCCCTTGGGCTTGTGAATGGTGCCTTTGATGGCTTCTGGCTTGGGTTCTTCAACCTTCTTGGGAGCCGTCATCACCTTGCGAGGCGCTGCCATCATGGCGCGGATCGCCGCCGCTTCGGACTCGGCCGCTTTACGGCGACGCTCCAGATCACCCAGACGTTGCTTCTCTTCAGCTTCGATGGTCGCTGCTTTGACGACGCGAACCGCTGAGGGCTTCACAGCACCTTCAGCAGGTGCCGTTGCTGCCGCGGCGGACGCAGCCACAGCCGGCACTTCAGTCGCCGCTACCACTGGCGTCGCCGCCTTTTCAGGCAGCGCTTCAGCTTCGACACCAGCCAGCTCAACCACCGGAGCCACGACTTCAACAGCCGCCGCTTTACGCTGGCTCTTGCCTTTGGACGATTGCTGAGCCACGGCCGTCAGAGCAGCCGATTCGGCACGCGCCGCAGCTTGCTGAGCAGCGCGGCGGTCAGCCACGTCACGCACGATCGATTCAGCTGCCACGCGTTCTGCCTCGACGGCAGCAACCGCCTGAGCCGCTTCTTTTTCGACGCGCTCGTTCTCTTCACGCACGCGGCGCTGCTCTGCCAAGGCCTCTTCCTGCTGACGCAGGGCTTCAGCCTCCATTCGAGCTTCTTCTTCTCGACGCAGCAAGTCAGCCTCGTCGACCTCAGTCTCGGGTGCGGCTTCTTCGCCACCAACCTCATCGCGCTTGACAAAAGTGCGCTTCTTGCGCACTTCAACCTGGATGGTCCGGGCCTTCCCGGAGGCATCAGCTTGTTTGATTTCGGCGGTCGACTTGCGCGTCAGTGTGATCTTCTTGCGATCAGCCCCGGCCGAGCCGTGGGCATGGCGAAGATGGTCCAGCAGGCGCTCTTTGTCGGCCTCCGTGAGCACGTCTTCGTGCGACGCTTTCTGCACGCCAGCTGAATGCAGCTGCTCCAGCAGTGTCGCAGCCGGGCGATTGAGCTCCGCGGCGAGTTGTGCGACGGTGGTCACGGCCATTGTGTTAATCCTTGCGATGAGCTTACTTAAATGAGGTCGATGGCGTCGGGGGTAGATCAGGCGAACCAGTGTTCACGTGCCTTGAGAATCAGGGCTCGTGCTTGTTCTTCACCCACGGCCGTGATCTCAGTGAGCTCGTCCACAGCCAAATCAGCCAGGTCGTCACGGGTGTGGATGCCAGCTTCAGTCAGCTTGGCCATCAATTCGGGGGTCAGACCATCCAACCCCTTGAGACTTTCTGACAAAGTCTCGATTTCTTCTTCCTTGGCGATTTCCATGGTCAACAGTGAGTCTTTAGCGCGGGTGCGCAACTCATTGACCGTGTCTTCGTCAAAGGATTCAATTTCAAGCATTTCTTGCAGTGGCACATAAGCCACTTCTTCCAAGCTGGTAAAGCCTTCGGCAATGAGAATGTCTGCAACTTCTTCGTCAACGTCAAGCTTCTCGACGAAGAGCTTACGAATCACATCGGTTTCAACGGTCTGCTTCTGCGCAGATTCTTCCGCAGTCATGATGTTAATACGCCAGCCCGTCAGCTCGGACGCGAGGCGAACATTCTGCCCACCGCGACCAATGGCAATGGCGAGGTTTTCCTCGTCCACGGCCACGTCCATGGCATGCTTTTCTTCGTCCACAAAAATGGACTGAACATTGGCAGGTGCCAAGGCTCCAATCACGAACTGAGCCGGGTCTTCAGACCACAACACAATGTCGACACGCTCGCCAGCCAACTCATTGGTCACGGCGGTAACACGCGAACCGCGCACGCCGACACAGGTACCGATGGGATCGACCCGCTTGTCGTGGGACAGAACGGCGATTTTGGCGCGCGAGCCGGCATCACGTGCGCAGCTCTTGATCTCAAGCAAGCCTTGCTCGATTTCAGGCACTTCCTGGCGGAAGAGTTCAATCATGAACTCGGGGGCGCTGCGCGACAGCATGATCTGAGGACCACGAATGGCGGAATCGACACCCATGATGTACGCACGCACGCGGTCAGCGGTGCGCAGGTTTTCTTTGGGGATCATCTCGCTGCGCTTGAGGCGCCCTTCGACACGACCGGACTCGACGATCACATCGCCCTTGTCCATGCGCTTGACGGTGCCCACGAAAATCCGGTCGCCACGCGAGAGGAAATCATTGAGCAACTGCTCGCGCTCGGCATCACGGATTTTTTGAAGAATGACCTGCTTGGCTGCTTGCGCACCAATGCGCCCGATAGGCATCGACTCGATCGACTCTTCAATGTAGTCTTCGACTTCGATGTCAGGAATTTGCTCTTGAGCTTCAAAGAGCAGGATTTCGGCGTCAGGCAGTTGCAAACCCGCTTCGTTTGGCACAACGTGCCAACGACGGAAGGTCTCATAGCCGCCGGTTTCACGATCGACGGCGACACGGATGTCCACCTCGCCGCTGTACAGCTTTTTGGTGGCCGAAGCCAATGCTGACTCAACAGCCCCAAAGACAATGTCGCGCTCCACGCTTTTTTCGCGTGAGATAGCATCGACCAACATCAACAATTCGCGATTCATTTCTTCTGACCTCCGAGTTCTTGCGCCTCATCCACGGCAACTTCATCTGCCGCCGGGGTTGCCACCCGACGACCTCGCCCTTTGAAATCAACGACGGGCACCAATCGTGCGCCGCGAATTTCATCAAGCGTGAAACCCAATGCCTGCTCTACTGCGTTCTTGCCTTCGCCTTGCTTGAACACCAATTGCCAGGCACCCGATTCGGATGCAGGCTGGCCTTCAGGCTGATCAACGGCCTCAAGCACGCCACGGTAATTTTTTTGCCCCTGAAAGGGCTCTTTCAGAATGATCTCGATCTCGTCGCCCACAAAGCGCTCAAAGTGCGCCTGCGTTTTAAGCGGCCGATCAATCCCCGGTGAAGACACTTCAAGGCGACCGTAGTCAACCTCGGCCACTTCCAGCGCGTACTGCAACTGACGGGTGACCTTTTCACAGTCTTCGACGGTGACGAATTCGCCTGGCAAATCGTAAGCACCGCCGGGAAGGCGATCAATGTACACGCACAGCAAACCACGTGGGCTGCGTTCGCAGTCCACCAATTCGTAACCCAAACCGGTTACCGTGCTCTCAACAGCTTTAGCCCAACTCATCAATTCGGATATATGTGTACAAAAACCGACTCAGCGTCGGTCTAAAAAACGACAAGCAAAAAAAATGGGCTGGATCTTCCTGCCCACCTGACGTAATCAGCAAGCCGGTATTCTAGCCTCAGCAAGCACTCAGAGCAAGGCTTGTGCCCGCAATTTCCCGATTCGGTGTCGCGGCATGACAAAATCAGCCTGGTTTTGTACTGTCATTGGAGACCCCATGGGATTTCTCGCCGGCAAGCGCCTGCTGATCACCGGACTACTGTCCAACCGTTCCATCGCCTACGGCATCGCCAAGGCCTGCAAGCGCGAGGGCGCCGAACTGGCCTTCAGCTATGTGGGTGATCGCTTCAAGGACCGCATCACCGAATTCGCCAAAGAGTTCGACTCTGAGCTGATTTTCGACTGCGATGTCAGTAGCGATGAGCAGATCGATGCCATGTTCGCCGACTTGGCCAAGACGTGGCCCACGTTTGATGGCTTTGTGCATTCCATCGGTTTTGCACCACGTGAAGCCATTGCGGGCGACTTCCTGGAAGGGCTGTCGCGCGAGTCGTTTCGCATTGCGCACGACATCTCCGCGTACAGCTTCCCGGCGATGGCCAAGTCTGCCCTGCCCTACCTCAACAGCCATGCCGCGTTGCTGACCTTGTCCTACCTTGGCTCCGTGCGGATTGTGCCAAGTTACAACACCCTGGGTTTGGCCAAGGCCTCACTGGAGGCCAGCGTGCGCTACACGGCCGCCAGCCTGGGCCCCAAGGGCATCCGCGTGAATGGCATTTCAGCCGGTCCCATCAAAACGCTGGCTGCCGCGGGCATCAAGGGGTTCAAGCAAATTCTGGATGTGGTCGAGCAAAACTCACCGCTGCGCCGCAATGTGACCATTGAGGACGTGGGCAATGTGGCCGCTTTCATGCTGTCGGACTTGGCCGCAGGGATTTCCGCCGAAATCACCTACGTCGATGGTGGTTTCAGCCACGCCATGAGCCGCGGCGTCGTCAGTAGCGACGAATAAGGTCTGTCCGGCGGCGTGTCAGGCGGTGGTTGGCCGCCGTGGCACAGCCGCCAGCAAGGTGCGCGTGTAATCGTGCTGCGGGGCTCCGAGCACTTGATCGGCCAAGCCCAACTCGACCAATCGGCCTTGCTTCATGACCGCGATCTGGTCCGCCAGGTAAGACACGACGGCCATGTTGTGGGTGATGAACAACAGGCTCAAGCCCAGTTGCTGTTGCAGTTCGCGCAGCAAGTTGAGGATTTGAGCTTGCACCGACACGTCCAGGGCCGAGGTGGGCTCATCGCACACCAGCACCCGGGGATCGACCGCCAAGGCGCGCGCAATGGCCAGACGTTGACGCTGTCCACCTGAAAATTCATGCGGGAAACGCGTCAGCGCATCGGCACGCAAACCCACGCTGCCCATGAGTTCGAGCACACGGGCACGGCGCTGACCTCGGGTCCATTGAGGTCGCAAGGTCAGCAGCCCTTCTTCCAGAATCTCGGCCACGCGCATGCGGGGGTTGAGCGAGGCAAATGGGTCTTGAAACACCATTTGCACCGCGCTGCGTGCCTCGCGCAAGCCTTCTCCCTGCAAGGTGAACAGATCCACCCGACTGGTGCGGTGCTCCGGGTCCACAGGGTCTGCGACGCCCTGCAGCCACGCCTGGCCCTGGACTTGAATTTGAGGTTGACCACGCAGCAATTGCACGATGGCTCGGCCTGTGGTCGTCTTGCCGCAACCCGATTCGCCGACCAGGGCCAAGGTCTGTCCCGGGTGCATCTGGAACGAGACGCCATCCACCGCCAGCGAGACATGCTTGGGGCGCAAAAGGCCGCCCCCCGACTGAAAGGTCACGCTGAGGCTTTTGACCTCCAGCACGGGGGCCACAGCGGGCCCTGGGGCGACCACACGTATTTGACTCAAAGGCTCGATGTGCGGTACAGCCTCTGAGGCCCCGTCGAGCGGATACCAGCACCGCACCTGCACCCCTTGCCCAAGCAGCGCAGGCGCTTGTGTGCGGCACTTTGCCTGCGCTCGGTCACACCGAGGCTCGAACCGGCAGCCCTCAAACGCTTGCCACAAGGGGGGAACACTGCCCCCGATGGACACCAGAGGCTGCCCTCGCCGATCCGCATCAGGCAAGGCCTGCAGCAGCAAGCGGGCATAAGGATGTTTGGGGTGGGCAAAGAACTCGGCGACAGGGGCTTCTTCGACGATCTGTCCGGCATACATCAAGGCCACGCGCTGGGCCATTTCAGAGACCACCGCCAGGTCGTGGGTGATCAGCAACAGGCCCACTTGGCGCTCTCGCTGCAGGTCTTTGAGCAAATCCAACACTTGCTTTTGAATGGTCACATCGAGCGCAGTGGTCGGCTCGTCGGCGATCAAAAATTCGGGCTCGGCCGACAGGGTCATGGCGATCATGACGCGCTGTTTCTGGCCACCACTCATTTCAAACGGGTAGCTGTCGATGCGGCGCTCTGGCTCAGGGACGCCGACGCGACCCAGCCACTCGATCGCCTTGCGCCGGGCAGCGTCACCGCGCAAATTGGTGTGGGTTTCAATCGCCTCGATGATCTGCTCGCCCACACGCATGACGGGGTTCAGGCTGGTGGAGGGCTCTTGAAAAATGATGCCCACACGCCCGCCACGGATACGGCGCATACTCGACTCAGGCAAGGCCAGCAACTCCAGGGGCTGGGCATCGCCAACGTCGGAGCCCAGCAGAATTCGACCACTGGAGACCATGCCACTGTCAGGCAGCAGGCGCATCAGGGCCAAGGCCGTCATGCTTTTTCCGCAGCCCGACTCGCCCACCAGCGCGAAGGTTTCACCGCGTTGCAGGGTCAGGCTCAGGCCGTCAAGGGCCCGCACCAGGCCCACTTCGGCGTCCAGCACCACGTGCACATCATCAAGTTGCAGCATGGGGTCGCTTCCTCAGGTTGATCGGGCGGTGCACGCGGGCACGTGGGTCAAAAGCGTCACGCACAGCATCGGCAAACAGGTTGGCGGCCAGCACGATGGCCACCATGAACACGAAGGCCGCGGCGAACGACCACCACACCAACGGGTCGCGCGACATCTCGCCCCGCGCCTGATTGATCATGCCGCCAAAGCTGTTCATGGAGGGGTCAACACCCACCCCCACGTAGGACAGCACAGCCTCGTACAAGATCAGGCCAGAAAACTCCAGTACGGTGGTGATGAGCACCAGATGCATGACGTTGGGCAGGATATGGCGACGCATGATGCGCCAGGGGCCAGCGCCAAAGGCCGTGGCGGCCTGCACGTATTCAAGCTCGCGCAGCTTGAGGGTTTCGGCGCGCAGCAAGCGACACAGCCCCGCCCAGCCGGTCACGCCCAGGATGATGCAGAGCAGGAAGATTTTGAGGTCGGCACGCTCCAGACCCGTCTCGAACAGGTCGGGGTTCTTATCCAGAAACACCTGCACCATCAGCACACAGGCCGCGATCAACAGGATGTTGGGGACCGAAGACAGCACGGTGTAGATGTACTGAATCAGGTCATCGACCCAGCCTTTGAGGTAACCCGCCGTGATGCCAAAAGCCAGCGCCAGGGGCAAGGTTGCGATGGTGGCCAAACTGCCAATGACGAAGGCGGTGCGAACGCTCTTGAGGGCTTGATAAAGAACGTCGTTGCCTGTACGGTCGGTGCCCAGCACATGGTAGCCCTGCCCCGCCGAGCCGGTCAGGGCAACACACCAGCCGATGAGCAGGCACAGTGCGCTGGCGGTGATCAAGGCAGAGCGCCAGGCCACAGGGGTGTCACGTCGCAAGGTGGCACGGGCCAGGCCCCACAAGACGAGCGATGCGGCCAGCCCGCCCAGCAGTCCTTGTGCAGATTTCAAGGCAATGTTGGCCAGCCAGTCCGCTTGCGGATCTTTCAAATGGGCGCCGCCATTTTTAAGCCTGGGGAAGGCACGTTTGGGCAGCGCGGGAGCGCCCGAGGCCTCCAGCACCGGTTTGGCTCCGGGTGAAGGGGGCACCGTTTCTTTGGTGAACCCATGCGTGGCCAAAGGCATGGAGTAACTGCTCTCGCGGCTTTTGATCAGGGGCATCACGGCCAGGTCGAGGACGGATTCCGTGCGGGTTTCAAAGGCCAGCACGGTGCCTGAGCGTTGTGGCAGCGCGCGACGAAAGTGCAGGCTGTCGGCCAGCGTGAGCAGCAGCATGCCCCCCAGCACCACAGTGGACGCCATGGCCGCCGGGCTGACGAACACGTTGCGCCAGGTGGCGAGCAAGGAGGCATCACGGCGCACCTGAACGATGTAGACCAGCAAGCCGGCCAACATCACCCACAGCACGACGTCGGTCCACAAGATGACGGCTTTGAAGTCCATGAAGCGCCTTGTTGTCCTTGTTATTGCATCCGCACGCGCGGATCGGCCCAGGTGTAGGCCACGTCAATGAGGATGTTAGACAGGATGTAGAGCAGCGAGCCCAGAAACACCATGGTGCGCACGATGGCGAAGTCCTGCCCTGAGATGGCCTCGATGGCATAGGCCCCCAGGCCGGGGATGCCAAAGAAGCTCTCGGT
>JAZJZP010000448.1:16520-26060 GCA_040389805.1 Pseudomonadota bacterium
CTGCCCATGAAGAGGTAAGGCAAGGCGCCGCCCGCACTGGTGATGATGGGCAGCATGGCATTGCGCAGCACGTGGCGGCTGAGCACCCGGCCCTCACTCAGGCCTTTGGCGCGTGCGGTGCGCACGTAGTCCTTGCCGGCCTCTTCAAGGAACAAGGCCCTGAACAAGCGGGCCTCGCCACCCAGCCGCGACAGCAAGGCCAGGCCAATGGGTAAGACCAGGAAGCGCACGGCCTCAATGCCGTGGGCATAGCCTGAAATGGGCGCGAGCCGGGCCATGCGCGAGAACAGGTACTGCCCGACGATGATGTAGAACAGCCCCGAGATCGACATCATGACCACGCACAGCACCACGCCCCAGAAATCAATGCGCGTGCCCCTGAACATGACCAACCACAGTGCAAACACCACACTGACCAGCAGCCCCATGAAAAACAAGGGCACGGTCAATTGCAGGCTGACGCCCATGCGTTTTTTGATCTGGTAGCCAATGTCGCCGCCACTATCGTTGTCGGCGCGGCCAAAGTCGAAGAAGAACAAGGACACCGAGCGGTCCCAGAACACGGTCTCGGTGATTTGCGCCACGCCCTGCGCTTTTTCGTTGATGAGCATGGGCTTGTCGTAGCCGCGCTCGCCCTTCCACTTTTCAATCTGATCCGGTGTGACGCGTTTGCCGCCGATGCTCAGGCGAGCCATGTCGTCCGGGGTGTTGACGGTAAAGAACAGCACGAAGGTGATCAGGTTGACCCCGATCAGGATGAGCACGCCATAGCCCAGGCGGCGCAAGATGTAGTTCAGCATTACACGCCTCCTTTGGCGGGGGTGTGCACTGCGGTTTGCCGCTCGCGCGCCCGGAACACGCTCACCGCCCACCAGCCCATGCCGATCAAGGTCAGCACCAAGGCGACCAAGGGGGCGTACACCGGGTGGTTCCAGTCGCGCAGGCTGCGGGTGCGATCCTGGGTGTCCAGTCGGTAGTACTGGGCTTGATCGCGCACCATGATGCTGGGTTTGCCGTTGTGCACCCAGCGCTGATAGGCCCCCGAGGCGTACGGAAAGTAGCCCCAGGACCAGGGGGCGTCTTCTTGCAAGATGGTGACCATGCGGTCGATCACAGCCTGTTTGGCGGCACCGTCGTCCATGAAGCGCAGCTGGGCATAGAGCTTGTCGTACTCGGGGTTTTGGTAGTTGGCCGCGTTTTCACCGTCGTGGACGGACTTGGCACCCGGGCCATAGAGCAGGAACAGGAAGTTCTCCGCATCGGGGTAGTCGGCCAGCCAGCCCCAACTGAAGATTTGGTGCTTGCCGCGCCGTACCTTGTCCTGGAACTGGTTGTAGTCGGTGGCCCGCACTTCGAGTTGGAGGCCCAGTTTGGCGAACTGTTTGGTGGTCCAGTCCAGTGACGCCTTGGCCTCGGGGGTGGCGGGCTGGCCGTAGTCGTAGTTGAGCACCAGGGGCTTGCCGCTTTGGGCGTCACGTCCGTCGGGGTAGCCGGCCTCGGCCAGCAACTGTTTGGCCTCCTCAATCGAGCGGCGCACTGCCACGCCGTTGACCAGCCGGTGCGTGATCGGGTTCAAGCCCTGCGGGGTGCCATGACGCGATCCAAACACGCCGCCCGGCAAGGGGCCTTGCGCCACCTCACCGGCGGCTTTGGGGAAGATGCGGTTGAACTCATCCCAGTCGATGGCGATGGACAAGGCTTGGCGTAGTTTTCGGTTTTTGAGGCGCTGCGCAGGGGTGTCGCCCTGACCGACCACCGGGTCCAGCCAATTAAAGCCCATGTAGCTGCTGGACAAGTCGACGGTGCGAGGCAGGTTGATGCCTTTTTGGGTGAACTCCTGACGCACCTTGTCCGAGTCTTCCATCTGGATTTTGTAGGCGTTGCCATAGCTCATCTGGTCGAGTTCGGGCACGTCGAGATAGCCCTGGCGGAACTTGGCGTCTTGCGGCACGGCCTCTTTTTCGATGTTGAGCACGAGGGTGTCAATGAAGGGGGTTTTCTGGCCGCAGTCCTTCAAGCGACCGGCCTCGCGGTCTTGCGGGGTGCCCTCGCAGGGGTACGGCTCGCCGCGGTAGTTGGGGTTGCGCTGCATGACATGACGGCGGTCTTGCACCGACTCCCACATCATGTAGGGGCCCGTGCCCACCGGCCAGGTGTTGAGCGACAGGCCGTTGCCCGCCATGCCGGGCTGGGCGTAGAAGGCGTCGGCCTCCCAGGGGATGGGGGCCAGGAAGGTCATGGCCATCCAGTACTTCCATTGGGGATATTTACCGATGATGCGGATGCGCAGCGTGTGTCGGTCCAAGGCCTGGGCGCCGGCCAAAGGCCAGCGGCGGAAGTCCAAAAAGGGCTTGTCGCGGCTGGCGGGGGGCAAGCCTGCACGCAGCTTTTTGTCTTCGGCGCGGATCAGCTTGCCGTAGTCGGCCAAGCCCACCACGTACTCGGAGAACACCCCGAACACGGGCGCAGCGGTGCGGGTGGTGGCGTGGCGCTTGATGGCATAGACGTAGTCATCGGCCGTCAGCTCGCGGGTGCCTTGCTGGGAGAAGTCGCGCGGCGAGCGTTTTTCACCCACTTGATCGCGACTCAGTTGGTGATAGGCGTAGCGACCCTGCACATCCTTGGCGAAGGCCGGGTGCGGGGCAAACAAGATGCCGTGCTTGAGGGGGATGTCGTAGACGCTCTCGGCGATTTGATCGGCAGGCGCATCGGCTGGCAGCGACTGGCCTTGCTTGCCAATGAAACGCGGCTGCACCACGCTTTGCGCTGCCTTGGGTATCAGCTCGTAGGGCCGTTTGAGGTAGTGGTAGCCGTAGAGCGGCTCGTAAATTTGGTAGGTGAATGGCGTCTCGTTGCTGGAGTAGGACGAGGTAGGGTCCAGGTAACGAGGCGAGCGTTGATTGAAGGCCGTGTACAGGGTGTTGGACTGGGCCGAGCCTTCAGGATAGGGGCTGTTGTTGCACCCTGCGATGGCCAGGACGCCCAACAATGCACCGAGCAACACGGCAGCACCCAGCACGCCGCGGCGTAGCCTCTGTGCAAGTTTGGCCATGCGCCTCACCACATCACGAACACGTCACGACCCTGCACGACCAGGCTGACCTTGCGGCCCAAGGGCATGCTCAGCTTGGTGGCGACGTGGCCAAACGGCAACCCGGTCAGGATGGGCGTTTTGGTCAAGGTGCGCAGGTATTCAATGGCCGTCTTGAGGGTGTAACCCCGATCCAACGGCGACTTGCGGTAGTCGGTGAAGGTGCCCAGCAGGATGGCTTTTTGCTTGTCCAGCACGCCTGCCTGGTGCAACTGCAACAGGGTGCGCTCAATGCGGTAGGGGTGCTCGTTGACATCCTCCAGGAACAGCACGCCACCATTGATTTTGGGGAAGTGGGGGGTGCCCAGCAGCGCTTGGGCGATCGACAGGTTGCCGCCCCACAGGCGCCCAGTCACGTCCAGACCGTCAAAGCCGGCTTCGGTGCGAAAGCCCACGGCTTCAAGCTCACCGGTCATGGCTTCGACAAAGCATTCTTGGGTGACGTCGTCGCCGCCATCGGGGGTGTCGTCGCGGCCAAAGTCCTCGCAGGCCATGGGGCCCGCCCACATCCCGGCAGTCACGCCCTCTTCCACTTTAAGCGGCCCGGCGGCGCCATGCGCCAAGGCGGCCAGTTGAAAGGCGGTCATGTCACTGTAGCCCACCCATGCGGTACCGCTCTCGACGCTGCTGGCAATCAAGGGCCAGTCGATGCGGTCCAGCAAGCGGGTCAGGCCGTAGCCACCACGCGTGGCCAGGGCCACATCGGGGGCGGCTTGTGCGATGCGGTGCAGCGCTTGCAGGCGTGCTCCGTCGTCGCCCGCAAAACGCTGGTGTTTGGCCAGGGCGGTGTCGTCAATCTGAGGATCAAAACCCAAGGCCTTGAGACGTTTGGCCGCACGGCGAACCGAGGCCACCTTTGGCACGATGCCAGCCGGACTGAACAGGACAATCGAACGCGACACAGTAACCCTCGCAGACCCAAAACCAAAAGCTGAGAGTCTACGGGAGAGCGGCCCTGGTATTAACGCTGAGCTTTGGCAAGGGTGCGAACCTGAAAGCTGCCGTCGTTGTCAAACAACCAGGTTTCGATGAAGCCGTTGCGCATCAACTCGCCACGCAGTTCGTCGGGCACGGCCGCAGCGCGCACTCGTTTGACCGCGGCCAAGGCGCGGGCCACCATCTCGGGCTGGGTGTCGTTGCCACGCACGATTTCGGTCTGCCAACGGTTGTCTTCACTCAGTTTGATGCTGAGCACCACCACCGCGCGCAGCAAGGGTTGTGGGCGACGGTCGTGGATCCAGTCGGGCGATGCCTGATAAACCGCCTTGGCGAAGTTCTGACGAAACTCGTCGAGTTTGCCGGCCGAGGCGGCCAGCGGCGATGCCAGACCCGCAGCGAACAGGCATTTGAAAGCAAACGTTTTTGCACTCATGAGGGGCTCCAATTGGGAACAACACCTCATTCAAGCTAGACCGTTGCACGCCATGCCTCAACAGGGTTCTCCCCTTCAGATGTGCATGAATGCGCATCAGCCAGAACATTCATGGCGATGCGCGTCTTCGGCAGGACTGGAAACGGCAAGTCGGCCCCTGAACGAATGCCCACGGCATGCGCAAAAAAACCGGCCCCGCGATACAAACAAACACACAACGATCTGGTGGTTTGACTTAGGACGTCATTTCCAGTCACGCCACCCCTCAATGACACAATGCGACGCAACACAAACTGAGGTCTGACTGATGAAGAAGTTGTTGTTGTGGTCGCTGAGTTGCGCATTGCCGTTGTGCCTTCACGCTGAAGAGCGTCCACGATGGGAGCTGGGCGTGGGGCTGGCTGGGCTGAGCTTGCCTGATTACCGAGGCTCTGACGAGCGTCGCGAGTATGTGCTTCCTGTTCCCTATTTTGTCTACCGAGGCGAGGTGCTTAAGGCCGATCGTGACGGCGCGCGCGCTCAGTTGATTGGCGCAGATAGCATGCACATCGACATGGGGTTTGGCTTGAGTCCTCCTGTGTCTAGTGAGAAAAACAGCGCGCGTGCGGGCATGCCTAATCGGGCCGGTGTCGTCGAGATCGGCCCAGCGTTTGATGCGCTGCTCTATCAAAACGAAGACGACCGCGTCAAACTGAGGTTTCGCTTGCCCGTGACCTATGGGATCACGCTAAACCATGACCTCGGTGGCAATGGCTGGCAAGCCAGTCCCAAGCTCTCGCTCAACGTGAGGGATGTTCTCGGCTTGGGGGGCTGGAACGCTGCGATTCAATCAGGGCCGCTGTGGTCATCACGCCAACGGCATGCGTATTACTACGATGTCTCGCCCCAGTACGCAACGGCCAATCGCCCTGCTTATCAAGCCCGCGCGGGCTATGCCGGAATGCAATTCACAGCGGCTTTGAGTAAGCGCTTTGATCGGGTCTGGTTGGGCGTCTTTACTCGCTATGAAGACCTGCATGGCGCGGTGTTCACCGACAGCCCCTTGGTCAAGACACGTAACTACCTGATCGGAGGACTGGCCGTGTCCTGGGTACTCGGCCAATCGTCCGAGATGGTCACGGTTGATTGAAGGCTCTCGGCGCTTACAGCCTCAGCTCACGTACTCGCCCGCGGTCGATACGGCATCCGTGCGATGAAATGGAATGACCCACGGCATGCCGGGTTCGGTCACGGCCACAATGCTGATCAGCGGGGGCGCGGAGGTGACCATGCCAAAGATGGTCGAGAAGGCCACATCAACCGCATCTCGGCCTGTCCCGATGCGCACAAAGCCCATGGGGATGGCTGTGCCTGATGGATCAAAGATGTACCAACGCCCCCCAACGAACACTTCGACATAGGCATGAAAGTCGGTCGGGCCCAAGGCCGGATCGGCACCGTAATCAATGCCCGTGGCCATGCGCGCGGGGATGTTGACTGCGCGGCACAGCGCGATCATGAGGTGGGCAAAGTCACGACAGACCCCGACATGCTGCGACAGGGTGTCCAACGCCGAGGTGCTGGAGTTAGAGCTCGCGGAGGTGAACTTGGTCTGGGCCTGCACCCAGTCGTGAATCGCCTTGGCGCGCACATAGCCTTGCCGCAAGTGGCCAAATTCACGCGTGGCCAGTTGGGTCAACTGATCAGACTGGCAATAGCGACTGGGGTAGATGTAGGGAAGCACCGCCATCGGCAACTGGGCGATGGGCGCCTCGCCCAAGGTGTCTGGTGCAGAAAAAACCTGGTGAAGGTCCACCATGGCCGAATAGCTGACCGTCAGTGGCCCTTGCGCCGCGCGTAGTCGCAACAAGCGGTTGCCAACAGCGTCGGTGTAATGGTGCGTCGCGACACTTTGACTGACGTACAAGGACTCTTCAACCACCCGTTGACACGAGGTGTGGGCTGCCTGCAAATTGAAGATGAAATCTGCTGCGGCGTCTCGGACGTCATAGACAAGGGAGATGGAAAACTTAAGCCTGACCATGCTTACCTGCTTTCCATTGGGGTCATATCGAACACTCGGGGAAACCCGATGATTTCATCATAGCGCCGCAAAGACCCGATTCAGACAATTCCTGCCGTGATCATTAAGATGGCAAGAAGTCCTGCGCATACCGGCAGAGAAAGGACCCACATCATGATGCTTGAAACCACCGAAATCGAAACCGGCGACCACCCCGGCGCCAGCATCATCGTGCTACACGGACTGGGCGCCGACGGCAGCGATTTCTTCCCGCTGGCAGAAGAGTTGGACCTGACCCCCATTGGCCCGACCCGCTTTGTATTTCCTGACGCCCCCACCCGCCCCGTGACCGTCAACGGCGGTCATGTGATGCGGGCCTGGTACGACATCATTGGCAATGACGACCTAACCCGACGCGAAGACGAAACGGGCCTTCGCACCTCCCAAACGGCCATTGAAGTACTGATCGCGCGTGAACGTGCCCGTGGGATTCCAGCTGCACGCATCGTCATCGCGGGGTTTTCACAAGGCTGCGCCATGGCGCTGCAGACAGGTCTGCGTCACCCCGAGCGTCTGGCGGGCATTCTGGGCATGTCGGGCTATCTGCCTTTGCTGGACAAGACCTCGGCTGAACTCCATGAGGCCAACCTCGACACGCCCATCTTTCTGGCCCATGGTCTGGAGGATTCGGTGGTGCATTTCGGCCGCGCCACCAGCTCTCGCGACACGCTCAAAGCCTTGGGCTATGACCTCGAATGGCATCAATACCCCATGGGGCATTCGGTCTGCCCGCAAGAAATCACCGACCTCAACCGATGGCTGGTGCGGGTATTGTCCTGAGCTCAGGTCTATTGGTGGCTAGGATTCTCGGCCAAATCGTCTTGCAGGCGCCTCTCAATTTCGTCCAGGCCAAATGAGGTCAGGTCACGGTCAAAGGTGACCTGCAGGTGTTTTTGAACGGCCTCGCTGAGTTGATCCTTCAACTCGCCCAAAAACGGGCTGGATGCATAAACAACGAGCGTGTTGAACTCGCCTGCGGCCAAGCCCGCGTCCAAGCGCTGAGAAATTTCGTGCGCAAACCGCTGATGCTCCTTGCGCCGCGCGTCGGTGCGGGGTTCGTAGCGGTTACCTCCGGGGGTGATGTCGTTGGCCTCATGACCCGGGCGATCATCCCCCAACTCGCTGGCTTTGAGGCGACTTTCCGGGTGTTCGAGAACCGACAGCGGGATGAGGGGGTCGGACGGTAATACGCGGCTGAACAAGCGAGCATGGGCGGCGTTGGCCACAACGATCCATTGACGTTTCATGATGAGCTCCAAAAGACACGGGTAAAACAACGTGTGGAAACGGTGAAATCAAGGCCACGCCTTGTGTGCGGCGCCTCGCTGTTGCCAGGAGTGGACGTTGCCGGTGAGCCGCAAGGTCGAACCGTCGACATGGATCTGGATTTTGCGGGCCTCGCGGATCGCCCGACGCGTGAGCGCCTCCTCCAATTCCTTTCATGCAAGCCTTGATGACAATCTAGACCGCAAAAAATGATCGCGCTTGAGATAAATCAGCGCCCTCGTGCATCAATACAACGCCATCACCCTGTTGATTTATCGCAATCGCTGCGCCTCGCATCGAACTAAAAAATCATCTGCGCACCGGGCAGCGCGCTGGCCGCACTCTGAACGAGCAGCCTCATTCAGGCCCCACAAGGAAACCATGAACACGATCACCGACGAGAAGCTGTGTTTTCTGGGCTCGCGCAATGCCCACCCCGACACGGGTGGCCCGATTGAGCTGATTGAAACGCACATGTCCTGGGTGGTGCTGGCTGGCGAGCGCGCGCTCAAACTGAAGAAGCCCGTCCGCACCGACTGGTTCGACTTCTCGACACTGAAAGCGCGTGAACTCAATGCTCGCGAGGAGTTGCGTCTGAACCGCCGATTGGCCCCGGAGGTCTACCTGGGTCTGCTGGCCTTGACCTGCCAGAATGGCCATTACGCCCTCGTCGATGAAGTCCATGCGCCCACCGATGGCAGTACGGTCGATTGGTTGGTACACATGCAGCGCCTGCCCCCCGAGCGCATGCTCGACCAGATGATCACCGCTGGCCGCGCCGCCTACAGTGACATTGATGCCTTGGTTGACGTGCTGGCTCGCTTCTACCGCTACACCACGCGGTCCCCCTTGATCGCGGACGACTACATCGCACGGTTTGCGTCTGAGTTAACGCTGAACCGTCGCGTGTTGCTGCAGCCACGTTTCGCGCTGGACGGCGCCAGCACCCTGCTGGATGCCTTCGGTGCGGCGATTCAGGAGCACAAGGCTGCGCTGCGCATCCGGGTGTTGCAAAAGCGCTTGGTGGATGGCCATGGCGACCTGCGGCCCGAACATGTGTGCCTGCTGCCAACTCCCGTGGTGATCGACGCTCTGGAGTTCAGCGCCGCACTGCGCCAGGTGGACCCCTTGGACGAGCTGGCCTACCTGGGCCTGGAATGCGATCTGATCGGAGCCCCCTGGGTCGCAGGGCGGCTGAGATCACGATATTCACTGACCTTCCATGACCCGGCCCCCATCGGCTTGATGAATTTCTATACCGCCAGCCGTGCCCTGCTGCGTGCACGGTTGTGTGTGGTGCATTTGCTGGATGTGGACGAAACACGCGCCACCGACAAATGGCTGCCCCGTGCACGGCTCTATCTGGAGCGCGCACGCCGAGCCTTGCAGCTACCGGTCAGCAAGCCCACGCCTCATGGCTTAGCCGAAGTGCATCGGCAGCCATAGCGGCACAAGAGACGATGCGAAGCTTTTGCCGCAGCACACTGTCTGGAGGCACTCTGAACGGCGGGACCGAATCGGTGATCACCACCTGAGAAATGCTCTCGTCCAACAAAGTGCTGGCGGCTTGATCCACGAACAAGCCATGCGCGGCACAGGCCACCACACGACGTGCGCCGGCCTGGCGCAGTGCCTTGGCTGCGCGCACCATGGTCTCGCCACTGGCGATCAGGTCGTCAAGCAATAGCACGGTGGTGCCATCAACCTGTCCCGCCACCAAATTGGAGCTGGACACCTCGCCTGCGCTGC
>JAZJZP010000449.1:0-6459 GCA_040389805.1 Pseudomonadota bacterium
ACTGATGCAGGTTCTGGCCGCTCGCCATGGGCTGCCGCTAGACCGATCATTTGCTTCGCGTGATGGCATGGTGCGCACTGTGGGGTTTGAGTCTCCTTGAGCGTGACTGCTGCTTCAGGCGCTTGGGCTTGATTACCGTCGTTAAACAGAGGCGCCGCTGCGGTTTATTCGGGCGGCGTTTGTATTTGCGATAGCGCCGTGTCATCGTCTGCTTTACGAATAGAAACCTTTGTTTGGCTGAACTGTCAGCGCATCAAGCTGCTCTAACGTTCAGAGCTTTATCCCATTTTTGATTTTTACGAGGTTTTCAGAAATGACCACTTCTTCTCAGTCGGGTCCTTCCAAGGGATCTGTGGTGCGTCGGACCTTGGTTGTCGGTGCCGTGGTGTCTTCCGTTGGCCTGGTGATGAGTTCCAGCCTGTTTCCTCATCCGTCTCAGGCTCAACAGCCTACGACGGTCGTTGCCTCAGCTGCGCCAGCGCCAGCGGCCCCGCAAGCGCCTTTGCTTGTGCAGGGATTGCCTGATTTCTCGGTGCTGGTCGAGCGGGTGGGGCCTTCGGTGGTGAGCATCCGCACCACTCAGCGCGTCAGTGAAGCGTCGAGCGAGGAAACGGATGAGGCAGAAGCGCAAATGCGGGAGTTTTTTCGTCGCTTCTTTGGCACCCCCATGCCCGGTCAGCCGCCTCAGCGTCGTGGCGCGCCCAAAGAGGCCCCCAAGGGGTCTGATCAGGGTGAGGAGCGGGCTCGCGGTGTGGGCTCCGGTTTTGTCTTGAGTACCGATGGATTCGTGATGACCAATGCGCACGTCATTGACGGTGCTGATGAGGTCTATGTCACGCTCACTGACAAGCGCGAATTCAAGGCCAAGGTCATCGGCATGGATAAACGCACCGACGTGGCGGTGGTCAAAATTGAGGCAGCTGGGTTGCCTGCTGTTCGCATCGGTGAGGTCAGTCGACTCAAGGTGGGCGAGTGGGTCATGGCCATTGGCACGCCCTTCGGTTTGGAGAACACCGTCACCTCTGGCATTGTCAGTGCTAAGGCGCGGGACACCGGAGAAGAGGTTCGCTTCATCCAGACCGATGTGGCCGTCAATCCCGGCAACTCAGGCGGTCCTTTGATCAATATGCGTGGCGAGGTCGTGGGCATCAACTCCCAGATCCTCAGTCGTTCCGGTGGGTTCATGGGCATTTCCTTGTCCATTCCCATTGATGACGCCATGAAGGTGGCCGACCAACTGCGTGCGGGTGGCAAGGTGGTGCGTGGTCGCATTGGGGTGCAGATCGAGCCCGTGACCAAAGAGGTGGCCGACTCCCTGGGCTTGGGCAAGGCTCAAGGGGCGGTTGTGCGCATGGTTGAGCCAGGTGGGCCGGCTGACAAGGCGGGGCTTGAGGCGGGTGACATCATCACCAAGTTCAATGGACAGGTCGTGGACAAGGCGGGTGATTTGCCGCGTTTGGTGGGTGGCACCAAGCCAGGTACCAAGTCGACCCTGCAGGTGTTCCGTCGTGGCGCCTACAAGGATCTGGGCATCACGGTGGTCGAGATGGACCTGGACAAAGACAAGGAAAAATCCAAGTCATCCGGCAAGCCAGAACCCAAATCTGCGCAGGTGTCCTCCTTGGGCTTGAGTTTGTCGGATGTGCCTGCTGCGCAAAAACGTGAGCTCAAGCTCACGGGTGGCGTGTTGGTTGATGAGGTGGATGGTCCTGCGGCACGTGCCGGGTTGCGGCCCGGAGATGTCATCTTGTCGATCGGCAATGTGCAGATCGCTGACGTGCGCCAGTTCGAGGCGGTGTTGGCCAAGCTTGAAAAGGGGCGCCCCGTGAGTGTGCTGGTGCGCCGTGGCGACTGGGCGCAGTACGCAGTGATCCGTCCTGGTAAATAAGCAAGACGGGTTCTCGCTCGGCAGCAAAAGCAGCCCCGCAGAGAGCCCGACTTCTTTGTGGGGTTTTGTATTGTAAAAAGTCCACGCAATTTCTGACGGGCTGAAAAGAGTTTTTTCAACGCAATTGCTGTTGATAACTTTCAGGGATCTCGTCGGAATCTGGCTACAATCAACCCAGTTGAGCGCGCCATTGCTAACCGAGTGTTCCTGGGTCTCCCTGGACAGCCTTTTCAAAGGTCTCGATAGGCTGAACTTGTCAACAACCTCTTGTGGATAACCTGTTGACAATGTTCTTGTTGGCGGCCTGCAACGACCTTTTGTGCAGCCGTGATGCGGCTTGCACTGGGGTCGTTTTGGCTACAATAAAGACCCAACAAGCAGTTGCCATACGTTTTTGTTGGAAGGCGCGTCATCCTTTTCGACGTGCCTTTTTTTTATGAACCACATTCGTAATTTTTCCATCATTGCCCACATCGACCATGGCAAGTCCACCTTGGCCGATCGCATCATTCAGCTCTGCGGAGGACTGAGTGACCGCGAGATGGAAGCCCAGGTTCTTGACTCGATGGACATCGAGCGCGAGCGCGGCATCACCATCAAAGCCCAAACAGCGGCGCCGGGGCATGTTGACTTCTCCTATGAGGTCAGTCGTTCGCTGTCGGCCTGTGAAGGGGCGCTCTTGGTGGTGGATGCCAGTCAGGGTGTTGAAGCCCAAACCGTCGCCAACTGCTACACCGCCCTGGATCTGGGGGTGCATGTCATCCCTGTCCTGAACAAGATGGATTTGCCGCAATCGGATCCCGAGCGCGCCAAAGAAGAGATTGAAGACGTCATTGGCATTGATGCCACCGATGCCATCCCTTGTTCGGCTAAAACTGGCATGGGGGTGGAAGACATCCTTGAGGCCGTGGTGGCTAGGATGCCGCCTCCCCAAGGTGATCCGGCGGGCCCATTGCGCGCCATGATCATCGACTCGTGGTTCGACAACTACGTGGGGGTGGTCATGCTGGTTCGGGTGGTCGACGGTGAGGTGCGCAAAGGTGAGCGCATCCGTCTGATGGCCGCCAATGCCGTGTACCCAGCGGAACACCTCGGTGTGTTCACGCCCAAGTCGGTTGACCGCACCGCATTGCGTGCAGGCGAAGTGGGCTTCGTGATCTGTGGCATCAAAGAGCTGCAAAACGCCAAGGTCGGCGATACCATCACGGTCGAGAAGAAGCTGCCCAACAACGCGGGCCCGGCCACCGAGGCCTTGCCTGGTTTCAAAGAGATTCAGCCGCAGGTGTTCGCGGGCCTGTATCCCACCGAAGCCAGTGAGTACGACCAACTGCGCGATGCCCTTGAAAAGCTCAAGCTCAACGACTCCTCGTTGCGCTACGAGCCCGAGGTGTCGCAGGCGCTGGGCTTTGGCTTTCGTTGCGGCTTCCTGGGCTTGTTGCACATGGAAATCGTACAAGAGCGCCTGGAGCGTGAGTTCGATCAGGACCTCATCACGACGGCGCCCAGTGTGGTCTATGAGGTGGAGCTGAACGACGGCACGGTGATCGAGGTGGAGAACCCCTCCAAGATGCCCGACATTGGCCGCTTCCGCGAGATTCGCGAGCCCATCGTGACCGTGCACCTGTACATGCCGCAGGACTATGTGGGTGTGGTGATGACGCTGGCCAATCAAAAGCGCGGCGTGCAGCTCAACATGGCCTACCACGGTCGTCAGGTCATGCTGACTTACGAGATGCCGCTGGCCGAGATCGTTCTCGACTTCTTTGACAAACTCAAGAGCGTCTCGCGCGGCTATGCCTCGATGGACTATGAGTTCAAAGAGTACCGCGCCTCTGATGTGGTCAAGGTCGACATCATGATCAATGGGGATCGGGTCGATGCCTTGTCGATCATCGTGCACCGGGCTCAAAGCCAGTTCCGTGGTCGCGGAGTGGCAGCCAAGATGCGCGAGCAGATCCCGCGTCAGATGTACGACGTGGCCATTCAAGCGGCCATTGGCGGCAACATCATTGCCCGCGAAAACATCAAGGCGCTGCGTAAAAACGTGCTGGCAAAATGCTACGGCGGTGATATCAGCCGCAAACGCAAGTTGCTCGAAAAACAAAAGGCCGGTAAAAAACGCATGAAACAAATTGGGGCGGTAGAAGTGCCTCAAGAAGCGTTTCTGGCCATTCTTCAAGTGGACGATTGATGAGTTTCCTCACTGGTATTTTGTACGGCGCCTTGGTGGCCTATTTGGGGGGCTGGTACCTCGGCCATTGGCAGGGCAATTTTTCGCTGTTGCTGTTCGTGTTATCCGTGGTCACCATGGTTTACTGGTTGGCTGAGCGCTACAAGTTCCAACCAGAGCGCGAAGCTGCGGCCGCTCAACTGCAGGCGCAGGATGAAGCGCGGCGCAATGAATTGACCCGGCAAGGCATCACGCAGGTGGATGGTGATATCGCCCAGGCGCGTGAGCGATTGTTGATGCAACCTTGGTGGTTGGACTGGACCGCCGGTCTGTTCCCCGTCATTGTGGTGGTGTTCTTGATGCGCTCGTTCCTGTTCGAGCCTTTCAAGATTCCGTCGGGCTCCATGGTGCCGACCTTGTTGGTGGGCGACTTGATCCTGGTGAATAAATTTCACTACGGCATTCGTTTGCCTGTGATCAATAAAAAAATCATGGCCAATCATGAGCCGCAACGTGGTGATGTCATGGTGTTTCGCTACCCGGTCAACCCCAGTTTGGACTACATCAAACGAGTGGTCGGCTTGCCTGGCGACGAAATCTCATACATCAACAAGCACCTGAGTATCAATGGCAAACCCATTGAGCAAACCCCGTTGGCCGAGTTCTACGACGAGGACAGCCTTCGCTATTCCTCGCAATACACGGAAGATCTGCCAGGGCACCCGCACCGCCTTTTGATCGATAAGGAGCGTCCGCCTTACATTCCGGCGCAGGCCATTGAAGAGTTTCCGTTCAAGGAAAACTGCCGCTACAGTGGTGAGGGGGTTGTCTGCAAGGTTCCGCCGGGTCATTACTTCATGATGGGTGACAACCGCGACAATTCTCAAGATTCTCGCTTCTGGGGTTTTGTTCCCGATGAAAACATCGTGGGCAAGGCCTTTGTGGTGTGGATGAATTTTGGAAGTCTCAAGCGCATTGGCTTTTTCCAATGATTCGAGTGGGGTGCAAGATGAAGCGTTCGCAAACGGGTATTACCATGATTGGCCTGCTGTTTTGGGCCGTGATGCTGTGTGGTCTCGCGCTGGTGGTCATGAAAGTGGTGCCGGCGTTTACCGAATATCAGACCATTCAGAAGATGGTCACCACGGCGGCAGGGTCCGGCTCAACCGTGCCTGAGATTCGCGCGGCGTTTGACCGTGCTGCACAGATCGAGTACGGCGTTGAGTCCATTACCTCACGTGACTTGGACATCGGCAAAGAAAACGACAAGGTCGTGGTGAAATTTGCCTACGACAAAGAAATTCTTTTGATTGAGCCGGTGTACCTGTTGATCAAGTTCAAAGGGCAGTCGAAGTGATGGAAATGGTTTTTGTGGGTGTTGATTGCTGATGCACCCTGAGGATAGAACCCCTGCGACCAGCGCACTCTTGCTGGCACTGCAAAAGCGCCTGGGTCATGAGTTTGCCAATCAGCGTTTGCTGACGAGGGCGCTGACGCACAAAAGTTTTGGGCTTGAGAATTACGAACGGTTGGAGTTCTTGGGCGATGCTGTCCTGAACTTGGCTGTCTCAAGCATGCTCTACAGTCGTTTTGATCGAAGCGATGAGGGTGATTTGACCCGGGTGCGTGCTCACTTGGTTCGCCAGGACATGTTGCACAAGCTGGCCGTGGGCTTGGACTTGCCTAAGGTGATGCGCCTGAGCGAGGGTGAGGCCCGAGGCGGTGGCGCTCAGCGTCCCTCCATCTTGGCTGACGCCCTGGAGGCCATCATTGGTGCGGTCTACCTGGATGCTGGGTTTGATGCCGTTTCTGCCTTGGTGCTGCGTCTGTTCGAGCCGGTAATGGAAGAAACACCGCTCGAAGTCTGGAGCAAAGACGCAAAAACTGCCTTGCAGGAATGGCTACAAGGCCGCAAGATGGCGGTGCCCATCTACCGCATTGAGGCCACCCTTGGAAAGGCCCATGAGCAGGTTTTTGTTGTCGTTTGTGAACATGCAGAGTTGGGTTTGAGCGTTCGCGGCGAAGGGCTCTCTCGGCGAGCCGCAGAGCAGATCGCGGCTCAAGAGGCCCTGCAACAAGTCCAAAAGTTGAAGCCGACCGCGCCCAAGCCCACCGTGGTGATCAAGCCGCGCAAAGCCAAGGCATCGCCATCAGAGCCTGACCAGGCCTGATTTATTTCTGATTTTCAAGCTTGAAGCGACCTTCGCTGATGACCATGCCCGATACCCCAATGTCTCCCGATGACAGCACGCCTGCGGCGCCCGCCACGACACCCGAGGTCCCTGCTGCTGTGGACGTGAATCCATCGTTGAACGACATGTTGGCCGGGCTGTCCATGGCCAAAACGGGGGCTTCCAAAAGTGGCATCGCCGTGGCCGATCAGCGTTGCGGCTTGATTGCC
>JAZJZP010000449.1:6469-10130 GCA_040389805.1 Pseudomonadota bacterium
ATCGGACGGCCCAATGTGGGCAAGTCGACCTTGCTCAACGCCTTGGTGGGGCAAAAGGTGTCGATCACCTCGCGCAAGGCGCAAACCACGCGCCATCGCATCACTGGTATTTGCACAGACCAGGCGGCTCAGTTCGTCTTTGTCGATACGCCGGGGTTTCAGACACGGCACACCGTCAAAGGCACGGCAGCACTCAATCGCAACCTGAACAAAACCGTGCAGTCCACCTTGGCCGATGTCGATGTGGTGCTGTTCCTGGTAGAGGCGGGCCGCTTCGGGCTGGACGATGCCAAGGTGCTGGCGCTGTGCCCGACCGACAAGCCTGTCATCCTGGTGGCCAATAAATTGGATTTGATGAATCGGCGCAGCGATGTGTTGCCTTGGCTGCAGACCATGCAAGAGCGCCATCCTTTTGCCGAGTACGTGCCCTTGTCAGCGCAAAGCGAAGAAGACACCCATCGCTTGCTGGACATTGTGCGTCCCTACTTGCCAGAGCAACCCTGGTGGTACGACGAGGAGGCCTTGACCGATCGCACGGATCGTTTCATGGCCAGCGAGATCGTCCGCGAGAAGTTGTTCCGCCTGACGGGTGATGAATTGCCCTACACCTCGACCGTGGTGATCGACACCTACACCGACGAGCCTCCACTGGCCAACCACCCTCGGGCCACCGGGATCATCCGGATCGCGGCGACCATCATTGTCGAACGCGAGACCCACAAAGGCATCGTCATTGGCGACAAGGGTGAGCGGCTCAAACGCATTGGCATGGAAGCCCGCACCGAGTTGGAGCGCTTGCTGGAGCGCAAGGTCTTTTTGGAGATCTGGGTCAAGGTTCGCTCCGGGTGGGCCGACGACGATGCGCGTCTGCGCACCTATGGCTACGAGTGATTGGTAGCGGGATTCGACCGTGGCCCGAGCCGCGTCCAAACCTTTGGCGCCAGCCTTTGTCTTGCACAGCCATGACTGGAGCGAGTCCAGCCTGATTCTGGACCTGTTCACCCGCGATCACGGTCGGGTGGTGGCGGTGGCCAAAGGGGCCAAGCGCCCTTATTCGCAACTGCGGCCGGTGTTGATGCCATTTCAGCGCCTGCACGTCACCTTCGGGGTTCGTCGCAGCGATGAAACCGAGGTCTGGTTGCTGCGCCAGGCCGAATGGGCCGGTGGCCCGGCATGGCCCGGTGGCGCGGCCTTGCTGCCGGGTTTTTACCTCAATGAGTTGCTGATGCGTCTGCTGGCTCGCCACGACGCGCATCCGGGTTTGTTCGACGCCTATGCGCAGACACTCCCAGCATTGGCAGATCCCGCCTTGCTGCAGGCGGCGTTGCGGGCCTTTGAAATGATATTACTGCGCCAGTTGGGGCACCTGCCTGATTTGTCCACCCTGACCATGGGCGGTGAGTCCGTGCTTCCTGGTGGCCTCTATGACATCCACGCAGAATGGGGCGTGTCCCCAAGCCGTGGTGTTGCAGAGCCTGGCTCGGCAGTTTCATCGCTGGACGGGGCGGTACTGGCACAGTTGGAGGCTGCGCTTTCTGCGCCCGGTGAAGGCGGGCGGGCGAGGTTATCTCCCGCGCTTGCGCCGCTGATGGCCGCGTGCATGCCCGCTTTGGTCGAACTCAAATCCGTATTGCGGACATTGCTTCACTATCATCTCGGATCACACACGCTGCGCACCCGCCAGCTCATGATGGAGCTTCAACAGGCATGAACTTCTCTGCCACACATCTGACCACCCACGATGCCCCCTTGCTGGGCGTCAATATCGACCATGTCGCCACGGTGCGCAATGCCCGCGGAGGACGCTTTCCCGATCCTGTGGCAGCCGCGCTGCTGGCGGTGGAGGGGGGCGCTGACATCATCACGTTTCATCTGCGCGAAGACCGTCGCCACATTCGCGACGAGGACGTCGCCAGACTCAAAGCCGCCATCGCTGCGCCGCTGAATTTCGAAGCGGCCGTGACCGACGAAATGCTGGGCATCATTGAACGCACGCGTCCCGAGCATGTGTGTCTGGTGCCCGAGCGTCGTCAAGAGGTGACCACCGAGGGTGGTCTGGAGGTGGCAGGGCAGTTGTCTCGGATCAAGGACGCCTGCGCTCGCCTGGCCTTGGCAGGTTCGCGCGTGTCCTTGTTCATCGGGGCCGATCCGATCCAGATTGAAGCCGCCGCCCAAGCCGGCGCACCTTGCGTGGAATTGCACACCGGCGCCCTGGCCAATGCCTGGTGGGATGGCGATGCGGCCAAGGTGCAGGCCGAGTTGCAGCGACTGAAAGCGGGCTTGCGTTTGGCGCAAAGCCTGGGCTTGCGCACGCACGCGGGTCATGGTTTGGCGTTAAGTAGCAGCCTGCAAACGTCATCCGAGCTTGATGGGTTGGCCAGCAGTACGGCCTTGGTTGCCGTGTTGCCTGAAATCACCGAACTGCACATTGGGCATGCCTTGATTGGGCACTCCATTTTTGTCGGACTCAAGCAAGCGATTGCTGACTTCAAGGCGGAGATCGTGCTCGCCCGTCGGGCATCATGATTGTCGGCATCGGCACCGATCTGTGCGATATCCGGCGGATTCAGGCCACACTGAACCGCCGTGGCGAACGCTTTGCCGAAAAAGTATTGGGCCCGCAGGAGATCGAGATTTACCGGCAACGGCAGGCCAGAACCGCTGTGCGTGGCTTGCGCTATCTGGGCACCCGGTTTGCGGCCAAAGAGGCTTTTTCCAAAGCCATTGGCTTGGGCATTCATTGGCCCATGGCTTGGCGTGCCTGCGAAATACTGAATGCACCAAACGGTCGCCCCTTCATTCAACTCAATGGCGAGTTGGCGACCTGGTTTGCACAAAAAAAATGGCAGGCGCATGTCACCGTCACAGACGAGACGGACCACGCGCTGGCTTTTGTTGTCATTGAAACTCAAACGAATCAACCATGAGCACTTTGCCCTCTAAATCTCAGCCCACGGTGGGTGAGGACATCCTTCACGCACCGGTGGTGCTGGACATTGAAGGCTTGAGCCTCAATGCCGACGACCGTCGTCGCTTGCAGCACCCACTCACGGGCGGTTTGATCTTGTTTGCGCGCAATTGGTCTGACCGGCTCCAATTGACGCGCTTGTGCGCCGAGATCAAGGATCTGCGGCCAGACGTGCTGATCTGCGTTGACCATGAGGGTGGGCGTGTGCAGCGGTTCAAAACCGATGGGTTTACCCATGTGCCGCCCATGCGCAGCCTGGGCGACATGTGGATGAACGATGGCAAGGCCGGGGAGGGCAGCGGTGCGCTGGCCGCCACGGATGCCGCCACGGCCTGTGGCTATGTGCTGGCCAGTGAACTGAGGGCCTGTGGTGTCGATCTGACCTTCACGCCGGTGCTTGACCTGGATTTTGGCGAAAGCAGCGTCATTGGTGATCGCGCCTTCCACCGCGATCCGCGCGTGGTGGCGATCTTGGCCAAGAGTGTCATGCATGGCCTGTTGCTAGCGGGCATGGCCAATTGCGGCAAGCACTTTCCAGGGCATGGCTACGTCAAGGCAGACTCCCATGTGGATGTGCCGGTGGACAAGCGCAGCCTCAAAGCCATCTTGGCCGATGACGCCAAGCCCTATGAATGGCTGAGCACCTCGCTGACCAGCGTGATGCCTGCGCATGTGATCTATCCCAAGGTGGAT